>JAIXTS010000455.1 GCA_027483805.1 Azospirillum sp. | reverse complement strand
CTCCCGGTGGGGAAGGGCGGTTACCGTTCGTCCACCTTGGCGGGCTCGGTCTTGGCCAGGACGCTGGTGATGGTGGTGCGCAGGACGCGGACCTGTACGCCGGTGGCGATTTCCACCGTCACTTCGTCGTCGGCGACCTTGACCACGCTGCCGATGATGCCGCCGCCTGTCACGACCTTGTCACCCCGGCGCAGCGCGTCCAGCATGGCCTTATGCTCTTTCAGCTTCTTCTGCTGCGGACGGATCAGCAGGAAATAGAAGACCACAAAGATCAGCACCAGCGGGGCCAGCGACATCAGGGATTCCATGCCACCACCCGGTGCACCGGCAGCGGCCTGGGCATAGGCCGTGGAAATGAACATCAACTGCTCCTCGAATTCTTTGAAACCGCCGGCGACGCCGGCAGCGGGGACTATACAAGCCATCGGGGCCGTTGCAACCGAAACCGGCCAACTGCCATGCGGCAAGCGGGCTTCGGCGCACAGCCAGCCCCATGCTAGCGTGCGGGCACCTCATCTGGCCCCGGTGGCAAGACCGCGCAAGGGGCGTCAACGATTTTTCGAGCGACATGATCATGGCCGAACAGGATATTGCCGCCCTTCTGTCCCGTATCGCCGACGCGCTGGACCGGCTGGCCCCGCCGGCCCGGCCCACGGGGGATCTGTCGGCAGCCGACGCCTTTGTCTGGCATGCCGGTACCCTGTCCCTGTCACCCGTTTCCCGCGTGGCCCATGTTGATTACGACCTGCTGAAGGGTATCGACCGGCAGAAGGCCCAATTGTTGGAGAATACCCGCCGTTTCGCCCATGGCCTGCCGGCCAACAATGCCCTGCTGTGGGGCGCGCGCGGCATGGGCAAAAGCTCCATCGTCAAGGCCGTGCACGCGCGCGTGAACCGCGACAAGGCCGGTGCCCTGGCCCTGGTGGAAATCCACCGCGATGACATTCCCACGCTGGGCCGGCTGCTGGAGGTGCTGCGCGCGTCCGACCGAAGCTGCATCCTGTTCTGCGATGATCTTTCCTTCAGCCATGATGATGGCGATTACAAGTCGCTGAAGGCCCTGCTGGAGGGCGGGATCGAAGGGCGGCCGGACAATGTCGTGCTCTACGCCACCTCCAACCGCCGGCACCTGATGCCGCGCGACATGATCGAGAATGAGCGGTCGACCGCCATCAACCCGTCGGAAGCGGTTGAGGAGAAGATCAGCCTGTCCGACCGTTTCGGCCTGTGGCTGGGTTTCCATGCCTGCGACCAGGACAGCTATTTCGCCATGGTCGAGGGCTATGCCGCCGCCCACGGGCTGGACCTGACGGTGGAACAGCTGCGCGCGGCGGCGGTGGAATGGTCGGTGACACGTGGCAACCGGTCCGGACGCGTCGCCTGGCAGCTGATCCAGGATCTGGCGGGGGCGGCGGGCAAGACCCTGCGCTGAACACCGGTGGTCAGCCCATGAATAACGGCCCGGTTTCAAAGCTGCTGCGCTGACCCAGATCCTTTTCGTACCGGGCCAGCCATTCATCGGCGGCGGCCCGCCCGGTGTCGCGCAGGTCGGTCAGGAAGCCCCAGTCGGCATTCAGCTTGCTGGACACGCCCAGATGGCCCATCCGTTCCTCCGCTTCGATCCGGTGCAGATGGATCGGCCGCATGCCCGACCCTTCCGCCGTCATGGCGCCCTTGGCCAGCAGCCGGTTCACCAGCTCAATCGACCGCAATTCACGCAGGAAGATGGAGTTGAAGCTGACCTCGTTGATGCGGTCGACGATGGCCGTCGGGTTCTTCGGCACATCCGGTCGTTCGATGGGCGTGACCTGGACGATCAGGATGTCGTTGGTCCGGCACTGCTTGATCAGCGGGTCCAGCACGGGATTGCCCATGTAACCGCCGTCCCAGTAATGTTCGCCGTCAATCTCGACCGCCTGGAACAGGAAGGGCAGGCAGGCGGCGGCCAGCAGGCAGTCGACCGACAGGTCCTTGCCCTGAAACAGCCGCATGCGGCCGCGCGCAACATTGGTGGCGCTGACGAACAGGCGCATGTCGCGCGCCTCGCGCAGCAGCTTGAAATCGATCAGCCCTTCCAGCACGTCGGCCAGCGGGTTCAGCCCCAGCGGGTTGAACTGGTAGGGCGACATCATGCGGATCATCAGGTCGAACCCGGCATAGACCGGGTGGGCTTCCACATTCGGGTTGCCGGTCAGCTGGGTCAGGAAGGACGGCGAAAGAGGGCCGAAGGCGTTGGCTTTGGCCACCCGCCGCCAGAACCGGTGCAGCAGGTCGCGTGCCCCCTGCGGTCCGCCGGTCAGCCAGCCACAGGCCATCAGGGCACCGTTCATGGCACCGGCCGACGTGCCGGAAATCGCCTCTACATCCAGACGGTCCAGTTCCAGCAGCCGGTCCAGCACGCCCCAGGTGAAGGCCCCGTGTGACCCGCCCCCCTGCAACGCAAGACCAACACGGGGGCGGGCGACGGTTTTTGATCGGGTCATGATGAACTTTGTCTGGGGGAATGAGGAAAAGTCTGTGCAGGGATGGGGATCATTGCGCGGTCCAGCCGCCATCCACGGTCAGGGCGGCACCCTTGATATTGGCGGCCGATGCCGATGACAGGAACACGGCCAGATCGCCCAGTTCGTCGGGTGTCGTGAACTGCTTGGAGGGCTGCTTTTCCGACAACAGCTTCACCTTGGCCTCATCCTCGCTGATGCCCTCGCGCGCGGCCAGGGCGTCGATCTGCTTCTGGACCAGCGGGGTCAGCACCCAGCCGGGGCAGATGGCGTTGCAGGTGATGGCACTTTCGGCATTCTCCAGCGCCACCACCTTGGTCAGCCCGATGACGCCATGCTTGGCGGCGACATAGGCGGCCTTGTTGACGCTGGCCACCAGACCATGGACCGACGCGATATTGATGATGCGGCCCCAGCCCCTGGCCTGCATATGCGGCAGGGCCGCCTGCATGCCATGGAACACGGCCGACAGGTTGATGGCGATGATGCTGTCCCAGCGTTCGGCCGGGAAGTCGGTGACCGGGGCCGTGTGCTGGATGCCGGCATTGTTGACCAGGATGTCGACCGACCCCAGCGCCGCCACCGTTTCATCCACCATGGCCTTGATCTGATCGGGCTTGGTCATGTCGGCGGCGGAATAGCGGGCCTTGACACCGAATTCCGTTTCGATGCCGCTGCGCACCGCCTCGATCTCCGCCGCAAGGCCGAAACCGTTCAGCACCACATCGGCACCCGCCGCCGCCAGCTTGCGCGCCACGCCCAGGCCGATGCCGCTGGTGGAGCCGGTGATGATGGCAACCTTACCCTTCAACATGATGGCATTCACTCCCTGGTGGCCCACGATTCTGCTGCCTGCGACTTGAATACCCATTCGACTCGTAAATCAAGGGGTCCGTTTCAGCCGGTCGAGGATTCCCTGCACCGTGCCATCCGCCGGCGCCGGCGCGGCCGGCCTGGTCTCCGGCTTGGCGGGAGGCGGCTTGGCAGGGGCGGCCGGGGCGGGTTTGGCCTTCACCGCGTCTGCGGCGGCTTCTGCTGCCGCCTGCTTGGCCAGCCGCTCCGCTTCCCGCTTTGTCAGCCAGCCATCGGCAGCGGCAAGATCCAGCGTCCGCACCGCCGACTTTTCCGGCCCCGCCAGTTTCAACCCCAGGGCCGGCGCATCCTTGGGGCTGGCTGGCAGCAGGGTCAGACCCAGATCCAGCGTCCTGTCCTTCCAGGACCAGCGCCCGGCACCGCCGATCGTGCCCTGCGGTCCCTTGCCGTCAATAGCGCTCAGGGCGGCCGCGCGATCTGCCAGGGTGAAGGACAGGGACAGGGTCTGGAAGGCGGTTTCCCCATTGGCCCGCAGGGCGGCCCGCAGCTGCGTCGGTCCCCTGGGCCCGCCCTCCGCCAGACGTTTGGCGACCAGCGCCATGTCCAGCCCGGTAACGCTGCCGTCTTGCAGGCTGATCTTGCCCTCACCGGCCAGGCCCGACAGCAGGGTACGCGGCGTCGGGCCGGCGCCCGTCCCCGTCAGCGACAGGTCGACCCGCCCGCCCTTTACGCCCAGCGATGTGCCGGCCAGCCAGTCGGGCAGGACAGCATCCTGAATGCCCAGGGACACAGTGCCCGACAACGGTGCCGGCCCCGGCGCCTCATCTGTGGCCAGGGCCGATTTCTCCGTCTGTTCCAGGGCACCGGTCAGGGTGACATCGCCACCTTGCCAGCGGGCGACCGCCCCCTCCATCCGGATCAGGCCCATGCCGATGGTCAGGGGCAGGCTGGCATTCAGCAGCTTTTCCCCACCCAGCGTCAGTTGCGGCACCGACAGGTCCAGCTTGGCGTTGATGGTGCGGGTCCAGCCCAGGTTCCAGGCGTCGCCTTCCCGTGTCAGGGCCGGCATCAGCAGATCGGCATCCAGCACCGACAGCGACAGCTTGCCGTCCAGCCGTGCGGCGCCACCCTCGGCCGGGGCGGGTGTCCAGGTCAGGGCGCCGGCGGCGTTGTGGCCGGCGAACTGCCCCTGGATTTGATCCAGCACCAGGGTGCCGCCGACCGGCCCCGTGATGCCGCTGTAAAGGTCCATCGGCCCCAGCGTGCCGCCGCTTCGCCACGCGGGCACCAGAAGACGCAGCAGGTTGCCCGTGTCGGGCAGGCTGCTGCGCAGCTTCACATCCAGATGGGCATCACCCTTGGCGGTGGGGTTGCCGATCGTGCCCCCCACCTGCGTGCTGCCGCCCAGCGCGTCGGCACGGATATCGACGGCCAGCCGGGTCGCATCCCCGACCAGCCGCGCCTCCACCGACACAGGGCCCAGCCGTTCGGCCAGCACCGGATCGGGCCGCCCCAGGGCACGCAGCAGGGGGGCCAGCGAAGGCCCGGACCCTGTCAGGGTCAGGTGGGAGCTGTCGCCCTCCTGGCCCGAAAGCTGCCCGCTGGCCTTCACGGTGATGCCCGCCACGGCCGTGGCGGCAAGGTTACGCAGGCTGAGGGCATTGCCGGTCCAGCCCGCATCCAGCGCCAGCCCCTCTACCGGCAGACCCTGCACCACCACCTGCTGCGCCTTGCCTTCCACCGTCAGGTCAAGCCCATCCAGCAAGGGCTTGATCGTCGGCCATAGGGCCGGCGCGTCCGGCCGGCGATAGGCGTCCAGGTCCAGCCGATCCAGATCGACCCGCAGGCCGATACCCGTCCGGTCACGCCGCGACAGGGTGAAGGCGCCGCTGAATCTTGTCGTATCCACTGTGCCCGAAACATCCGTCAGGGCAAAATCCAGGGGCTTGCCCGACAGTTTCCCCGTCAGGCGGGCCTGCCGCAGGCGTTCCAGGGGAACGCTGTCCATCGCCAGCCCGGCCCAGGCCAGCATGTCGCGCAGACTGTCGGATTTCAGGTCGATATCGGCACCCAGCACCGGCTGCTCACCGCTGAGATCAGCGGCCCCTTTCAAGGTCAGGGTGGTGGCGCCGGGCAGGGTGGCGGCCAGTTCCGCATCCCCCAGCACCCCGCCGCCCAGGCGCCCGACCAGCCGCAGGTCGCGCAGAATGTCGCCACGCCACCGCCCCTGATCGGCCAGCAGATCCAGCGACAGGTTGGCCCGCATCAATCCGGGTTTCAGTCCCGGCAGGTCAGCGCCCAGCCCGTCCAGATCCAGGGCGGTGAAAGCCAGGACGATGGAGCCCGCATTGTCACCCTGTCGCGGCAGTTCCACGCTGCCCGTGGCGCGGCTGTCGCCCCATTGCAGCTCGATCCCGTCCATGCCGACACTCTGTCTGGTCAAGGACAGGCGGGCGCGCAGCGACAGGGCAGGGGCCTTGTCGCCTGCCCTGTCGCCCGGCAGGTCCAGGCCGGCCAGATGCTGGGCCAGCTGCAGAACGGGGGCCGCATCCGGGCTTTGCAGGGCGATATCACCCTCCAGCCTTGTGTCGCCGCCGGCCCGCGGCACGGTGCCGGTGAAACGCAGTTCCGCCTTGGCGTCGGTCAGGGTGAGCAGGGCCCGGACCGGGACCGCACCATTGGCCGATCGGCGCGCGGCGTTCAGGGTCAGGCGTGCGGGCTTTCCGTCCAGCGCACCGCTGGCGCTCACTTCGAACGGGCCGTCGGGGCCCCCCGCCGTCAGTTCGCCCGACAGGCCCGACAGCCGGACCACATCGCCGCCCGCCCGTTCCAGCGCCAGGGAGCCGGTGCGCAGGACAACCCCTTCGACCTGCACCGCCCCGCCCAGGGCAGCGGGCGCCAACGGCCAGCGTGCGGCGCCATCGGCCGGCAGGATGGCGCGCATCTCCGCTTCATCCAGCGTCAGCTGCTCGATCGTCACCTGTCCCTGCAGCAGCGGCAGGGCACGAACCTTCATGGCCACCCGGCCGATACGGGCCAGGGGCTCCCCGGCATCCAGAAGCCGGACATTGTCGGCGGTCAGGGTGGGGGTGGGCAACAGGGCCAGGTTCAGATCGCCATCGATGACCACCTGCCGCCCCGTCAGCCCGGCCAGACCGTCGGCCACGCGGGACCGGAAGTCGTTCCAGGGAACCAGGGCCGGCCCGACCAGGACCACCAGGATCAGCAGGGCCAGCGTCAGCCCCAGGGTCACCGCGATCCGCTTCACGCCTTGCCCATCCCTCTTGCCTGTGGTGCGATACAGGCTCTTAACCTATAGAACCGGTGCGCCGCAGCATAGGGAATGAAATGGGCGAAATCGTGAATCTGAACCGCGCCCGCAAGGCAAAGGTCAGGCAGGAGCGGGAGACGCAGGCCGCGGAAAACCGCATCCGTTTCGGCCTGACCAAGGACGAAAAGAAAAGGCGCGCGGCAGAGGAAGCGGCGGCAGCCAGGCATCTGGACGGGCACAAGCTGGACTGACATGCGTCGTTCTGGCCGGTTCCGGTTCGGATCATGCCCGCGCGTCCGCCTGACGGACACAAAAGTGCTTTGTCGTCCGCGACTTGCGCCAGCCGGTCAGGGCGGCCCCGACCTTCGGTGCGATTGCGCCGCGGGGGCTGCAAGCGTAATTTCCCGTCGCCAGGCCCGGCAAACCCCGCTGAAGGGGACGGGCATTGACGAAAAGGAACCATCACATGACCGAACCTACCCCCATTACCATCGCGCGTGGCGACGGCATCGGCCCGGAAATCATGGACGCCACCCTGGAAGTGCTCCAGGCGTCGGGCGCCAATCTGGCCTTTGAAGAAATCCAGATCGGCGAAAGTGTCTATAAGCGCGGCATCATGAACGGCATGGAGCCCGGCGCCTGGGACAGCCTGCGCCGCACCAAGGTCTTCCTGAAGGCCCCGATCACCACACCGCAGGGGGGCGGGTACAAGTCGCTGAACGTCACCATCCGGGGCGCGCTGGGCCTTTACGCCAATATCCGTCCCTGCGTCTCCTATCATCCTTATGTCTCGACCAAGCACCCGACCATGGATGTGGTCATCGTGCGCGAGAATGAGGAAGACCTTTATGCCGGTATCGAATATCGGCAGACGCAGGAAGTGACGCAGGCGGTGAAGCTGATCACCCGGCCGGGGTCGGAAAAGATCATCCGCTATGCCTTTGAATATGCCCGTGCGAACCATCGCCGCAAGGTGACGGCCTTCGTGAAGGACAATATCATGAAGATCAGCGATGGCCTGTTCCATCGCGTCTTTGATGAGATTGCCGCCGAATATCCCGATATCGAACATGAAAGCATGATCGTCGATATCGGGGCCGCCCGTCTGGCCGACACGCCCGAACAGTTCGACGTGATCGTCACGCTGAACCTCTATGGCGATATCATCTCTGACATCGCGGCCCAGATCACGGGCTCGGTCGGTCTGGCCGGTTCCTCCAACATCGGCGATCAGTGCGCCATGTTCGAGGCGATCCACGGTTCCGCCCCCACCATCGCCGGCAAAAACATTGCCAACCCCTCGGGCCTGATCCTGGCCTCGGTGATGATGCTGGTCCATATCGGCCAGGCCGAAGCGGCGGAGAAGATCCATAATGCCTGGCTGCGCATGATCGAAGACGGCATTCACACCGTCGATATCTTCAAGCGCGGCGTGTCCAAGGCCCGTGTCGGCACCCGCGACTTCGCCCAGAACCTGATCGACCGTCTGGGTGAGCGTCCCAGCCACCTGATCCCCGCCTCCTATCAGGTGGGGGAGAAGGCCAGTTTCGCCGGCATCGCGCTGAAGGAGTATGCGCGTCAGGAAAAGAAGCTGATCGGCGTGGACGTGTTCCTGGACCATAAGGGCGGCAATGGCGACGACATGGCGGCCCGTGTGGCCGGCCTGGTCGGCGATGACCTGAAGCTGTCCATGATCTCCAACCGGGGTCAGAAGGTCTGGCCCGATGGCGCACCGGAGACCTTCTGCACCGACCATTGGCGCCTGCGCCTGCTGGGCGACGGCAAGGCGGCGGTCAGCCCGGCCACCATCGTCACGCTGCTGGGCCGTCTGGCCGATGCCGGCCTGGACGTGGTGCAGACGGCCAGCCTGTACAGCTTTGACGGCGCCAACGGCTTCTCTGCCGCTGCCGGGCAGTAACCGTTCGGCCGGGTTGCTCCGCCAGATGGGGGAGGGGGCATAGTGCCCTCTTCCCCCTTTGGGTAGGTAACGGAGTTACCCACAGGAATCCGTGAGGCTCCCTCTACACAAGCCGAGTCAAATTTGGTAGGTTGAAATCCAACAGGCCACCATATTTAGTGGCCGGATACCGGAAGGACAGCGATCCACAGAGTTGGGGACGGCTCTGATCATGGTGAACTGTTTGATCCAGCGTCGGTAACTGCCATACCACTAAGGGGATCTGTACGTGGAAGCGACGGAAAGCACCTGGAGCGAAGAGCGCGTTGAAAAGCTGCGCCAGCTT
>JAIXTS010000389.1 GCA_027483805.1 Azospirillum sp. | reverse complement strand
TGGCATGGTAAACCCCACCGGGAGCAAAACCGAATAGGGACGGCATGGGCGGCAACGCCCAGGCGCACTTCCGCGCTGTCGTCCGGGTGGGTTGCGCGAGGTGTCCAGCAATGGGCATCCCAGAGGAATGACCATCCCCCGGATACCATCCACATGTGGGATATGGTCCGGCGGACAGAACCCGGCTTACAGACCGTCTGGCCCTTTATCTTGCATCGCGACATGATCTATTTACGAATGGTTTACAGGTGTGCGCGGCATCACAGCAGCAACCCGCTGTCATGAGCGCCTCGTCTGCCCAAAAGTGCCCAGATTTAGTGCTTAAACACGCCAAAACGCCACAATATCTAGGCGCAAGAACGAGTCGGAAAGCGGGTTTGAAATTTTAATATCACGGATTTCGAAGTATCGCGGAGATTCACAAGATATTTCGAATTTCTAATTAACAGAAAAACACCCCGTCCTTTTGGGTTATTAGCAAGAAAAAAAAGGCATAGATCGCCCGCGCCTTTCAGTCCGACATCCCCAGAGAATCAAATCGGAACAAGAAAAACCAAGCATATCTTGGCCAATCAACTTGTTTATCTTCTTGATCAGCATTTTATCCACAGATCGAGTCGCCCACTGTGGAAAAATGCTGAATCGGCGGGAAAGATTATTATCCCCCCTTTACCGCCCATGATTTCCCATGATATCCCATATCTACCCAAAGACAGGGACCATCAGCCCATTCATGCCCGGATGATGCCGCCTCAAAGGCCGTATCGGAAGGGGTGATCGACAGGGCGTTGGGGGGATCGGCGGGAAATCCGGTGCCGGGGCGGCACCAGCAAGGTGGGGCGTGATGGGCTTGTTCCTGTCCACATACGTCAACAAGGTTGACAAGAAGGGTCGGGTATCCATTCCCGCGCCCTTCCGCTCGACCCTGTCGGCGGGGCTGGTGGCAGGCACGCCCACGGAAATGGTGGTCTTCCCCTCGCTGAAGGCCCACGCCCTGGATGCGGCCCCGCTCTCCTATCTGGAGAAACTGTCCGACGCGCTGGACAATCCGAACATGCCGGATGACGAGCGGGAACTGATCGAGACCACCGTGTATGGCCAGTCGGCACAGCTGACCCTGGACCCCGAGGGTCGCGTGATCCTTCCCGACCATCTGATGGGCTTTGCCGGGATCACGGAGACGGTCACCTTCATCGGACGGCGCAACACGTTCCAGCTGTGGGATCCGGTGGCCTTCGCCGCACATGAGCAGGCCGTGCGCGAACAGGCCCGCACCAACAACATCTCCCTCTCCACCGTGCTGGCCAAGGCTAAGGGCCTGGCGAAGGGGGAAGGATGACCGCCCAGCCCGTTCATATCCCCGTCCTGTTGAACGAAGTGGTGCATGACATGGCCGTCCGCGATGGCGAGACGGTGGTAGATGGCACCTTTGGCGCTGGTGGCTACAGCCGCGCGCTGCTGGACAGCGCCGGCATCCGCCTGTTTGCCATCGATCGCGACCCGGCCGCCCATGACCGTGCCAAGCCGCTGATCGCGGCCTATGCCCCGCGCCTGACCCTGCTGAATGGCTGTTTCGGGGATATGGAGGCGCTGCTGGCCCAGGCCGGTATCGCCAAGGTCGATGCCATCGTCCTGGATATCGGCGTGTCCTCCCCGCAGATCGACAACCCGGAACGCGGGTTCAGCTTCCGCTTCGACGGGCCGCTGGATATGCGGATGGGCGACACCGGTCCGACGGCCGCCGATGTGGTGAACAGCGCCGAGGAAGACGACCTGGCCAACATCCTTTACCGCTATGGCGAGGAGCGGCTGTCGCGCCGTGTGGCTCGTGCCATCGTCCTGCGCCGGGCGGAAAAGAAGTTCGAGCGCACCGGCGATCTGGCCGATGTGATCCGGTCCTGCGTACCGAAATCCAAGGACGGGATCGACCCGGCCACCCGCAGCTTTCAGGGGCTGCGTATCCATGTGAATGACGAGCTGGGCGAACTGGAACGCGCATTGGGTGCGGCCGAACGGCTGCTGTCGCCCGGCGGGCGCCTGTGCGTCGTCACCTTCCATTCGCTGGAAGACCGGCTGGTCAAGGAATTCATGCGGGAACGGTCGGGCAATCTGCCGGGCCCCTCGCGCCATATGCCGGGCAAGGCCGATACGGGCCCCGCCCCCAGCTTCCGCCTGTTGTCCAAATCCGGCACGGGGCCGGGTGCAGAGGAACAGGCCCGCAATCCACGCGCCCGGTCCGCCCGGCTGCGCACCGCCATCCGTACCGAGGCACCGGCCTGGGCACAGGGAGAAGCCGCATGATCGGGAAGTCCACCATCGTCTGGATCGCCGTTTCCTGTGCCGCCAGCGGCATCCTGTACCAGACCAGCTACAAGGCGCAGGAGCAGGAGCGGGAACTGTCCCGCCTGAACCGCACCATCGTGGCGGAGCAGGAAGCGATCCAGGTGCTGAAGGCCGAATGGGCCTATCTGAACGACCCGACGCGTCTGGAAAAACTGTCAGCCGAACATCTGCTGTTGCAGGCAACCAGCGCGGCGCAGATCGCCACCCTGGCCGGCCTGCCGGCCAAGGACCCGAACCAGCCGGCGCCCTTCACCCCGATCCCGGGCCGCAAGCCCGGCAGCCGCGCGCCGGAGGTGATCGAGCGTGCGCCGATGCCGAAGATGACCCCCGTTCCTCCCGCCCCGTCACGTCGCCAGCCTGAAGGCCCGGTGATCCTGGCGAAGTATGGAGCCACGCGATGACCGACATCAATTACAGCCTGACGGGGTTCGATCTGGCCGGCGGTGACCGGCATGGTCAGGGTGGACGGCCGGAACCGCGCATCCGGGTCAATGGCCGCGCCGCCGGCGCCCTGGCCATGGGAAAATCGCGTCTGGTGGTCCTGATGGCCGCCTTCACCCTGGGCTTCGGGGCGGTCAGCGCCAAGCTGGTGGATGCGACCGTCAGCTTTGGCGGCCCCAAGGAACCGTCGGTGGCGCGGGCCGCAACACGGGCCATGCCCCATAGCCGTGCCGATATCGTCGACCGCAATGGCGTATTGCTGGCAACATCCCTGCACACCGCCTCGCTGTTCGCCGACCCCAAGCTGATCCTGGACGCGCGCGAAGCCGTGCAGCAGCTGACAATCGTGCTGCCGGAACTGGATCCTGTCACCCTGCTGGCCGATCTGAAGTCGGACAAGCGCTTCGTCTGGATCAAGCGCAATCTCAGCCCCCGCCAGCAGCAGGAAGTCTTCCGCCTGGGCATTCCCGGCCTGAATTTTCAGCGCGAGGAGCGGCGCGTCTATCCGCAGGGCAATCTGGCGGCCCATGTGGTCGGGTTCAGCGGCATCGACAATAACGGCCTGATGGGCATCGAACAGGCCTTCGACAGCCGCCTGAAGGAAAGCGACGAGCCGCTGCGCCTGTCGGTCGACGTGCGGTTGCAGCATGTGTTGCGTAAGGAACTGGCCAACGCGGTGGAGGAATTCAACGCCATCGGTGCGGCCGGCATGGTGATGGACGTGCATACCGGCGAAATCCTGGGCATGGTCTCCGTGCCTGATTTCGACCCGCACGCCCCGCCGCCGCCGACAGCGGAGCAGGACACCGACCCGCGCTTCAACCGCAATACGCTTGGCGTGTACGAGATGGGCTCGACCTTCAAGATCTTCAACACCGCCATGGCGTTGGAGTCCGGTAAGGTGCATATGACCGACATGTTCGACGCGACCCGACCCATCCGGGTCGGCCGTTTCACGATCAGCGACTTCCACCCCGAGAACAAGTGGATGGATGTGGCCGATGTGTTCAAGCACTCGTCCAACATCGGTTCCGTGAAGATGGCCATGGAAGTCGGGCCGCAGGCGCAGAAGGATTTCATGGCGAAGCTGGGCTTCCTGCGGCAGGCCAGCCTGGAAGTGCCGGAACGCGGTTGGCCTATGGTGCCGAACCCGTGGCGGGAAGTGAACATGATGACCATCAGCTTTGGTCACGGCATGTCGGTCAGCCCTGTCCACCTGATGACGGCCGTCAGCGGCACCGTGAATGGCGGTGTCATGCATCCGGCCACCCTGCTTCGCCGGGACGGCCCTAACGAGATCCCCGGCACGCGCATCATCACCGAGAAGACGTCGGATCAACTTCGCAAGCTGATGCGTCTGGTCGTAACGGAGGGCACCGCCACCAAGGCGGATGCCGCCGGTTACCTGGTGGGGGGCAAGACGGGTACCGCGGACAAGGTGAAGGGCCGATCCTATGCCGGGAATGCTCGCATCTCCAGCTTTGCCGGCGCCTTTCCCATGAATGACCCGCGCTACGCCATCTATGTGATGGTGGATGAACCCAAAGGCACCAAGAAGACCTTCGGCTTCGCCACCGGTGGCTGGGTCGCCGCCCCCACCGTGGGCAATATCGTCGCGCAGATCGGGCCGTTGTTGGGCGTCAGGCCGCAGGACGCCGCCGCGCCGGAGATCATCCAGGCTCTGGCGGTCCGCCCGGCACCCGTCCCGGGGCACACCAACGGTGCACAGGTTGCCGCCGTCCCCGCATCGTTGCAGGCCGGGGGTGAAGAGGATTGATGAAAAGGCTGTCGGAGATCATGGCATCACGCACAGAACTGGCGGTATCGGCGCTGGCGCTGGAACGCGACCCACCCATCACCAACCTGACGGCGGATAGCCGCAAGGTCGTGCCCGGAACGCTGTTCGCCGCGTTGCCGGGCACGCTGCGTGATGGGCGTGATTTCATTCCCCAGGC
>JAIXTS010000003.1 GCA_027483805.1 Azospirillum sp. | reverse complement strand
CGCGGCGGAGGACGGATGAGCAAGCCCACACACGTAACGCATGCGGAACATGTGCGTGTGTCCCTGGAACAGGACATTTTCATGGGCCGTCTGCGTCCCGGTTCCCGCCTGGACGAGGAGGTGATCGCCAGCCGGTTCGGTATATCGCGCACGCCCGTGCGCGAGGCGGTGCTGCAGCTGGTGGAATCCGGCCTGGTGGAAAAGCGGCCGCGCCAGGGGGCGGTGGTGGCCAGCATGGATATCCGCCGCATGATCCATATGTTCGAGGTGATGTCGGAACTGGAAGGGCTGTGCGCCAAACTGTCCGCCCGCCGCATGTCGCCGGAGGAAAAGGCAAAGCTGGCAGAGGTCCATAGGCTGTCGGAGGATCATTACAATGCCGGCCGCCAGGACGAATATTATGCGGCCAGCCGCAAGTTCCACCAGCTGCTGGTCTGGGGCAGCCATAATGACGTGCTGGTGGAGATGACGGACAAGCTGGCGCTCCAGCTTGTCCCCTATCGCCGTTATCAGCTGAATTATCCGGGCCGGGCGGAGGAAAATCTGCGCGACCATGCCGCCATTCTGGAGGCTGTGCAGCAGGGCGACCCCGAAATCGCCTATCGCCGCCTGCGTCAGCACACGACGATCCAGGGCGATATCTTCGCCGAATATATCTCCCTGACCGGGCAGCGGGCGGCGGAATGACAAGGACGGTCATGATGCATGACTGTCGGCACGGCGGCGACCGTCGCCGCGCTGCCCAGGCGGCTTAGCCAAAGGCGCCGGATACAGGCGCCGACCATTGTGGGCAGGAGAGAGTGACCAAAGGTCAAGATGTCCTGCCGCTGGTTTACGGCGCGGGATTGTCAAAATCCGCCCCCGGCCTTGACGCTGGCCGCGACACTGATGTTCTGTGTTCCGCACCGTGGGACAGGGCGCGGACGGGCTTGTCGCCGCTGCGTTTTCGCCAGCCAACACCAGGGTGGAACATCCGGCGGCCAGGCCGGTACCCAACAGGAATGGATCATGAATCATGGGTCAGGCCGACCATTTTGATATTGTCATCGCCGGGGCCGGACAGGCGGCGGCACAATGTGCACAATCCCTGCGCCAGGGCGGGTTCACCGGTTCCCTGGTCCTGATCGGGGATGAGGATCACGCCCCCTATGAACGCCCGCCCTTGTCCAAGGATTACCTGTCGGGCAAGCGGGACGCGGCCCGGTTGCTGCTGCGCAAGCCGGAATATTGGGCGGAAAAGCAGGTCACGCTGCTGACCGGGCGGCGGGTGGACAGCGTTGATCGCGCCGCCCGCATCCTGACCCTGGCCGATGGCGGCCGGATCGCCTATGGCAAGCTGGTCTGGGCCACCGGCGGACGGCCGCGCCGCCTGACCTGTGCGGGGGCCGATCTGGCCGGGGTGCATGCCATCCGGTCCATCGCCGATATTGACGCGCTGAAGGCCGACTTGCTGCCGGGCGCGCGGGTGGTGATTGTCGGCGGCGGCTATATCGGCCTGGAAACGGCGGCGGTTCTGCGCGGTTTCGGCCATCCGGTCACGGTGCTGGAGGCGCAGGAACGGCTGCTGGCCCGCGTCACCTCCCCGCCCGTATCGGCCTATTTTGCCGACCTGCATCGCGGCCGGGGCGTCGATATCCGCCTGTCGGCCCAGGTCGCGGCCCTGCGCGGCGGCGTGCGGGTGGAGGCGGTGGAACTGTCCGACGGGACGTTGGTGCCGGCGGATATCGTGGTGGTCGGCATCGGCATCGTCCCCAATGTCGAACCGCTGGCAGCAGCAGGCCTGCCCTGCCCCAACGGGGTGACGGTGGATGCCCATTGCCGCACCGCCGATCCCGACATCCTGGCCATCGGTGACTGCGCGCTGCATCCCAACATCTTCGCCGGCCGGTCGATCCGGCTGGAATCGGTGCCCAATGCCGTGGATCAGGGCAAGGTGGCGGCCGACACGCTGCTGGGCCAGGACAAGCCCTATAGGTCCCTGCCCTGGTTCTGGTCCGACCAGTATGATGTGAAGATGCAGGCGGCGGGCCTGGCCATGGATTATGACCGGATCGTGCCGCGCGGCGACCCGTCCGGCCCCGGCTTCTCCGTCCTGTATCTGCGGGCGGGCCGGGTCATCGCCATCGACTGCCTGAACGCCCCCCGCGACTTCATCCAGGCCAAGGCCCTGATCACCGGCGGCACGGTGATCGATGCCGACCGGGCGGCCGACATGGGCGTGGATCTGAAAGCGCTGGCCGCTGCCTTGTAGGCGTACCCGTCGGATCGGCCTGCCACCCCGGCGATGGTTCCGCCCGGCATCGCTGTCGGGTGAGGCCGGGCGATTGCGGGGGCGCGATAATGCCAAGGGTCATGCTTGATGGCCCCTGATATAAGGCGCCAATCCTTTTCACCGATGGTGCGACCATGGCTGGCCCCTGCGATATGACCTTCATCTATTTGCTGGGCGGCACCATCCTGTCGCTGGCGGGCAAGGCTGATCCCGCCGACAGTGCCGCCCTGCTGCGCGCCGCCGGCATCCATCTGGAGGGGCCGGTGACGGTGCGCCCCTTTCGCAATGTGGGCAGCCAGAACCTGACCCTGGCCGATATCCGCGCACTGGCCGCCGATATCACGGCGCGCCATACCGAGGGGGTGCGGGCCTTTGTGGTGGCGCAGGGCACCGACACGATGGAGGAAAGCAGTTTCCTGCTGTCGCTGCTGGCGCCCGCCACGGCCACCATCATCATGACCGGGTCCATGCGCACCGCCGACGCGCCCGGCGCGGAGGGGCCGGGCAATCTGCGCGATGCCCTCATTGCGGCGCGGTCCCTGGCTGGCCGCCGTCCGGGCGTGCTGGTCGCCATTGCGGGCGAACTGCATGATGCGCGGCTGGTGCGCAAGATGGACAGCGGCCGCATCGCCGCCTTCGGCAGCCCCGGCTGGGGCCCCGTGGCCAGCATCATCACAGGCCGTGTGCGTCTGGCCATGACGCCCCTGTCCGCCCCCGGCCCCTATGACTGGCCGGCCGATCGCGGCGCGGCGCGTGTCGGGCTGCTGACCGTCGCCATGGATGCCGACCCGCTCAGCGTCAGACCCTATGCCGACAGGGCCTGGGACGGGCTGGTGGTGGAAGCGATGGGGTCGGGCCATGTGCCCCAGGCCCTGGCGGCACCGCTTGCCGCCATCGCCGCCAACCGGCCGGTGCTGCTGGTCAGCCGCTGCCCGCAGGGCGACACGGACGCCCACGGCACCTATCAGGGCGAGGGCACAGCCGCCTGGCTGATCACCAACGGCCTGATCGATGCCGGCAGCCTGGATGGTCGCAAGGCCCGCCTGCTGCTGACCGTGCTGCTGGGGGCGGGCCGCGATGTCAGGGCGGCGATGGCGGGCTGGGCCAGCCTGGGTGTGGTGCCCTCCCTTCAGG
>JAIXTS010000480.1 GCA_027483805.1 Azospirillum sp. | reverse complement strand
TTCCTTCCAGAATAGTAGCACCCCGTTGGGGGGGTGTGACCCGCCGCCGAAGCTATTGATTGGGCATCTGCCCGTCAATGGGGCATCGCCGTGCATGGATCAGATTTCTGCCCTGCGGGGCGCGCAGGGGAAATAAAATTACTTTTTGTTTGTTCCCTCGTGCGCCGGGCGCCGCCATCCGGCGGCTTGGCTTGCGGCGCACGGGCGCCGGGCCGGCGGTCGCCGGCCGCCAATCTGTCAAAGGGCAGGACTTTGGCAGATTGGTATCCTCAGGCGCCGGGCGCCGCCATCCGGCGGCTTGGCTTGCGGCGCACGGGCGCCGGGCCGGCGGTCGCCGGCCTCCAATCTGTCAAAGGGCAAGCCTTTGACAGATTGGTATGAAGATGGCGATGATCCCGGCCTCAGACCCAGGCGGCAGAGCTGGCGACGGGGTTGGTGATCAGCCCGTCAATGACCGACAGGCCTTTTTCCAGCTGGGCCGCATGATCCACCCCCATCAGGCAGATGCGCACGGCATTCTGCACCTCCCCCCGGCCCACGCCGAAACCGTCGGCCGAGGTGATCTTCACCCCGCGTTCCAGGGCGCCGCGCACCAGTTCGTCCCGCCGCACCGTTTCGGGCAGGGGCAGCCAGAGATGGGTGACAGAGGGATCGGTGGCCGACAGGTCATGGCCCGACAGGACCGACCGCGCCAGGGCCTGACGTTCGGCGACCAGGGTGCGGCGGCGCTGGGCGATGCGCCCCGCCTCCCCGCTGTCGATCAGTTCAGCCGCCACGACCGTGCCCAGATGCGCCGGCGCCAGCACGGTTGCGCGCAGAATGGTGGCCAGCCGGTCGAACAGGGGCCGCGGGCCGACGATGAAGCCCGTACGCAGACCGGGGAACAGCGACTTGGACAGGCTGCTGACATAGAGCGTCACATCCGGTCCCAGACTGTGCAGCGTGGGCGGGGCCGGCTGTTTCAGGAAACCGTAGACATCATCCTCGATCAGCATCAGGCCGATGCGCCGCGCCACCTCCACCAGCGCCCGGCGTCGGTCCAGCGACAGGGTGATGGTGGTCGGGTTCTGCAAGGTCGGCATGCAGTAGAGCGCGTGGGCGCCATGGGTCCGCGCCGCCTGTTCCACCGCGTCGGGCAGAAGCCCCTCCGCGTCCATGGGCACCGGCACCAGGCGCAGGCCCAGATGCAGGGCCACCGCCCGCAGGCCGGGATAGGTCAGCTGTTCGACCAGCAGCGTGTCGCCCGGCCTTGTCACAGCGGACAGGGCCGTCAGCATGGCCCCCTGCCCGCCCACGGCCAGCAGCACCTGTTCAGGGGCTACATGGAGGTTGGCACTGTCGGCCAGCCAGTCGGCGATCGCTGCGCGCAGGCGGGGGTGGCCCAGCGGCGTCTGATAGGACATCAACGCAACAAGGTCGGGCCGCAGCGCCGCCGCCTGCGTCGCCGCCATCAGGGCCGGGGCATCGGGCCAGAGCGCCGTAGCATTCACCGACAGGTCGATCAGCCCATGATTCATGTCCAGCAGGCTGCCGCCCGCCTCCACCACCGGTTCGATCAGACGCCTTGGGTCGCGCACAAAGGTACCGCGCCCCACCTCCCCGCCAATCAGACCCTGGCGCTCGGCTTCCTGATAGGCCCGCGTGATGGTGCCCACGGTCACCTTCAGGTCCCAGGCCAGATCACGGTGGGTGGGCAGGCGGGTGCCCAGCGGCAGGGTGCCGTTGGCAATGTCCTCCGCCAGGGCCGCAGCGATGGCCCGGTACAGCGGCCCCGGACGATGGGTGATGGCGGGCTGCCAGCGGATGGTGGCGGGCTGATTCATGGGCGTTGATCCCTGCATGGCGGAAATTGCCCCCCTGCACCGCATGGGTGCCCAGAACAATCCGCACATTGACGCTTTATTGTCCGCACAATATCCAAGAACAGCGGTTCATTCAACCCGCCCCAATCGCAGCACAGGGTGACAATTGCTGCAAACCAACGGTGACAATCCATATTGTCACCCGCACCTGAAGGGCGCCCCGATGGAAAACAGCCTGACCGGAACCCTGTTTGCCCTGGCCGCCTATTGCGTGGCCACCTCCGTCACGCCGGGCCCCAACAACATGATCCTGGCCGCCAGCGGCGCCACCTTCGGCGTGCGGCGGACCGTGCCCAATCTGCTCGGCATTCTGGTGGGGTTCGGGTCCCTGCTGCTGCTGGCGGGCATCGGGGGCGAGGCGCTGATGCGGGCTCTACCCGTGCTGGAACCGATCCTGAAATATGCGGGTGTGGCCTATATGCTGTACCTGTCCTGGAAGATCGGTACCGCAGGCCGGCCGGAGGCGGGTTCGCGCGACCGTCCCCTGACCTTCATCCAGGCCGCAGCCTTCCAGTTCATCAATCCCAAGGGGCTGGCCATGGCCCTGTCGGTGCATGCCATCTACCGCATGCCGCAACTGGGGGATTGGGGCAGCATTGTCACCGTCACCGCCATGTTCCTGGTGGTGGGCATGCCCTGGACCCTGGTCTGGGTGCTGTTCGGGCAGGCGGTCGGCAAATGGCTGCATGATGACCGTCGCCTGCGCCTGTTTAACGGCGCCCTGGGTCTGGCCACGGCGGCCAGCGCGTTGCTGCTGCTGATCTGACGATCTTGTCACGGGTGCAATTTATCCGTTGAACGGCCATTGTCCTGATTGTACCCGTTCATGAGACATCGGGCGAGATCTGGTTCGGTCCCACCGTCTGGCGCGGACAGCCGGCGGCGCGCCTGTCGATCAGCAACTGGCGCATGGACGAGGCCGATATTGATCAGGCCATCGCCGTGCTTGCGCATCTGCGCGAAACCGTTTGAGAAAGGGACAAGATCATGCGCCTGCCCATTTATCAGGTCGATGCCTTCACCGACACGCTGTTTGCCGGCAACCCGGCCGCCGTGGTCCCGCTGGAAAGCTGGCTGCCCGACGCCGTCATGCAGTCCATCGCGGCGGAGAACAATCTGGCCGAGACAGCCTTCATCCTGCGCGATGGCGATGGCTGGTTCATCCGCTGGTTCACGCCGGCCAATGAAATTGATCTGTGCGGTCATGCCACCCTGGCATCGGCCTTTGTCATCCGCACCTTCATCGACCCCGACAGCAGCGAAATCCGGTTCCGGACCCAGGTGGCGGGTGATCTGCGCGTGCTGTTTGCCGACGGGCTGTACACGCTGGACTTTCCGACCCGCGCACCGGCAGCCATCGATGTCCATCCCGACCTGATCCGCGCCCTGGGCGGACCGATGCCCGAACAGGTGCTGGCGGCGCGTGACTGGCTGGTGGTTTACAAGGACGAGGCCACGGTGCAGGCCCTGTCCCCGGACTTCGCCTTGCTGAACAAGGTAGGCCGCATGGTGATTGTGACTGCGCCCGGCAGCAATGGCGTGGATTTTGTCTCCCGCTTCTTTGCGCCGATGGACGGCATTCCCGAGGACCCCGTCACCGGCTCGGCCCATTGCACCCTGACACCCTATTGGGCGGGACGGCTGGGCAAGACAACGCTGGAGGCGCGACAGCTATCGGCGCGCGGCGGCACGCTGCATTGCCGCCTGCTGGGGGAGCGGGTGCATATTGCCGGACGGGCTGTCCTGTATCTGGAGGGGGTGATCCATGTCTGAGGCGCTGCTGCCCGTCCCCCTGCCCGTCCTGGCCGGATTCGCGGCCCTCTGCCTGGGCATGGTACTGACCCCCGGCCCCAACATGGCCTATCTCGTCTCCCGCTCCATCTGCCAGGGGCGGAAGGCGGGTCTGGTGTCGCTGGCCGGTGTGGGGCTGGGATTTGTCATTTTCCTGAGCGCCACCGTGCTGGGCCTGACGGCCATGATGGCGGCACTGCCGCTGGCCTTTGACATCATCCGCTGGGCCGGTGCCGCCTATCTGGCCTGGCTGGCCTGGAACGCCCTGCGCCCCGGCGGCCATTCGCCCTTCCAGGTGCGCGACCTGCCGCCCGACAGCGCGGGGCGGCTGTTCACCATGGGGCTGGTCACCAATCTGCTGAACCCCAAGGCGGCGATGCTGTACCTGTCGCTGCTGCCGCAATTCATTGATCCGGCCCGCGGGTCGGTGCTGGCGCAGGGGTTGGAACTGGGCATGGTCCAGATCAGCATCAGCCTGTCGGTCAACGCGATCTTTGTCATGATTGGCGGCGGCATCGCCCAGTTCCTGGTCAGCCGGCCACGCTGGGCCCGGGCCCAGCGCATGGCCATGGGCTCCGTCCTGGCCGGGCTGGCCGCCCACATGGCCATCAACCGCTGAGGGAGGATATCGTGGATATCTGGACCATCCGCCGCGACGATGGCTTTTTTGTCACCAATGATCCGGCGCGCCTGGATTTCGATTTTATCCATGCGGGCCTGACATCCAGCTACTGGTCGCCCGGCATCAGCCGGGAGAAGGTGGAAAAGGCGGCCCGGCATTCAGTGGCCATCGGCCTCTATGATTTCAATTGTTTCCAAATCGGCTATTGCCGCGTCGTCACCGACCACACACATTTTGCCTATCTGGCCGATGTATGGGTAGACCCGCAGCGGCGCGGCGGCGGCTTGGGAACCTTTCTGGTCGACAGCGTGGTGAACCAGCCGGAATGGCACCATCTGCGTCGATTCCTGCTGTTCACGGCCGACGCGCATGGGTTGTACGCACGGTTCGGCTTCGGTGCGCTGGAAAAGCCGGAAAGAGCCATGGTTCGGCTGGGGTCGGCCTGACAATCGCTGGCAAAATGCGCTCATAGGTGGTAGAAACGATCTATATCTTTCGGCCTATCGCACACTTCCGTTATTCCGCTGTTTACCCCGGAAGGAGAATTGAGCAAGATAGCCCGGCTTACACACCTGCCTGCCGCCGGCGTCACCCGCGCCGCATTTTGCGGCCGGTGTTCCGGACGGTTTCATAGAGCCCTGACCTGTGGACAAACAGAAACTCATCGGCACCGTCCAGACGGTCTATGAACTGCACAGTTTCCATACGGACCTGTGGCTGGTCGTGCGGGAATCGCCGGACCTGCGGCAGCTGGAACCGTCCGCCGCCATGCTGGTCCAGCGCAACGAGGTGGACGGTATCCGGCTTGTCCGCCGTTCCGATTACAAGGACCATGAATTCATCACCACAGTGACCATGGTGAAACGCCTGCGCAGCGGTGTGCAGGAAGTGGACCCGCTGGCCCGGGCCAATCCCGGCCGTGACGCGTCCTGGTGCGACAAGCCCGAAGACCTGATGGGCGATGTCCAGCGGCAGATGTTCCGCACCTTCTTTACCAAGTTCCTGGATGAGAGGCGGCTGACACCGCTGGAAATCCTGAATTATGAGGTGCATGCCCGCGTCCTGGACCAGGCCGGTACCACCGTGCAGGGCGCGCTGCAGCGCCTGGCATCGGTGCAGGTGCGGGGGACCAAGCAGACGGCCGTGTCGCGCATGAAGGAATTGATGACCATCGCCGACAATGCGCTGGCGGCCCTGGTCAAGGAGGCCAAGGGCAACCCGCCGCTGAAGATCGGGGCCGGCGGCCTGGGGGAGGTGACGTCGGCCTATAAGGGCCCGGCGGACGGTTTGGACCGGGCGCTTTATCGCGCCGTGGCCGCCCATCTGGCCGATGCAAAAAGCTGGGTGGAGAAGCTGGACCGGCTGTTCCAGCTGTTCACCCCGGCGCTTTCCTTGCGCGAAATGCGCATCCTGGACAGTCTGGCCGCCGAGATTCTGGCATCGCCCCTGGCGCTGAAGGAACTGGCCGGGCAGGAGAAGCTGCGCCTGGAACTGGTGCTGAACGCGGTCGACCTTTATGTCGGCAATCTGGGAACCGGTGAGGGGGAACAGCCGGCGGGCGTGAAGGCCCTGTCCATGCTGCTGTCGGAGGGGATTCTGCCGCGCACGCTGGCCGAACTGCGCCTGGGGCTGCTGCGCCACCTGCATTCCCGCCTGCCGCTGCGCAGCGACCGTGGCATCCGGGACGAGATGGGCGCGACGGTGGAGGTCATCACCTATCTGCGCAAGAACGCGCCACCGCTGGCCCGTGACGAGGAGGTGCTGGAGGCCCTGGCACAGCGTGCCGACCGTCTGATCCAGCCGGAAGCGATGTCGGAACTGATCGGCCCCATCCGCAGCACCATGGGCAAGGCGGAAACGGTGCTGTCCCTGGCGGAAACGGCTCCGGGTGAGGCACCCAAGGCCAAGATCGCGACCTATCTGCGCAGCCTGATCGTGCCGGAGGATTTTATCCGCGAGGTCGGCAATCGTATGGAAGCCATCAAGACCCTGGGCAGCATGGCGCGGCGCATCGTCATGTCGGGCATGCCCCCAGGCCCCAAGCGGGAAATGGCCGAGATCCTCGACAGCGCTATCTTCGATAATATCCGCACGGAAATTCTGGCCAATCAGGCCATGCCGTTCGCCGACCGCATCCTGAACATCGTGCGCCTGTGCGGGGGCCTGCCCGAAGGCCGGGCCCGGCAGCTGGCCGCCGACCAGTTGACCCAGGCCCTGAAGCGCCCGGAATTCATCCTGAATTACCTGGAACGGTTCTCCGGCGCCCAGGAACGGCGCGACGCCTATTTTAAGCTGTGCAATGCCATGCTGGAATCAGGCCTGGTCGATAAATCGCTGCTGCCGATGGGGTAAAATCAGGAGAGCAGGCGTTCGGCCAGTTCCACGTCTGCTGCCTTGTCGACATCGACAGCGGCAAGACCGAAGGGCATTTCCACCACGCCTGCCTTCGCCCCCGTGATGCGGCCCAGCCGCGTCAGCGCCGCCGTCAGGGTGAGGCGCCCCAGCAGGAACCGCAGAATCGACACAGGACCCAGCAGGCGGATCATGCGCAGCGGACTTTTGCGCTGCGCCTCCACCTGCCGCCAGGTGCGCGCGACGGCCAGCGATGCGGGCGTGCGGAAGGCAAACAGGTTGCAGCCGGAAAAGGCACCGTCAGCGAAGCGCAGCCAGGTGCGTTTCGTATCGGGCACCGCCGCCTGTACCACGCTGTCGCGCGCCAGCCCGACACAGACATCGCTGCCATCGGGCAGATGGGACAGGAAATGTTCCACCCATTCGGGGCGCAGCAGGGCGTGATCCGCCGTCGTCACGAACAGCGGCGTGCCCAGCCTTTCCAGGGCCGACGATACCGTCCGGCTGGGGCTGCCTTCGGCCGGCAGCAGCGCGATGCGGCCAGCGGCCAGCAGCGGGGCCAGTTCGGGATGCTGCTGCACCAGTTCGGGGCGTTCGATGGCGATATGGATGGTGCCGATTGCGGGTGCCGCCGTCAGGGCCCGCACCACCCGCACCAGCATGGGCACACCGGCGATCGGGGCAAAGGCCTTGTGGCTGACGCCCATCAACTGGGCCACCGGGTCCGCCGGCCCGCGCGAACCGGCCAGCACCAGCGTCGCCATCCCGCTCACAATGCGCGCTCATAAAGACGGTAGGTCTTGTACCGGGACGATCCGATAGCCTCGATGATGCGGCGCATGGGGCGGTTATCTTCCAGAATCCAGGACAGCTCGATCCATTCATAGCCCAGCTTGCGGGCTTCCAGCCGCATCTTGTCGACGATCAGAAAGGGCAGCACGGCCTGCAGCCAGCCGCCGACATCGCGGCGTACCCCCATCAGGGGTACCCGCGCCGTCTTCAGGCCCTTCACCTTCAAGCGCCACAGCAGCTTAAAAATGCCGAACGGGAACAGCTTGCCGCCCAGGTCGGCAATGGCCTCGTTCAGATTGGGCAGGCAGACGCCGAAGGCAACGGGCAGGCCCTCCACCTCCGCAATCCAGGCCAGTTTGGGATTGATCAGCAGTTTCAGCGACTTGGCCATCTGCTTGGTTTCCGCCTCTGACAAAGGCACGAAGCCCCAGTTGCCGGACCAGGCATTGTTGAAGATACTGGTGACGTGGCCCAGATCCTCCTCATACCGCTTCATGTCCAGCATACGCAGACGCAGATTGCCGGGTAGCGGCCGCTCGATCATGGTGCGCACGGCCTTGGGCAACTGGTCCTGGATATCATAAAGATAGGCGTAGACATCCTTGGCCTTGACCAGGCCCGCCGCCTCAATCCGGGGGCCCAGATAGGCCAGGTCATGGCCCATCATCAGCATGGGCGGCCGGTCCCAGCCATCGACCAGCAAGCCCGTCTCTTCATTGATCGACAGGTTGAAGGGGCCGACCATACGGACCATGCCGCGCGCGCGCAGCCAGTCGGCGGCGGCGGCGAACAAAGCATCCACCACCGCCTGATCATCCTCTGCCGCCAGCAGGCCAAAATGGCCGGTGGCATCCTTGCGGATATCCAGACCCGCGCGGTCGATCTGGGCAGAGATGCGGCCCACCACCCGGTCCCCGCGCAACGCCAGGAAATACATGACGTCGGCATGCAGGAAATAGGGGTTCAGCTTGGGCGACAGGGTCTCCTGCCGCTCCATGAATAAAGGCGGGACCCAGTTGGGGTCCCCCTGATGCAGACGGTAGGGCAGGGCAATGAAGCGGTCCACAGCCTTGGAACCGGGTTCCACCTGTTCGATGCGGATACCGGCGTCCCCGCCCTGTCCCGCGATCAAGACGCGGCCTTCACGCCATCGCTGTTGCCCGATGCGGGCGGACGCGGGGGGCGGTCACGCGGCGGCGCGCCGGTCAGGTCCATCACCCAGGGATAACGCTTCGCCTCTTCAACATCATAACCCAGGTTGAAGACTGTCGGGCTGCGCGGCTTCTGCCTTGCCTCGCGGTAGAAGGTGCCCAGCAGCATGTCAGGACCATAGGAGATGATGCCGAAATTCCCATCCTCATTATGGAAGTGATGGTAGAGGTGCAGCTGCTTGATCCGCGCCACCCAGTTCCAGGTCGGCTTGTAGTTCAGATGCTGGATGCAGTGGAAGAATTCGTAAATGCAGGTGGTGACCAGACCCGTGGCCAGGGCGGTGGCCGCCGCCGCCTTGCCATCGATCAGATAACCGATAGGCACCGTCACCAGGGCAATGGTCGGCAGGGTGTTGGCCAGACTGCCGAACAGGACTTCCAGCTTGTGCGGGTCCTGGTGATGGTCAAAATGGATACGCTTCCACAGGGCGGCCGACCATTTCATCCTGTACAGCCAGCGGCCATGCAGGATGTAGCGGTGGATCAGGTACCAGGCCATCGGATAGATGAAGGTCGCGACCAGCACGGTCAGCGCCATCAGGCCCCAATTCTCCGTCCAGATCACCGCCAGGATCGCCGACACAAGCGCCAGGGCCGCGTAGGCCTGGATCGCCGGATATGTGGAATAGGCGATGGCCAGTTCCCGCAAATTCATCTTGCCGAGGTCATAGCTGCGGCCGCTCCAGGCATCGCCCCACATGCCCCTACCCTTTCCCAGATCAAGCAAACGGTCCGTCGGGCCGCTTCATCATGGCGTCAAATTAGGCCTGACACGGCCTTGCTTCAAGGGCGATGCCGCATTGCGACATTGCGGGCGCGCATGGCACCTAACCCTCTACGTAAACCATGATGGCCCCGCCGATGGCGGCGAAGAAAATCAGGGGCGACCAGACGGCGACAACAGCCGGCAGGGCGCCCGCCTGTCCCATGGAGCTGAGGATGCCCGACGAGAGCAGGAAGACCAGACCGATCACGGTGCCCAGCGCCAGACTGCCCATGGCCCCGCCGCGCCGGCGCATGCCATGCGCCACGGGGGCGGCCAGCAGCAGCATGACCAGCGACGCCAGGGGCGCGGCATAGGTGGAATGCAGGCGTGTGGTATAAAAGGCCGGGCTTTCACCCCCGGCCCAGGTGCCACCCACGATGCGCAGCAGCCGGTGCACAGAGATATTCTCCGTCGGCTTGCGCAGATCGACCATGTTGTTGGGCGACAGATCCACATCCCACAGGGTGCTGGCCTCCTGCGTCACGCGGACCGGATCGCCGACACGGGTGCGGACCACATCGGTCAGGTGCCAGCCATCGGGACGACGTTCGCCGCGTGCCGCCGACATCAGGCCGGTGGCCTTGCCCTGCGCGTCGCGGCTGACCATTTCCAGCCCCTCGATGGTCCGGCCATCATCAGAGATGGTGGCGATGCGCACCACATCGTCGCCCAGGCGGAACCAGACCGGCTTCACCGGATCATCGTCCTTGGCCTCCGACGGCAGTTCCGTCGCGGCCCACCAGGTGACAAAGCTGCGTTCGGCGCGCGGTGCCACCTGATCGGCCAGGATGAAATGGCCCACCGCCACGACCAGCGCCGCCGGCAGCAGCGCCCCCATGATCTGATAAGGCGTCATGCCCACCGACCGCATGGCCACGATTTCATTGGTCGAGGCGAAGGTCCAGAGCGTGGAGAGCGAGCCGATCAGCACCGCCAGCGGCACCACCCGCTCCACCACCATGGGCAGGCGGATCAGGGTGTAATAGACCAGACCGCCGCCGCCCAGCCCCCGTTCCAGCACCGTGGACGCTGCATCCAGCAGATCCAGCAGCTGCAACAGCGATGAAAGTGCGATCAGGACCGACAGAACACGGACCAGGAAGGTGCGGGTCAGATAGCGGGTCAGGGTGCTGCGGTTCATGGCTTGGCCCCCCCCGCCTTGCTTTTGCGGCGTTTGAACAGACGGCCGACAAAGCTGGTGACGGTGTCGATGACGTCGAACATGGCGGCGAACGGGTTCTCCCCCGGCCGCACATCGGCCCGGTGGAACAGCCAGCCGCAGAGCATACAGAACAGGGCGAACGGCACCCAGATGCCGATCACGGGCGGCAGGCGCCCGACATCGCCCAGACTTTCGCCCAGCTGGATCAGATGGTGATAGATGATCAAGATCAGGGTAGCGAGCGCGATACCCTGCCCGCGCCGCGCCCGTTTGGCCGCCATGCCCATCGGCACGGCCAGCAAGGGCAGCAGCGGCAGCGACAGCGACCGGGCCAGCCGCGCATGCAGTTCAGACTCGACCTTGTTCCGCGACAGGATCGATTGCGGGTCGTGCAATTCGGTCCACAGTTCATGCAGCGTCAGTTCGCGTTCGCTGCCGCCGCGTTGGCGGAATGGTTCGGTCACCAGCTGGAACGGCTTGTCCAGGGTCAATTCGCCAAATTCCATCACCTGCCGGCGGCCATCGGGCAGCATGCGTATCTGCACCCCGTCCTGCAGGGTCAGCAGCACACGCTGCCGGTCATCGGTGGCCGCCAGGGCGCCGGTGACGGATGTGGTCACCCATCTCTCCCCATTGTCACGGTCCTGCTGCACAAACACCTTCTCCAGGCGGCGGCCGGTGACATCCACCATGTCGGCAGAAATGGTCACACCCTCGCCGGCATCGACAAAGGTCGCCTGCGGCACCGTGGCGTCCCAGGCGGCATTGACCACCATATGGTAGATGGCGCTGTAGCCATAGCGGCCATAGGGCTGAAGATAGCCGAACAGGAGGATGGAAAAGACCATCAGCCCCACGCCCAGCACCAGGAAGGAGCGCGCGATGCGCGGCACCGACAGGCCGGCCGATTGCAGCGCATCCAGTTCATTATCCTCGCCCATGCGGGCGACGATGATGAACATGGAGATAAAAAAGGCCGCCGGCAGGGCCAGGCCAAGATAATGGGGCACCAGATTGGCGACCAGCCGGATGACCATGTCGAACGGGCCGCCATGGTTGGCCAGCAGATCGAACAGCCGCAGCAGCCGTTCCATCAGCAGCGCCACCAGCACCACCAGCAGCGACGCGAACAGCGGCTTCAGCGTCTCCACCATCATGTAGCGGTCGATCAGCCGGGTCGAATTCAGTTTATAGTGCCGTTCGGCCGGCGGTGCGGAACCGTTCACGTCATATCCACCCAGATGGCCTTCAGGTCGGCGGTGAGGGCGGCCAGCATTTCGGCCTCCAGCGCCACCGCCTGGCCCAAGCCCGGCGGGCCGGGCCAGCCGGCATCGGCAAAGCTGACACCACGATAGTCCCGCACCCCCTCATACCGGGGGATGACATGGAAATGCACGTCGGGGTCCACCATCATCAGCATCAGGTAATTGATCTTCTGATAGGCGGTGAAGCGCTTCAGCACTGTCTCCACCTTGGCTACCACGGTCTGAAGCGCAGCAAACGCGGCCGGGGTCAGTTGTCCAAACGCCGTCGCCGGTTCCTTGCAGACCAGCACCAGGGACCCCAGCGCCGGCTGCTGCGGGCGCACCTGCACCGACCACAGGCCCGTATCCGCCACAACGCTGGCCGGATGGCCGAATTTTAGCATGGTGGCATTGGGCTGGGTCATGAGGTGCGGTACTCTGACAGACGATGAGGACGGGCACTTTAGTGCGGAACAGAAAGGACCGGAACCACCATTATCCGGAGATACGCTGGAAAGGTCGGTCAGGTCGAGGCGCGAACCGAGCCCTGACGGGTAAGGATTGAAAGCCAACCTGTCAGGGCGCGCCTTTGGCTTGACCTGACCTACACCATCGCCGGCAACCGAAGCGTCCAACCGCCCAGGGCCGTCACCGGCGCATCACGGCGCTCCACGCCCCGCACCTCCACCTGCACCCGCCAGTCCGGCCCGTCTGTGTCCACCGTCACAAGATGCCAGCGCGCCGGCATGTCGTGGCGATAACCGATAGCCGAGGCGGACGGTACCGTCAGGCTGGGGATCGGCCCCAAAGGCCCCTTGATCATGGACAGGTTGGCGACATGGGCATGGCCATGCAGCAGCAGTTCCGCGCCCGTGCGGGCCAGCAATGCCCGCAATTCCTGCCGGTCGGTCAGGCCCTTGCGGTTGGACACGACCCCATCGGCCACGGGATGATGCACCATCAGCACCCGGAACAGCCCGCGCCGCCCGGCATCGGCCAGCATGTCGCCCAGCCGTTCCATCTGCCGGGAGCCTAAACACCCCTGGGCCAGCAACGGCGCTGTCGGCAGACCGGAATTGGCGCCGATGAAGGCGACAGGCCCCCGCTGTCGCAGATAGGGGAAGGCCACCTCCCCCTGTCCGTCGCCCGTCATGTAATCGGCCCACAGGCCCAACCCATCGGCAAAGGGCACGGGCACCATGGCATCATGGTTGCCGGGCACATAGGACACGTCCCGCACAGCACCCAAGGTCCGCAGCCAGGCGGCCCCGCGCTGAAACTCCCCCGACAGGGAGATGTTGGCAATGTCGCCGGTCACCGCCCAATGGTCCACGCCCTGGGCCCGGATATCCGCCACGATGGCGGCCAGCATGGCGGGCGTGTGGGCATGGCGGCGTTTGCGCTGCCATGACTGATAGGACAGAACCCGTTTCGACAGCCATTCCAGCCCCCGGGGTCGGTCGGGTGCCAGCGGCAGATGCGGATCGGACAGGTGGGCAAAACGGAAGGGCTGCATGAAAGCCAAGCTACAATGCCTTACGGGCGATAGGCAAAGCCCGCATCAGGGAGTATGTAGACATTCAAGAAAACCACCTGATCATGGTTCACACCTTGTCCGCCGACAATTCCACCGCTGAAACCACCCCGCCCATGGCCGCCACCATCGGCGACAATCCTGTCCGCCTGTGGGGCATGACATCCGCCGAACGTCTGCGCCGCCAATGCGTGCGCAATGGCGTGACGGAGGTTCGGGCCTGGGACGGGCTGGACCAGGGCCGGTCACAGCTGCTGCTGCGCACCGACTGGGTGTTCGACGAGGTGCTGGTGCGTGATCTGGCCCGACGGCCCGGCACCATCCTGGTCGATAGCCGCAACCAGGAGCCGGTGGCGGCGCATGTATCGGCCGAGGATGCGGGCGAGGTCGCAGAGATGCTGACCAGCAGCCGAATCGTGCCGGCAGACCTCTCGGCGCGGCTGCGCGTGCTGGTGCCCGATGACCTGTCCTCCTCCTATAATCACGCGCTGCGCAAGCGGGAGACGCCGTTCCTGCTGCGTCTGACGCCCGAGGCCCTGCCGAAGATCGAACAGCGCATGTTCGCCGGCAGCTATAAGGGGGTCACCGACGTCATCACCAAATATGTCTGGCCGCTGCCGGCACGCCACGTGACCAAGCTGTGTGCCGTGCTGGGTCTGTCGCCCAACATGGTCACCGGCATCGGCGCGGTCCTGATGCTGCTGGCGCTCTGGCTGTTTGCGGAGGGGCATTACCTGCCCGGCCTTGCCGCCGGCTGGGTCATGACCTTCCTGGACACGGTCGATGGCAAGCTGGCGCGTGTGACGCTGACCAGCAGCAAATGGGGCAATATCTTCGACCATGGCATCGATCTGGTGCATCCGCCCTTCTGGTGGTGGGCCTGGGTCGCGGGCCTGTCCGCGGCGGGCTTCACCATGCCGGGCGGGGAGATCTTCGCCCTGATCGTGATCTGGGCCGGTTATGTGTCGCAGCGTTTGCAGGAAGGCTATTTCATCAAGCGCTTCAAGATCGACATGCACACCTGGCGGCCGTTCGACAGCTTCTTCCGGCTGATCACGGCGCGACGCAATCCCAATCTGGTGATCCTGACACTGGCCACCCTTCTGGGCCGGCCGGATATCGGCATGGCGCTGGTGGTGTTCTGGATCGCGGCCTGTTTCGGCGTGCATATGGCGCAGATCGTCCAGGCGGAACAGGCATCCAAGAAGGGCCCCATCACGTCCTATCTGTCCGCCTGATCCGTCATGACGCTTGGTCTTATCCGTAATCCGTTCAGCCACCGGAACAAGGCAGGCGGCGGTGA
>JAIXTS010000241.1 GCA_027483805.1 Azospirillum sp. | reverse complement strand
TCTGCCAAGAGAAAGGGAAATCCACATGCCTTGACCCAATCATGAACCAAGCCGCATAAATCATAGGTGGGTCAATTCTCGACGGAAATCCAGGGTCAGTTCCGCGTGGAAATCAACAACCACCAAATCAGGGGGCGGCAGAATCTCAGTTCTCAGCCGTGCCGCAAGACGGCCAACGGCTGACGCTTAAGTTCTTCTCAAAGTTGAAGGCAATCCTTCGACGTGTCGGGGCCAGAACTCTATCCGCGCTCTGGCAATCCATCGGTGACGCCCTGAAACACGTGGCCGATACCGAAACCAAAGCATTTATACAAAATGCCGGATATCGCTTCCAGTCAGCGTAAAGTCGCTCTAACGACTTCATCACGTTCCTCAATGCCGTCGAGCGGGCCGTCCCCGTCGGCAAGGTCGTTCACGCCATCGTCGACAACTATGCCACCCACAAGCATCCCAAGGTCCTGGAATGGCTGGCAGATCATCCGAGATGGGTGTTCCATTTCACGCCTACATCCGCCTCCTGGCTCAACGCTGTCGAAGGCTTCTTCTCCATCATCACCAGAAAGCGGCTGCGCCGCGGCGTCTTCACCTCCGTCACCCAGCTCCAGGACGAAATCAGGCGCTTCATCAAGGAACACAACGGATCAGCAAAGCCCTTCGTCTGGACAAAATCCGCCGATGCCATCCTCGAAAAACTACGCCGCGCTCCTGGTGTATCCCTTCAATGAGTCAGTGCACTAGTCGGTTTCCGAGCCGGTACCGCCGGTCGGGACATGATCGTCGGAAACCCCCGTGGACGTTAACTCTGCGAGATGCATCAGTGGTTTGGCACTGGCCATCACCTCGGCATGGGCGAGTATGCTGAGAGGGCCGAGCCTTTCCAGCCAATAGCCAGCCGTAGCACGCATGCGCCGATGGGCAGGGCGGTCATTTGGAAGGCTGCGGAACCGCGATGCGACCCAACCAGCTGCTGTCAGGGTTGCAAGACGCAGAAAGGCTGTCGCAGCGCCATCAATGTCATCATGCCGCGTTTCCTCACCCAGATGCCGCGCGGCATCGTCAAGCCGATCCAGCGCAGCGATCAGGGGCGTTTCGGCACCATCAAGGCGCGCCTGCGCCAGAAAAACATCCAGCCCACGCCGGTCCCGCCGCACGCGGCGATGAACCAGATCCAGCCCCTGAATGCCGGTCGTCCCTTCAAACAGGGCCAGCACACGGGCATCGCGCAGCATCTGCTCAACCGGCCAGTCGGTCGTATAGCCCGCCCCGCCCAGTACCTGGATGGCACCGCTGGCATTGTCGAACGCCGCCTCGGCTCCGAAAGTTTTAACGATCGGCAGAAGCCATTGCAGCAATGCCGCAGCGGCGGTCCGATCCTCTTCAACAGACGACCGGGCGGCGATTTCCGCGATGTTGGCTGCGTTCAGAGTCATTCCGCGCAGCATCTCCGAACGGGCAAACAGGTCCAGCACCTGCCGCTGGACATCAGGGTGGGTGATGATCGGTACGGGATTGCCCGGCGGCCCGCCCTGCCGACGCTGCCCTGCATAGTCATATGCAATGTCAACCGCCGCAGACGCGATGCCCAGCCCCATGGCACCAACTGCCAGGCGCATCTGGGTGATCATCACGAACATCTGTGCCAAGCCACGCCCCAGCGTGCCCAGCAACTGCCCGCGCGCACCCTCGAAGCCCAATGAACAGGTCGGGGAACCATGCAGACCCAGCTTTTCCTCTATCCGCCGGACATGCACGGCGTCCGGCTGCGATGCCTTGCCCTCCACCAGAAAAAGGCTGAGTTCCGGTATGGCCGTGCCGGGGGCATCGCTGCGGGCCAGCACGCAATGGATGATGGTGTCGGTCAGGTCATGGTCACCAAAACTGATCCAGCATTTCTCACCCGTGATACACCAACTGCCATCTGCCATCGGCGTGGCCCGGGTACGCAACTGCATCACGTCGCTGCCGGCCCCCGCCTCCGATATGCAGATGGTGGCACCGATGGTTCCGGCCGCCAGTCCGGGCAACCATCGGGCCTTGGTATCGGCATCAGCGAAAGCATCAATCAGGCGCGCGGCGGAACGCTGCGGCACCGGCAACATGCCAAAGGCCGGGCAGTTGCGGTCGAAAATCTCCTGCACGGCCATGCATAGAACCAGGGGCATCTGCTGCCCGCCATGCTCAAGACCATGGTCCATCGCCGGCCAGCCCGCCTCGACAAAGGCTTTCCAAGCCTGGACATGGCCAGCGCTGGTGCGAACCCTGCCGTCAACCAGCGTGGCTCCGACGCGGTCCATGCCCCGGTTCAGCGGTTCCAATACCGCACTACTAAAGCGCCCGGCCTCCTCCAGCACCGCATCAATCAATTCACGGCTGCATTCGGCAAAATGCGGGGCCAGGCCCCGCACATCGCCGATGCGGAACGATGCCTCCACATGGGCCAGAAGTGAGGCACCATCGGCCCGGGGAATCGCGGCTCGCATGGATCGGCTCTCCCGAACGGGTGGTAGGTTCCGGGCGTCAGCGGGCCAGACTGACGACGCGGGTATTGACGAATTCCTTCATACCATGCCGCCCCTGCTCGCGGCCGATGCCGGATTGTTTGACGCCGCCGAACGGCACATCAAAGCGAAGGTCCAGATGCTTGTTGATCCAGACCGTCCCCGTTTCGATCCGTCCAGCCACCGCCGCCGCGCGTTGCGGGTCCGCCCCCCAGATGGTGCCAGCCAGACCATATTCGACAGCATTGGCCCGTGTCACCGCCTCGTCCACCGTGTCATAGGCCAGGATCGGGATCAGCGGCCCGAACTGTTCCTCACGCACCAGCCGCGCCGCTTCGGGCAGATTGCGGACAATCATGGGTGGGATGAAATAGCCGGGACGGTTCAGGATTTCCCCCCCGGTCAGCACGTCGCCCTGCTGTTTGCTATCCTCGCAAAGGTCACGCAGCTTGTCGAACTGCATGCGGTTCTGGATGGGGCCGATCTGGGTCGCAGGGTCCATGCCATCCCCCACCACGGTGGACTGTACCAACGCTACCAGCCGGTCACACAACCCATTGACCAATTGCCGGGGGACATAGATACGTTTGGCCGCCATACAGACCTGACCGGCATTGTAGGTGGCAGCCTGAAAGATCTTGGGCGCGACATCATCAAGGTCGACATCATCCAGCAGGATGGCGGCGTCATTGCCCCCCAGTTCCAGCGTCAGGCGTTTCAGGGTCGCCGCAGCACTGGCCATCACCTTGCGACCGGTGGCGGTTGATCCGGTGAAGCTGATCTTGGCGATATCCGGGTGCGCGCTGAGCGCACCGCCCAGGTCGTTGGCATCGACAATGGTGTTGAACACCCCCGCCGGCAGGGTCGCCGCAGCGCATTCGCCCAGCAGCAGCGTTGTCAACGGCGTGGTGGGCGCGGGCTTGGCCACCACCGTGTTGCCGGTGCTGAGCGCCACCGCAACCTTGATGGCCAGAAGGATCAGGGGGAAATTCCAGGGGGTGATACAGGCAACGACACCCAGCGGGTAATATTGCTCGACCACCAGACTGCCGGCTTCATCCACCAGGGTTTCCGGCAGCAGTTCCTGTGCCCCGAAATAGCGGATGGCGGCAATCGAACCACCAACCTCGAACTCTGCCTGGGCCAGTGGCTTTCCTTGTTCTGCCGTCAGGGTCCGGGCAAATTCGGCAAACCGCGCCTCGATCGCGTCGGCCAGCCGTCCCATCGCGTCATGCCGGGCTGTATTGCCCGCGTCACGCCATCCGGGGAAAGCCCGTTTGGCCGCAGATACCGCCTGTTCCATCTGCGCCAGATCGGCGCGCGGGCAATCGGCGAAGGGTTCACCTGTTGCTGGATTGATGACAGGCATCCGTGCGGCACCATCGACAAGCGTGCCACCGATCAGCAGTTTGAAATCCATGATGTTTCCTCCCAAATATGATTGTTGGCCCTGGCGCAGGGGTGATCACAGCAGCGCGAAATAGCGGATGGTGTTGCCCGTCTTCTGTCGGCTGCCGATGCCGACGATCACCGTGCGCATCAGCCAGTCATAGGGCCCCTCCGCCACCTCGAATGTGGGGCAGGTACGCAGGTAATAATCCTCAAACGGCACTTCCGGCCCGTTCTGGAACATCCAGGCCTGGATACGGGGCAGCACATCGGGTGCCCGTCCCGCCAGATAGCCACGATTGCGGATCAGGATCAGGGTGCCGTCATCGGTTTCCAGCATATAGCGCGCGTCCAGCGCCAGCACCTTGTCGGGCCGGAACTGTGCCCAGTCGGCCCCACTCTGCGGGACAACCCTGCCATTCAGATGCGGGCCGCGCACCACACCGGTTTCGACATAGGTGGCACCCCGGCCAAACCCGGCGGGTGTCATGCCGACATTCAGCAGCCGTTCCCATTGCTGTTCGATTTCGAACAGGAACTCAAATTTCGGCTCCGTCGGAAGGGAGACATTCTCAAAGTAAGGCATGGCTGTTGGTTCCGATCTTAAATCTTCGGGGGACGGACAGCAGGCAGGCACTGGCGCAGGCGGTCAGGGGTGGCTGGCGTGCCCCGCCCGCATCGCCCCTGCCGCTGCCAAAAGCTGGTCATGGTTTGCCATCAGCAGATCGCGCAAGGATCGTGGGGGCCGACCCGTCAGCCGTTCCACATCATCGCTGAGGATGGCGAAATGCCCATCACGCACCGCCACCTCGAAACTGACCATATCGTCGGAGTTCCAGGGCACGTTCGATACGACCAGATTATCCACGGGCTGACGCGGGATGCCCAGGGAGTCGAACAGCGCGTACAGCCCCTCGGCATCGGTATCGACAAATTGCACCGGCTGCCCCGACACATCAGCCAGCAGACGACCCACATCGCCGTAGCTCAGCAGTTCCGGGCCGGTGATGTTGTAGGTCTTTCCTGCATGACCCTGCCCCAGCAGCACGGCCACGGCGGCGGCAACACAATCCTGCCGACAGACGAAAGCCATACGGCCATTGCGGGCCAGACTGGTCATGCGACCGGTCGCAACCACCAGCGGCCCCATTGCATCCAGCACGGCCTCCGCATATTGCGCATCGCGCAGCACTGTCCACTCCAGCCCGGAAGCATGGAGCAGCGTTTCCGTGAACAGATGATCCTTTACCGCCAGGGATGGATTGCCCGGATCGGCCGCGATGAAAGAGGTATAGACAATATGGCCCACACCGGCCGCCTGGGCTGCCCGCACGGCATTTGTATGCTGTGGTTCGCGGAAACCAACGCGGGTACCGCTGATCATCAGCATCCGGTCGGCACCAGCCAGCGCAGCCGTCAGGCCATCGCGATCGTCAAAATCGCCCTTCCTGACGCTGCATCCCCGTGCCGCGAAATCCGCCAGTTTTTCCGGCGAACGGGAAATCAGCAGCAATGAAGCTGGCTCGATATGGTCGAGCAACAATTCTGCCGTAAGCCGTCCGAACTGGCCGGATGCACCGGTGATTGCGATCAGCATGGCTCAATCCCCCCGCGCCTGGTCAAGCAGATGCCGGGGCACCCAGGTGCCATGAACCTGCCCACAGGTTCTGAATGGCATTTCAACCTTGGCGACCGGACCGCGTTCAATGTCATCCGCGTCCAGAATCCACACCTCCTGGGCGATGTATCCTGGTGCAATGACGCGATCCACCATCATCAGCAGCCAGCCCCCATGGTCTGGATCGACCGCCGGGACAAGCACCGGCTCATTGAAGCTGTAGCCTGCCCCTTCGCCATAGAAGGAGAGGGCACCATCGGGGAAGCCGACACGGACCAGAAGATTAAAGGCGAAATCGCCGGGACCATTGGCCAGATGCGTCATCCGCGCGGGGTCCACCGTCAGATACCAGCCACGGCGATAGTCCTTGCCGGTATCGGCATGGGCGATCAGCGGCATTTCCCCGAAGGGGCCGAGGGGTCGTTCGGTGATGCCAGCACCGGGATCGGCCAGGTCCATGGTCCAGCGGGTCAAGCCGCCCTGGGGCGGCCCGGCGATGCCGGAATCCGACGCGATGAACGGGATCAGGTTGGTGCTGGCCATGCACTGGTCCAGGTGAACCTTGCTGCCTTCACTCCAGGCATTCATCACATGATAACTGTGGACACCGGGCGGCCCCTTGAACCAGACCATCTCTGTAACTTCGCCATGGCGCGGCATGATACCGATGAAGCTCTCGCCCTCGGGATCATGAATCCAGTGCGGTCCCCCCTCTTTCAGGCGCAGCAGGTCGGCCTTGGTCGGATATACCGTGAAGATGGCATGATCTTTGGTGATGGCGAAATCGTGCATCATTGCGCAATAGGGGGCATCGAACCATTGCTCGGACACCAACTCACCCTGGGGCGAAATGATGCAATAGGCAATGGTGGGGCTGGCCAGCCCGTCCGCCTCATACCCGAACAGGAACAGTTCGCCGGTGTCAGGATCGATCTTCGGATGGGCAGTCAGCGTCAGTGACCGCAGCGTGCCGCCATAATTCCAGCGCCCCAGCGTTTTCAGTGAGGTGGGATCAACCCGATAGGGCAACCCATCCTCCTTCGACATGAACAATCGACCCGCATGGTAATAGGGGGTGGTATTGGCCACCGTCCGGTCCACCCCCGCTACGCTGGGATCGTCGGTGAAGGGGTTGCGATAACGACCGAACAGGCCGCGCCCGGCCTTCTGCTCGGCCAGGAACCGCTCTGTCTGGACATAGCGGATGGCGCAATTCACCCGCCCGTCGCGAAACTCGACCTTACCGATCATCCCGTCGCGGGACAGGACGACATCATCGTCGCGCATGGGCACATAGGCCGGGTCATGGACGGCGCGGAAGAATGCGCCGTCGATATCGCGGGGAATTTCGCCCTCGACATAAAGATCGTGGGCCGTGGCTTCGATATGGGTAGGGCGGTTCAAGCCCCGGTAATGCACCGTATCGGGATAGTGGGGGCGGGGTGCCATCGGTTCCTCACGCAGCCGGGGGGAGCGTCTGTTCGACAAAGGCATGGAAGGCCGTGAAGTCCGCCGCCGGGCCAAGGCTGGCCAATGCCTGCTGCCATTGCGTATGGGTCTGCTGCAGCATCGGCAGTTCCAGACCCAGCCGTTGGCGCAGCGTGTCGGCAATGCCCACATCCTTGGCCATCAGGCCCAGCGCAAAGCCCTGGGCATAGGTGCGGGGAAGGATTTGGGTGCGGAACACCGATTCCGATACGGCGCTGCGACCGGTCGAACTGTTGATGACGTCCAGCAGCACCTGCGGTGTCAGGCCGAAACGTTCCCCCATCAACAGCCCTTCCGCCGTGGCCGCCAGCGTGGCGGCGGCGATGGTATTGTTGATGGCCTTGGCCGCGTGGCCGGCACCCAGACCGCCGACACGGACAATGCGCTTACCCAGCATTTCCAAGACGGGCAGCACCCGACCGAACAGTTCATCATCGGCACAGCCGACCATCAGGGCCAGTGTCCCTTCCCGTGCCATGGCGACGCCTCCGGAAACCGGCGCGTCAATCAGGTTGATTCCGCGTTCAGCCAGGATGGCCCCCAGATGCACGGTGCCATTCGCATCGGATGAACTGCAATCGATCACCACGGTTCCCGGTGCGGCATGGGTGAGAGCACCACCGGGCCCAGCCAGCACAGCATGAACGATGCGGCCATTGGGCAGCATGGTGATGATGAGATCGGCCCCTATTGCCGCCGCCGCGGCATCTGGGGTGAAAGCGGACCCGAATATCTCGGCCATGGCCGGGTTGGTGTCGCAGACCTGTAGTGCCGCTCCCTCAGCGAGCAGTCTTTCCGCCATGGGGCGGCCCATCATGCCAAGGCCGATGAAAGCGATCTTCATGCTGATTTCGCCCCCTCGATCTCTACCAGTGCGGCCTCTGCCGCACGCAGCGCCGTGAAGGAGGCGGGGACGCCGCAATAGATCATCGCGTGCAGTACGATCTCACGGATTTCATCGACCGTCAGCCCGTTGGCAAGCCCACCCTTCACATGCATCTTGATCTCCAGTTCCTTGCCCTGGGCGATCAACATGGAAAGGGTGGCGATGCTGCGATCACGTCGGCCCATGGCCGGACGGTTCCAGGTCTCGCCAAAACAGTAACGGGTCATGATGTCATGGAACGGCTTGGCAAAATCGCTGGCCGTGGCAACGGCGCGTTCGGCCAGTTCCGGGCCGAACATCTCGCGACGGACCTGCATACCCTGTTCAAATAGATCGCTCATGAAAGGCGCTCCTTCATTTGTGATGATGGGTCAGAACTCGTATCGAACGTCGAGATAGATCTGGCGGCCCGGCAATGTTGCCGAATAATGGCCATAGAGGGCATCAGCCACCGATGGGCCGCTGAAGCCACGCGCCGCCTTGTTGGTCAGGTTCTTGCCACTGAGGGTGACGCTGTAGCCACCATCCATCTGGGCCAGGCCGACAGAGGCATCCAGGAACGTATAGCTGGGCACACGGTCCAGCGGGTTCTGGTTGGAACCGAACTGGGCACCGTCATTGTAATAGACCCGTCCGCGTGTCAGCAGTTCCAGCGTATCGGTGATCGGGTGGACATAGGCTAGGCTGATGCTGCCAGTGAATTCAGGCACCCCTTCCAATCGCCCGCCCCTGGCGTTGCCGGTGGTGGGGTCACCGCAATTCCGATCCCCCACGGCGCAGGCACCGGGATAGTCATCGTAACGGGCATGCAGATAGGCGGCGTCGGCGGTCAGCGTCAGGCCGTGGGTGACCAGCCAGGTCACATCGACCTCAACCCCCTTGGCGGTGGCCGACGCTGCATTGGCCGTCAGCAACGATCCGCCAGAGAGAACCTGAGTCGCCTGCAGGTCGGAATATTTGGTGTAGAAGGTGGCGACATTGGCCCGCAACTGTCCGGTGTCGGCCTTCAGCCCAAGTTCGAAATTGCGGGCCTTCTCCTTGTTGTATTCAAAGAAATCGCGGGCACTGCCCTCTTCCGGGACCAGGCCGGATTTCTCCTGATCGTTGTAACCACCGGCCTTGGTGCCGGTGGTGAAACTGGCATAGCTGGAAAGGTTGGGTGAGAATTTGTAGTTCAGGCTGATCGCGGGATTGAAGGCCTCATCCGTCCGCTTGCGACTGAACTGTGACGCCCGGAAGGTGGCGGGGACCGCTGGGTTGAACCACTGGAAAAAGCTCAGTGGCGGCCCGTTCAACACAAAGAGGCTGGCCGCATCGAATTTATAACCCGTGGCGGGCTGGCCGGCACTGGTGGGCGCGATCACATAATCCGCCTTCTTGGTGATCGAGCTATAGCGCCCGCCCAGCACGACATTGAATTCGTCGGTGAAGTTCACCGTCGCTTGCCCGAAGGCAGAATAGCCATCGGTCGTCTGGTCAAGCCCGTTGCGGATGGCAGCCCGCAGGCCCGGCACACCAAACCCGGTAAAGTCCATATCAACGCCCTGGTTGATCTTGGATTGCTGGTGATAATAGGTGGCACCGACGATATAGTCGATGAACCGCTTTTCCCCGGATACCAGGCGCACTTCCTGATAGAATTGCTTGAATGTCTCGTCATCAATGGCCGTGCCGACGGGAATGGCATGATTGCCACCTGGCAGTGCCTGGGCAAAGTCGTAACTGGAATAGCCCGACGATGATGAAATGATGTCAGAACCTGTATCATAGCTCAGGTTCAAGGTAGCGTTGTCCGTGTCAAGACGGGTGAATTCCGGGCCGCCATTGCTGGATTTACGGAAATCGAACTTTCCATCCTCCACACCGGGCGCAAAGGGCACCGCGCCAAGCGACGTCAATTGCAGGGTGGTGCCATTGATCTTCTTATGCCCAATCTCGTAGGAAAGATCGGCCGTGAATGCGTCGGTCGGCCGCCAACTGGCCAGAACGCGGCCGATCTGGCTGTCGGCGCGGCCCTGATCCTTGCCGGATACCGTATCGCGGACATATCCACCATCGCGCGTGGCCTTGCCAGCCAGTCGGATTGCGAACGTCTCTGACAGCGGGACCGACACAGCGCTTTCCGCGTTATATCCCTGGTTTTCAAACTCATAGCCGGCGGTGGCATATCCTTCGAAATTCGCACCGGGGCGTTTGTTCACAATGTTGATGGCGCCGGCATTGGCGTTGACGCCGAACAACACGGACTGCGGACCGCGGACCACTTCAAGCCGTTCAACATCGAAGAACGGATTCATGAACTGATTGGCACGCCCGGCATAAATGCCGTCCACATATGTGGCCACTGACTGTTCAAAGGCACGGCCGCCGCCACCGGAGCCCAAGCCCCGGATCGCCACGAACGGTTGGAAGGGTGAGCGCGTGACCACAAGGTTGGGAACCGCCGAATTCAAAGTTTCCAAACTGTTGATATGCTGTTCGCGCAAGAAATTGTCATCCATCACCGCGACAGCGACCGGCACGTCCTGCAACGTCTGTTCCCGCTTCTGGGCGGTAACGACGATTTCGTCCAACTGATCCAGGCCGCCGGCATCTCCGGCAGCAGGTGGGGTTCCCTGCGCCTGGGCCAGCATCGGAAGCAATACAGTGCCGGTCAGCAGAAATGACCGGATCGTCTTCAAGGAATTCATGTTAACCTCCCTAAGCTTTTTGGTTTGATTGATCCCCTTTTCAGAGGATGATTGTTTTCATTTCGGTGAAGCTGGTCAGGCCTGCCTGTCCTCCCTCACGACCGATCCCCGATTGCTTGAAGCCGCCAAAGGGCAGCGACGGATCGAACAGGAAGCCGTTATGCGCCACCGTGCCGGTACGCACCTGACGCGCCACGGCATAGGCCCTTTCGGGATCGGCACAGAAAACCGCGCCGTAAAGGCCGAAGGGGCTATCATTGGCAATACGGATGGCTTCGTCCTGGTCGCGGGCGCGCAGCACCGTCTGCACCGGGCCGAAAATTTCCTCGCGTGCGATCCGCATGTCAGGGGTGACATCGACAAACAACGTTGGATCGAAATACCAACCCTGTTCCATCGCTGCCGTGCGCGTACCGCCCAGTGTGAGCCGGGCCCCTTCCGCCGTGCCGATGGCGACATATTCCTCCACCCGGTCACGTTGGCGCCGCATGGCCAGCGGCCCCATGCGGGATGCCGGGTCGCGTGGGTCACCGACATTGATCAGGGCCATCTGCGCCCGCAACGCTTCCACCAGCCGGTCATGGATACTGTCGACAACAATGACCCGGCTCAACGCCGCGCAAACCTGGCCGGCCGACAGGGTGATGACGGTCGCCAGGATGGCCGCGGCATGATCGATATCCGCATCTTCCAGCACAATGGCAGCGGATTTGCCGCCAAGTTCCAAGGTGCAGCGGGCGAAGCGTTCGGCACAGGCCATGCCGATGGCCCGTCCGGCCGCCACGCTGCCGGTAAAGCTCACCTTGTCGATGGCCGGATGGCGAACCAGTGCCTCCGACGCCACCCGGTCCGCGCAGACAAGGTTGACGACACCGGGGGGAAGCCCAGCCGCTTCGGCCGCCTCAGCGATGATGTAGGCTTCCAGCGGGGTTTCCGGCGCTGGCTTCATCACGACGGTACAGCCAGCCAGCAATGCCGGTGCCAGCTTGCCCGCCATGATGCCGAAAGGATTGTTCCAGGGGGCAATGGCCGCCACCACCCCCGCCGGTTCCCGGGCCAGCCGGGCGCTACCCTGACCATCCAGTCTCGGCACCTGACGCACCCAATCATAGGTGTCGGCCAAACCGGCATAGTAATCGAACCAGAATTTCCCCCCGCCGGTGACAAACGGTGCCGCGGTGGCCAGCGCGCCGATCTGATCGACCCAGGCTTGCGCCACTTCGGGCATGCGCGGGGCCAGGGCATCCGACAGGCGACGGATATGGTCGGCACGCTCCCCCGGTGACATGCGCGGCCATGGACCGGTGTCAAAGGCACGGCGTGCGGCCATTGCCGCACGGTCGATATCGGCGGGGGATGCGGCGGCGATGCGGGCAATCTCCCCTTCGCTGTGCGCCGATATGACCGGGAAGTCCCCGCCATCTTCCGGTGCCACCCAGTCGCCATCAATGAACAGGCGGTCGGGATGGGCGATTGAAATGGCTGTTGTCGTCATTGGCGAACGTCCTTCCTGGCAAAGGCGGGTAGGGCTGGTTCGTGCGCTCGCTTGTGTCCCCGCCCCATGATCAGATCCGCCGCCTTTTCCCCGATCATCATGGCCGGGGCGCTGGTATTGCCGCTGATAATCCTGGGCATGACCGAGGCATCGGCCACCCGTAGCCCGCTGAAACCATGGACACGAAGATCGGCATCCACGACCGATTGCTGCGGATCGTTGCCCATCGCACAGGTGCCGACCGGGTGCTGTCCGGTCATGAATGTCTGGGCCAGGAAACCGTCAATCGCCGCCCCCTCTACCACCGCTGGACCTGGAAACAGTTCTGCGGCGATCAGGTCGCGTGCGGCCCCAGTGGCAAAGAACCGTCGAATGAACGCAATCATCTCATGGGCAAAGCGGCGGTCGCTGGCGTCCCGCAGCAGGCCCAACCGGATGATGGGGGGGGCCAACGGATCGGCGGAACGAAGGGTAACTTCACCCCGGCCCTTGGGTTGCAATTGCAGCGCCGTGACGATGAACATGTCCGGGCTTTGTGGCCTCAATCTGGGGAACCATGGTCGGCTGGCCGGGGAACCGGTGGTGATCTGTATCTGCGCATCTGGGCGGTCGCTCTGTGCATTGATACGCACGAAGCCCTGTGCCGCCATGGGTGCTTCTGACAATAATCCGCCACCGCCCGCCATCCAGCGCACAGCGGCACCGGCCAGACGATCAAGGCGCAACCGCGCTTCAAAACCCAGGGGCCGGGCGGCGGCAAAACCCATGACAACCATGGGATGGTCATGAAGATTACGACCGACTGTCGGCAAATCCACCCTTGCCTCGACACCATGGGCACGCAGCAGGCCGGCTGGCCCGATGCCAGACAGCATCAGCAGGTGCGGAGAGTTGAAGGCACCGCCACACAGGACGACCTCGTCCGCTGATACAACACTGGTCTGGCCGCCGCGCGATAACGCCACACCCGTCGCCCGGGTACCCTCCAACACCACCCGCAGCACACGTGCGTCGCGCCAGATGGTGAGATTGGGCCGACCGGCCGCCTTGCCCAAGTAACCGGTCGCTGCACTTTCCCTTTCACCGCGCGGGCCGATGGTGAAATCGGGCATGCCGAACCCGTCCTGTTTCTCCGCGTTGAAATCGCCATTCTCTGCGTAGCCGAGTTCGGCCGCAGCGGCGATCATGTGTGGATAAAGCTCTTTGGGTTCCGCATTGCGAACAACATGCACCGGCCCGGACCCACCGTGAAACCAGCTCTCGCCACGCCAGTTCGTCTCACCACGGCGGAAATAGGGCAACACCTCGTCATATCCCCAACCGGCCAGGCCCGATGCGGCCCAGCCGTCGTAATCGGCCCGGTGACCACGGGTATACATCATGCCATTGATCGACGAGGTGCCGCCCAACACGCGGCCACGTGGCATTTCCAGCCTTCGACCCCCGGTCTCCGTCTCCGGTTCGGTCTTGTACCCCCAACCGAACCGTGGCATTGCCGAGGCAAAAGGCCAGGCTGCGGGAACGCGGATGGGCAACGGGCGGTTGCTGCCACCGGCTTCCAACAGCAGCACGCGACAGTCGGGATTTTCCGAAAGGCGCGCAGCCACGGCACAGCCAGCGCTACCGGCACCGACGATGATGACATCAAATCGGCTCACGCGGGCAAGCCCTTGCGTTGGCGCGCGGTCAGGCCGCGCAGCCGCAAACAATATTGTGCTGACATTAGAAATCCTCCCGGACTGCATGGGCAATCGTACTTGAATGAAGTACGTCGCTTTCTTTTTGCAGGAACCAATACTTTGTATGCTGAGGAAGCAGTTGCCTGGAATAAGGGAAAATGCTAATAGGTGTTCGGTTTTTCCTAACACCTCTGCGAGGCGGGAAATGATCACCCTGCGCCAGCTGGAAATCTTCGCCGCAGTCGTCAATCATGGCAGCCTGCGCCGCGCAGCAGAAATACTGGGTCTCTCACAGGTCTCGGTCAGTGAACATATACGTGCGCTGGAAGCCCAGTTGGGCATTCAGCTCTTTGACCGTGTAAAGGGTGGGCCGGTCAGCCTGACGGCGGCGGGTCGCCGTGCCCATGACGGTGTTCAGGAGTTGCTGTCCCATGTGCATGATTTCGCCGATTTCGTCATTGGCGAAACGTCCCGCCAGGCACCGCTGTCCGTGGCCCTGCATGGCTTCATGATGCGCAATCTGGGCCCTCACGTGTTGGCATGGAACCAGGGCACGGGGCGCCACATCCAGTTGCGCAGCAATGAAAGTTCCCCCGATGTGCTGCAGCAGCAAATCATCACGCGCGAGATGGATGTCGCCTATTTTTACTGGGGGGAGGGGTTGGGCGAGATCGGGGAGTTTGTAGCAGAGGAACCCCTGGCAATTTTCGTTTCAGAACATCACCCGCTGGCGGAACTACCCATTGTCACATCCCGCCAGCTCAGCGCTATACAAGCTGTCAGCTTGACACCGGACAAGCCCATCCGTCGCGCAGTTGATTCAGTCATGGTGCGGGCGGGCATTCAACCGGCTGGACATGCCGTTGAAACAGCAGAATTTGGCCTGATCCTCAGCAGCCTGCATCGTGGCATGGGTTTTACGTGCATGTTTGCGGCTATCGAGACGGAAGAGATACAAACGCGGGGGCTGAAATCCCTCCGCTTCGAACGGCCATTGCCTCCGCTTCAAATTCGCCGCATCACGCGCCGAACAGCAATGCGGGCAAAGGAAGCCCGTGACGCTGTGGCGATGATCGAACGTATCTTGAAATCCTATACCAACGGCACAAAAATCTGACTCGCGATGAAGTGGTGGATTCCCGATTTGAATGGTTTGTGATTCCCTTTACCTGACACGGGGCATGTTGGGAGGGGACGATGGCACCGGCGGTGAAGGTTACATGGCCTGGGCTTGGGCCGTCTGATTTGCGGGTTCGTGCCTGTCGGGAGGCGGATCCGTCAGTTGTACGGCGGCTTCTGGCGATTGCGCTGGTTCTGGAGGGGACGAACCGCGCGGCAGCGGCAACAGCCGGCGGTATGGACCGGCAGACGTTGCGGGACTGGGTCCATCGCTATAATGAGCGCGGTCCGGCGGGCTTGTCGGACGGCACGCATACCGGGCGACCGGCCTTGCTGACAGCTCCGCAGCAGGCTCAAGTGGCGGCCTGGGTGGAGGCGGGACCCGACCCGGCTGTGGACGGGGTGGTCCGCTGGCGCCGGGTGGACCTGGCGGCCAAGGTGGAAGCGGAGTTCGGGGTCAGGTTGGCGGAACGCACCGTCGGCGAATTGCTGAGGCGATTGGGCTTCCGGCGGCTGTCCGCCCGGCCGCAGCACCCGCGCCAGGATGCCGCTAGCCGGTGAGGAATCCGGAGCCTCGGTCAGGAGGACTCTACTTCACAGCGCGGACATTTCCAGGGAGCAGGTCAGTCCGCTGGCAGGGAACCCGCCCAGCCCTATAAGGACCCGTAGCCACCCCCGCCCGGTGTCTCAATCACGAACAGGTCGCCGGGCAGCAGTTCGGCGCGTGTGACGCCGGGCAGGACTGTGACCCGACCATTTTCATGCTCCACCCGTTGCAATCCACACGCGCCCGGCTCTCCCCCCCTCAGGCCGAAGGGTGGAACCGTGCGG
>JAIXTS010000262.1 GCA_027483805.1 Azospirillum sp. | reverse complement strand
TGTTGACGCTCGCCCCTCGCATGTCTGACCGGGACCGGTGCATCGATGCCTGACGTGATCATGAACGGCCCTGCCGGCCGTCTGGAAGGTCGCTACTCTCACAGCAAAGTGCCGAACGCGCCTATCGCCCTGCTGCTGCATCCGCATCCGCAGCATGGGGGGACGATGAACAACCGCATCGTCTATACGATGTTCCACGCCTTCACCAAGCGGGGCTTCTCCGCCCTGCGCTTCAATTTCCGGGGCGTGGGCCGCAGCCAGGGCACCTATGACCGGGGAGAGGGCGAACTGTCCGATGCCGCGTCGGCGCTGGACTGGCTGCAAACCTACAACCCCAATGCCTCGGCCTGCTGGATCGGCGGGTTCAGTTTCGGGGCGTGGATCGGCATGCAATTGCTGATGCGCCGTCCGGAACTGGACGGGTTCCTGTCGGTCGCCCCGCCGGCCAACATGTTCGATTTCAGTTTCCTGGCCCCGTGCCCGGCCTCGGGCCTGATCGTGCATGGCGACCGGGACGAGATCGTGCCAGAGGCGTCGGTGACCCGTCTGGTCAACAAGCTGTCGGCGCAGAAGGATATCAAGATCGACTATCGCCGCATGGAAGGCGCCAACCATTTCTTCAATGAGAAATCGGAAGAGCTGGGTCGGATGGTCGATGATTATCTGGATGTCGCGCTCACCAAGCCGATGGGGCCGAACGCAGGGTGAGTGGGCGGGCAGCGGCTTCGGCCTTGCCCCCCATCCACGCCTGCGCCCAGAATGCCGCCTCTGATGGTGACGTGGCAGGGATCATGCTTACCGACATTATCGATGCGGTGCGCGCCGGCCAGCCGTTGCGCATTACCGGTGGCGACAGCAAGCCGGGCCTGGGGCATGCCGTCGCCGGCATGCCCCTATCCGTGTCTGCCCTGCGCGCGGTCATTTCCTATGAGCCGGCGGAGTTGATCCTGGTGGCCGGGCCCGGCCTGCCCCTGATCGAACTGTCCAGCCTGCTGGCGGCCAGGGGACAGGCTTTGGCCTTCGACCCGCCGGACCTTGGGCCGCTTTACGGAAGGCCGGCGGGCCTGGGCACCCTGGGCGGGGTCGTGGCTACGGGCCTGTCGGGGCCGGGCCGGGTGAAGGCGGGGGCCGTGCGTGACCATGTGCTGGGCATGACGGCCATAGCCGGCGACGGCCGGATATTCCGGTCGGGTGGCAAGGTGGTGAAGAATGTCACCGGCTTTGACCTGCCCAAGCTGCTGACCGGGGCGCATGGCACCCTGGGCATCATGACGGAGATCGTGGTGAAGGTGCTGCCCGCCCCGTCCCTGTCGAAAACCCTGGTCCTGGCAGGGATCGAGGGCGATGACGCCAGCCGCGCCCTGGCCGATGCGCTGGGGTCGGCGGCGGAGGTGGGGGCGGCGGCCTTTACGCCCTCCTACCTGCCGCTGGACGGGTTGCTGCCCGACCGGACCCCCTGCGTGCTGCTGCGGCTGGACGGGGTTTCGGTGTCGGTGGCCGAACGGTTGTCGGCGCTGGAGCGGTTGCTGGCGGGACGGGCGGCCATGGCTGTGCTGGATGGCGACCACGCGGCCGCACTCTGGGCCTGCCTGCGCGATGCGATGCCGCTGGCCGAACGGTCTGACCTGGATGTCTGGCGCCTGTCGGTGCCCCCCATGGCAGGGATGGGCGTGCTGATGGCCATCAAGGCCGCCATTCCGCGCGCTGTCGGCTGGCTGGATTGGGGTGGCGGCTTGATCTGGCTGGGCCTGCCGGGGGGGATGGCAGATGCGGGCGCTGGCACCGTGCGCGGGGCGCTGGGTCTTGACGGGCATGCGACCTTGATGCGCGCCCCCGATGCGGTGAAGGCCCTGGTGCCGGTGTTCCAGCCGCTGCCCGGCCCGCTGGCCGCCCTGACCGCGCGGGTGAAGGCACAGTTTGATCCGGCCGGCATCCTCAATCCCGGCCGGATGGGGGTGTGATGCAGACAAACTTCACCCTGGCACAGCTGGCCGACAGCGGCACCGCAGAGGCGGAGAGGATCCTGCGGACCTGCGTGCATTGCGGGTTCTGCACGGCCACCTGCCCGACCTACCGCCTGACCGGGGATGAACGCGACAGTCCGCGCGGCCGCATCTATCTGATCAAGGATATGCTGGAAAACGGACGCGATGCCGGGCCGGTGGAAACCCACCATATCGATCGCTGCCTGTCGTGCCTGTCCTGTATGACCACCTGCCCGTCGGGCGTGCATTACATGCATCTGGTCGACCATGCCCGCGCCCATATCGAACGCACGGCCAAGCGGCCGGTGAAGGGGCGGCTGACGCGGCTGGCCCTGCGCCTGACCCTGCCGCATGCGGGGCGGTTCCGCGCGGCGATGGGGCTGGCGAAACTGGCCCGCCCTTTCCGCGCCCTGCTGCCGCCCGACCTGCGCGGGATGCTGGATCTGGCGCCCGACCACGTATATCCGCGTCAGGCGCAGGAAGCGCCGGGCGTGTTTCCGGCGCAGGGGCCACGGCGCATGCGGGTGGCGCTGTTGCCCGGCTGTGTGCAGCCGGCGCTCAACCCCGCCATCAATGACGCCGCCATCCGCCTTTTGACCCGGTTGGGGGCGGAGGTGGTGGTGGCGAAGGGGGTGGGCTGCTGCGGTGCCCTGACCCACCATATGGGGCATGACGGGCACGGATTCGCGGCGGCCAATATCCGCGCCTGGATGGCGGAGGTGGAAGGCGACGGCCTGGACGCCATTATCGTCACGGCCAGCGGCTGCGGCACGACGGTGAAGGATTACGGCTACATGTTCCGCGACGATCCCGTGCTGGCCGGACCGGCGGCCACCGTATCAGCCTTAGCACGCGATGTGACGGAGGTGCTGTCGGCCCTGGGCCTGCCAGAGGATGTTCAGGCCCCTCGACCCCTGCGTGTCGCCTATCACGCCGCCTGTTCCTTACAGCATGGGCAGAAGGTCAAGGACGCGCCGCGCGACCTGCTGCGCCGGGCGGGGTTTACCGTGCTGGAGGTGCCGGACGGTCATCTCTGCTGCGGGTCGGCCGGGACCTATAACCTGCTGCAGCCGGAACTGGCGGCGCCGTTGCGCGATGCCAAGGTGGCGGCGATCGAGGGAACCCGGCCCGACATCATCGCCGCCGGCAATATCGGCTGCATGACCCAGATCGGGTCGGGCACGGCCCTGCCCATCGTGCATACGGTGCAGTTGCTGGACTGGGCGACCGGTGGGCCGGCGCCGGCGGGTTTGTAACTACTTCCCGCGCTTCACGAACCCGGCGACAGCCTCTGCAACGCCAGGGGCCAGCGGCAGGTCCGGGTCGGTATAGGTGGCAAGGTTGGCGGGGCGGCTGTCGCCCACCACGGGCTTCAATACATGGTTCACGCCGAGCAGCAGGGTCAGTGTCGCCGCCGGGGCTGCGGCCTTCAGCCGTTCGGCGTCGGTCACGGAAACCTGGATGTCGTGCGTGCCCTGCAGGATCAGCACCGGCTTGCCGGTTCCGGCAATCAGGTTGGCCGGGTCCTGGGCAAAGACGCTAATCAGGAAGCCCTGCACCGGCGGCGCAAACAGGCGCAGCAGGGGCGGGGGTAGGTCCGCCGGGTCGACCCGCCTGCCGGCCTTCAGCGTGTCGATGGCCCGTTCCGCCGGGACCAGCAACGGGGCATTGGCGGGATTGGCGCGCAACTGCTCCTTCAATACCTGATCCAGGGGCCGTCCGGCTGTGGCAACCAGGACAAGGCCGCAGATATTCGCCACCTTGGCGGCCGAGGCCAGCGCCACCAGACCGCCCTCGCTGTGGCCCAGCAGCCAGACACAGGATAAGCCGGTCCGCTGACGGATGACGGTGATCCAAGCGGCGCTGTCCGCGACATAATCATCGATGGTAACGGCATTGGCATCCGGTATGGCGGCGGCACTGGTGAACATGCCGCGTTTGTCGATGCGCACGCTGCTCACCCCCTGTGCCGCCAAGCCTTCGGCCAACAGCCGGTAAGTCGCGGCCTTCACGCCCAGCGGGTTGTTGCCATCGCGGTCCGTGGGGCCGGAGCCGGGTATGATCAGGATCATCGGCGCCTGTGCGCCTGCGTCCTGCAAGGTGCCGCGCAGGGGCCCGTTCGGGCCTGTGGCCTCGATCTCCACCGGTGCCGCCTGTGCGGCCGGGATCATGAGCAGGCTGAACAACAGCAGGGCGGCGCGGCGCATGGCATTCCAGGCGATGATGGATACATCTTGCGATCGTAATATCCGGTTCGCCATTCGCGCAAAGAAAAACCCCGCGCGTGCCGGGCACGTGCGGGGTTTTCGGCCATCATAATGCGTGCAGGTTACGCCTTCGGCTTTTCCGCAGGCGCTACCTTGGGCTTGCCGGCGTTGCGCAGGACGACGGCCAGGTGGGAATGTAGGTTGGCATTGGCGGCCAGGATGGAGCCGCTGGCCAGCGGGCTTTTGCCGGGGCCGATCTCGCTGACAAAACCGCCGGCTTCGGTGACCAGCAGCAGGCCGGCGGCCATGTCCCAGGGCTTCAGGTCGGCCTCAAAGAAACCGTCGAAACGGCCGGCGGCGGTATAGGCGAGGTCCAGCGAGGCCGCACCCCAGCGGCGGATGCCCGCAACCTGGCCCATCAGGGCTTCCAACTGTTGCAGGAAAACCGGCGCATTGCCATGGCCCCGGAAAGGGATGCCGGTGGCGATGACACTGTCGGCCAGTTGACGGCGCGACGACACGCGCAGGCGGGTATGGTTCAGGAAGGCGCCAGCGCCTTTCTCGGCCCAGAACATCTCGTCATGCACGGGTTCGTAGACGACAGCGGCAATGATCTCACCGTCGCGCTCCAGGCCGATGGAGATAGCCCAGTGCGGCAGGCCGTGCAGGAAGTTGGTGGTGCCGTCCAGCGGATCGACGATGAAGCGGTGCGAGGTGTCCTTGCCCTTGATCTCGCCCGTTTCTTCCAGCAGCAGGCCGAAATCGGGGCGCGCCTTCTGCAGCTCTTCGCGCACAATGCGCTCGGCCTTCTGGTCGGCGGCAGACACGAAGTCCGACGGGCCCTTGCGGGACACCTGCAAATGCTCGACCTCGCCGAAATCGCGCAGGATGGCCTTGCCGGCCTTTTCGGCCGCACGGGTCATGACGTTCAGGATAGCCGAACGGGCTGCCATGGTCGAACACTCCACAATGACGAAGAAACTGCGGGATCAATTCCCGCCTATTAAAAGCGAAACGCCCGCGCGTTGAAACCCGCGCGGGCGCCAGCAGCGATGAAGGTCTGGGAAGACCAGGGAGGCTCTGCCTCCCGAGGCCGGCGACTGCCGGCCCGCGCCCCATGTCGCGCAAGCCAAGCCCGCGGATGCGGG
>JAIXTS010000070.1 GCA_027483805.1 Azospirillum sp. | reverse complement strand
ATCGTGCCCGTCGACATCTATGTGCCCGGTTGCCCGCCCACGGCGGAGGCGCTGGTTTACGGCATTCTGCAATTGCAGAAGAAGATCAAGGGCGGTAACCGCCTGATCCGCGCCTGACCCTGGTTTTTGGACGAGGACGCTTAGGATGAGCGACGAGGCCCTCAAGGAACTCGGTGATTATATCGGCAACGCCCTGGGCGCTGCTGTGGTGAAGACCGAGATCGCCCATGGCGAGCTGGCCGTGACCCTGACGCGCGCCGCGCTGTTCAAGGGCATCCAGTTCCTGCGTGACGATTCGACCACCCATTGCGAGCTGCTGGCCGACATTGCCGGTGTGGATTATCCCGACCGCCCGGAGCGGTTCGAGGTGGTCTATAACCTGCTGTCGGTGAAGCATAATCACCGCATCCGCGTGAAGGTGGCGACGGACGAGGACACGCCCGTGGCCTCCATCGTGTCGCTGTACCCGGTGGCCGGCTGGTTCGAGCGTGAGGCCTGGGATCTCTACGGCATCTTCTTTGCCGATAATCCCGATCTGCGCCGCATCCTCACCGATTATGGGTTCGAGGGGCATCCCCTGCGCAAGGACTTCCCGCTGACCGGTTTTGTCGAGCTGCGTTACGACGCCGAACAGCGCCGTGTGGTCTATGAGCCGGTGAAGCTGACGCAGGATTTCCGCAGCTTTGACTTCCTGTCGCCCTGGGAAGGGATGACGGATGTGCAGCTGCCGGGCGATGAAAAGGCCGTTATCCCGCTGGCGGCGCGTCCCGCCATCGCGGACAAGCGTTAAGGGGGCCAGGACATGGCAACGACCAACGTCGCGACCGAAAACGGGCTGTCCCTGTCGACCGCCGCCACCCCGGGCGAAGTGCAGATCAAGCCCTTGACCATGAATTTCGGTCCCCAGCATCCGGCCGCGCATGGCGTGCTGCGTCTGGTGATGGAGATGGATGGTGAGATCGTGGAGCGGGCCGATCCGCATATCGGCCTGCTGCACCGTGGCACCGAAAAGCTGATCGAGTACAAGACCTATACCCAGGCCACGCCCTATTTCGACCGGCTGGACTATGTGTCGCCGATGTCGATGGAGCATACCTGGGTGCTGGCCGTCGAAAAGCTGCTGGGCATCACGCCGCCCAAGCGTGGTCAATATATCCGGGTGCTGTTCGCGGAAATCACCCGCGTTCTGAACCACCTTCTGAACCTCACCACCTTCGCGCTGGACGTCGGCGCCATCACGCCCGCCCTCTGGGGCTTTGAGGAGCGTGAGAAGCTGATGGAGTTCTACGAGCGGGTGTCGGGCGCGCGCCTGCACGCGAACTATTTCCGTCCCGGTGGTGTGAACCTGGACCTGCCGGCAGGTCTGGCTGATGATATCGCCGCCTATTTCGACACGTTCCCCAAATTTATCGCCGACCTTGAAGGTCTGCTGACTGAGAACCGCGTGTTCAAGCAGCGTACCGTCGATATCGGTGTCGTGTCGGCCACCGACGCGCTGGCCTGGGGCTTCACCGGCCCGATGCTGCGCGGTTCGAACGTGGCCTGGGACCTGCGCAAGGCGCAGCCCTATGACAGCTATGAAGAGTTCGATTTCGACATCCCCGTGGGCCTGACCGGCGACTGCTACGCCCGTTATCTGGTCCGCATGGAAGAGATGAAGCAGTCGATGCACATCATCCGGCAGGCGCTGGACAAGCTGTCCAAGACGCCGGGCCCGGTGAAGCTGAATGACCGCAAGGTCACCCCGCCGACCCGTGGCGAGATGAAGCGCTCGATGGAAGCGCTGATCCACCATTTCAAGCTGTACACCGAAGGCTATCACGTGCCGGCCGGCGACACCTATACGGCGACCGAGTCGCCGAAGGGTGAGCTGGGCGTCTATCTGGTGGCCGACGGGACGAACCGCCCGTACCGCTGCAAGATCCGCCCCACCGGCTTCTCGCACCTGCAGGCGATGGATTTTATGTCCAAGGGCCACATGCTCGCCGACGCTGTCGCGATCATCGGCTCCATGGACATCGTGTTCGGAGAGATTGATCGATGAGTGCCGCCCATTCCCATGGCCCCGCGGTGGCGGAGCCGACCAGCTTCGAATTCACCGCAGAGAATATCGAACTGGCCAAGCGCATCATCGCCAAGTACCCCGAAGGCCGACAACAGAGCGCGGTGATGCCGCTGCTCGATCTGGCCCAGCGCCAGTGCGGCGGCTGGCTTCCCAAGGTCGCCATCGATTATGTGGCCCACTATCTCGACATGGCGCCGATCCGTGCGCTGGAGGTGGCGAGCTTCTATACGATGTACAACCTAAAGCCGGTCGGTAAGCATTTTGTCCAGGTCTGCACCACCACCCCCTGCTGGCTGCGCGGGTCGGATGAGGTGCTGCATGCCTGCGAGAAGAAGCTGGGTATCAAGGCCGGTCAGACGACGCCGGACGGTCAGTTCACGGTGATCGAGGTGGAATGCCTCGGTGCCTGCGTGAACGCGCCGATGATGCAGATCGGTGATGATTTCTATGAGGACCTGACGGCGGAAACGACCGAGAAGGTCCTGGACGCCCTGGCGCGGGGTGAAAAGCCGGCGACGGGTCCGCAGAATGGCCGTATCCGGGCCTGTGCTTCGGGCGGGCCGACGACGCTGATCGAATCGGCCATCAAGGCGGGCGTGAAGCCCGCCGGCCAGGCCTAAGGGGAGGGTGGACCCATGCTTCGCGATGAAGACCGCATCTTCACCAACCTCTACGGCTTCGAAAGCCCGTTCCTGGACGGGGCCAAGGCTCGTGGCGACTGGTCGGGCACCAAGGAAATCCTGGACCTGGGCCGGGACAAGATCATTGATCTGGTAAAGGAATCGGGCCTGCGCGGCCGTGGCGGCGCCGGCTTCTCCACCGGCATGAAATGGTCCTTCATGCCCAAGACCAGCAATGGCCCGGTCTATCTGGTGGTGAATGCCGACGAGGGCGAGCCCGGTACCTGCAAGGACCGGGAAATCATGCGCCATGATCCGCACAAGCTGATCGAAGGCTGCCTGATCGCCGGTTTCGCCATCGGTGCCACCGCCACCTACATCTATATCCGTGGCGAGTTCTATTACGAGGCTGCGAACGTTCAGCGCGCCATCGACGAGGCCTATGCCTCGGGCCTGATCGGCAAGAATGCCTGCGGCTCCGGCTATGATCACGACGTCTATCTGCACCTGGGTGCGGGCGCCTATATCTGCGGCGAAGAGACGGCGCTGATCGAAAGCCTGGAAGGCAAGAAGGGCCAGCCCCGCAACAAGCCCCCGTTCCCCGCCATGGCCGGCCTCTATAGCCGCCCCACGACGGTGAACAATGTCGAATCCATCGCGGT
>JAIXTS010000482.1 GCA_027483805.1 Azospirillum sp. | reverse complement strand
TTGATGAGCCTGCCGGGCCTGTGCGGCGACAGGCCGGAAACGGTACCGGGGGCGGGGGGAGCCTATCTGCACCCGCCTGCCGACCGGGTGGCGGCCTGGGGCCGGCGCATCGGGACGGACGGGTTCAAGATCGGGATCAACTGGCAGGCCGCGGGGGATGACCGCTCCATCCCGCTGGCCGCCTTTGAGCCACTGGCGGCGGTGCCCGGCGTTCGGCTGTTCAACCTGCAGCAGGATGTCGGGCTTGACCAGTTGGGGGCACTGGCGGGATCCTTCGGGATCACCTGTTTTCCAGACGCCGAGCAGGAGCGGACCCATGGCAGTTTTGTCGACAGTGCCGCCATCATCGCCAACCTGGATCTGGTGGTCAGCTGCGACAGCGCCATGATCCATCTTGCCGGTGCCATGGGCCGGCCGGCTTTCCTGGCTTTACCCTGGCCGGCCGACTGGCGCTGGCTGACCCAGCCCGACCGAACGGTCTGGTACGATTGCGTGCGTATGTTCAGGGCGCAAGAAGAAGGATGTTGGGAAGGGGTACTGACCAGTATCGCGCAGGCAGTGGTTGAACTGATTAACCACGAGGTCACCGGCGGATGATGCCGAAGTTCACGAAATGATAAGCATTTCTGACGATCGTGGGGTATAGAGAAGCTTTGTTGATCATGCGCGGGAAGGTTTCCGGCATACTCCACCAGCTTATGACTACGTGCTGTTCAAGTGCCGTTAATCTTGTAAAGGGGCAGAATTCATGAACGGGTTTGCGCGTCGGCCTGCCGCCATTGCCAGCATCAGGATGGCCCTGCTGATGAGCGTGGTTATCCCGTCCGTTCCTGCGACTGAGGCTGATGCGGCCACCTGCGATTCCGGCGCGCTGCTGTGCAATGGCGGGTTTGAGGCTGTGACAAATGTGGCCGGGTCCGATGCGGTCACGTTCGATCGCTGGACCAGCAGCGATCCGGCCGGCCTGCGCGCCGGTACCGGCGCCAGCGGCAGCGGGGTGAGCGCGGAATTCCTGTTCTCCACGAACACGCTGAGCCAGACCGTGGCCACAGGCGTGGGCGCCCGGTACAATGTCACCTTCCAGTACAAGAGCGAGGGCGGGCAGGGCCTGACCGCCTATTTCGGCGACGCCCGGATCTTCGACTATGTCGGTGACAGCGCCCCGCCCACCGGCTGGATCACCTACAGCTTCAACGTCCAGGCCTTTGGCAGCCAGTCGGTGCTGCGCTTCGTGGCGGACAGTCTGGGTGCCGCGCAGAATATCGACAATGTCGTGATCACGCTGTGCCCGACCTGCACGCCCAATGTGGCCGGCAACCTGGGGGCGGTGATCGACAAGAATCAGGCCTTCTACACCACCAACGACGCGGCGGGCCTGGGCACCAACCTGTCGGGCACGCGCACGCTGACCTTTGATGGCGGCACCCTGCGTCCCGGTACCACGGGTGCGCTGGGCAGCCCCGGCCAGCCGGTCACCCTGGCGCTCAACATCAGCGGGTCTGGCGGCACGCTGGACAATGCCGGGCAGAATATCGCGCTGTCGGGCGGCATCATCAACACGGCCGCCGCCGCCACGCCCTTCACCCTGTCCGGGGCCGGCCAGGGGACGATTGCCAGCCCGGTCACCAATATGGGCACCCTGGTGGTCGCCACCAGCGGGCGTACCCTGTTCTCCGGCGCCATCAACAATGCCGGCGGCACGCTGGCCCTGCGCAATGGTGGTCAGGCCAACCTGACCGGCGGGCTGACCGGCGGTGCGGTGCAGGTGGAGAATGGCCAGCTGTCGGTGAACAGCCTGGTGACCGCCCCGGTCAGTGTGGGCGCGCAGGGGACCCTGCGCGGCACCGGCCGTATCACCGGCGCCACGACGATTGCCGGCGCGCTGCGCCCGGGCAATTCCCCCGGCACCCTGACCTTTACCGGTCCCGTCACGCAGCAGGCGAACAGCACCCTGGTGCTGGAGATTGACGGCGCAGGCACGGGCAACGGTGCGGGGAATTATTCGCGGGTCATCGTTACCGGCGCCGGCAATGCCTATACGATCGGGACCGGCGTGACCCTGACGCCGGTGCTGCGCGGCATCACCTATGCTGCCGGGGAAACGGCGGGCACCAACAGCTACACCCTGTCGCTGGGCCAGCGTCTGGCGGGTGTGGTGCAGGCCGAAGGCGGTGTCAGCGGCACCTTCGCCGCCATCACGCAGCCGACGGCGGGTCTTCCGGCCAGCGGCCGCATCGTGGCCCTGTACAGTGCCAACAGCGTCGATCTTTATGTCGGTGTCGCCTCCTATGCCGGTCTGCCGGGCCTGACGGCCAACCAGCGGGCGGCCGGCGGGGCGGTGGATGCGCTGGAAGCCGCGCGCAGCACGGCGGCACAGCCCCTCCTGAATGCGCTGATCCCGCTGGGCCTTACGGCCCTGCCCGGCGCGCTGTCCGATATATCCGGGGAATTCAACGCCAACCTGCCGCTGGCCGCGGTGGATGTCAGCCGGGGATTCGGCACGCTGGTGGCCAGCCGCCAGGGCAGCCTGACGGACAGTGCCGATGGCTGGCAGGCCTGGGGCCGTGCCTTTGGCAACAGGGCGCGGACCAGCAGCGACGGCAACAATCCCGGTTTCCGCCACCGGATGGCGGGCGGACTGGCCGGTATGGATTATGGTGTGGCGGCCGAGGGTGTGCGCGTCGGGGCCGCCGTCGGCTATGCCGACAGCCGGGTGACGGGCCGCAATGACAGCGGGCGCGCCAGTATCGACAGCTATTATGTCGGCGGTTATCTGGGCTGGAACCGCGAGGCCCTGTTCGTCGATGGTCAGGCAGGTCTGACCTTCAGCGATTATGAGACGCGCCGCGCCGTGACGGTCGGCACCCTGACCCGCACCGCCAATGGCAAGACCGACGGCAAAAGCCTGGGCGCCGCCATCGAGACGGGGTACCGGCTGGACATGGGCGGTGCCGTGATCACCCCCAGCGTCTTCCTGCGCTATGACGGCAGCGATGCCGACGGGTTCACCGAGACAGGGGCCGATGCGCTGAGCCTGTCGGTGGCCGATGACAAGCATGCCGATCTGCGCGGCGGCCTTGGTCTGCGTTTCGCCCATCCGGTGGCGCTGGCCGGCGGCGGCACCCTGGTGCCGGAACTGTCGGCCCGCTGGGAGCGTGACCTGTCCAAGCCCGGCTACAGCACAAGGCAGACCCTGCTGGGTCAGTCCTTCACGATCCGGGCGGCGGAGCCGGGGCGCGATACGGCCGTTCTGGGCGGTGGGGTCAGCATGGAAATTGCCGACAACATGCGCCTGTCGGCGCGCTATGATGCGGAACTGAGCGACAACCGCACCCAGCATGCGCTGACTGCCCAGGTCCGCGTCGCCTGGTGAGGCAGCCCTTGCGTCCGAGAGCCAGAGCAAAGTGACCGCCAAGAAGCGTAAAGCCGCCGCCGCCCCAGCCAAGCCGTCCGCCGCGCGGCCGGCCCCGCCGGCCCCCGCGCCTGCACCCGCGCCGATCCCGGCGCCTGCACCCGCGCCGATGCCGGCAGGGCCCCTGACCGCGGATGAGACGGCCTTGCGGGCGACCGAGGAGATGCTGCGCGCCAATCCGCGTGATGGCGGGGCGTGGAGCACGCTGGGCATCGTGCTGCGCCGTCTGGGCCGGCTTGATGAAGCGATGATCTGCCATCGCAGGGGGCTGGAATTCGACCCGGGCAATGCCGGGATCTGGTCCAATCTGGGCAATCTGCTCACCGATCTTGGGCGTCATGCGGAGGCGGCGGAGGCCCACGCCCAGGCCATGCGCCTCAATCCCGACAATCCGCAGCTTCTGTTCAACGCCATCATCGCCCGGCGCCAGGGTGCGGCCTATCGCGAGGCGCTGTTCCTGCTGGACAGGGCCCTGGCCCTGGGGCCGGTCACGCCGGCCTTGCGCTGGGAACGCGCGCTGACCCTGTTGCAGGTCGGTGAGTATGAGCAGGGGTTCCGCGAGTATGAGGCCCGCCGCCATATCGCCAGCTACCGTACCCGACCGACACCGGGCGCCGCCTGGAATGGCGGGCCGCTCGACGGCCGGCGCATCTTCCTGTCCACCGAACAGGGGTTCGGCGATACGCTGATGGCGGCCCGCTATGTCGATCTGGTCAAGGCGCGCGGCGGGCGTATCCTGTTCGAATGCCACCCCGAATTGCGCCGCGTGCTGGGCGGGCTGCCGGTGGATGAATTTGTGCCGGCCGGGTCCGATTTCCCGGATTTCGATGTCCAGGCCTCGCAGATGAGCCTGCCCTATCTGTGCGGCACCACCTTTGACAGCGTGCCGCCGCCGGTCCGGCTGCATGTCCCGCCCGAGGCCAGGACCAAGGCGGCCCGCGTCCTGGGTCCGGCGGAACCGGGCATCCTGCGGGTCGGCATCATCTGGTCCGGCCGGGTCACCTTTGCCGACAACAAGCGCCGGGCCAGCAACCTGTCACGGTTCCTGCGCTTCGGCACGGTGCCGGGCGTGCGGCTTTACAGCCTGCAGAAAGGGCCGCCGGAAGAGCAGCTTGACCTGATGTCCAGCCGGCTGCTGGTCACGCCGCTGGGCCCCCATATCGAGGATTTTGCCGATACGGCGGCCCTGCTGGAACAGCTGGATCTGCTGATCATGACCGACAGTTCCACGGCCCATCTGGCCGGATCCCTGGGCACGCCGGTCTGGAACCTGGTGCAGTATATGCCCTACTGGGTCTATGGCGACCGGGCGACCGCGACGCCCTGGTATCCCAGCATGCGCCTGTTCCGCCAGGGCAGCGACGAGGATTGGGAACCGGTGCTGGACGCGGCGCTGGAGGCGCTGCATGAACTGGCCCGTGCCCGGCGCACGGCCGGCAAATCTTGCGGGGCCTGACCGGGTTCCTGTATCAGTCAGCCTGCGGGTCGGACGCAGGGGAGAGGATGTCATGGGCTATTACGATATGGTCGAAAGCTGCTGGCAGCTGAGCGACGCCGCCCTGGATTATGTCAAAAAGGCGGGGCGGGCTGTCGAGGCGCCGGAGCTGTGGGAGAAGGTGTTCGCCCCATCGCCGCTGGTGGACCAGGAGCGCACGCTGCGCGAGAGCCCGCAGCGGGACAAGGTGTTCCTGAAATCCCCCTATGGATTGCAGTACCGGCCGGACCAGAAGGACTGGGTGCCCTTCCGGCACGGTCCCGTCGATCTGACGAATGAAAACAATATCTGAGCTGCTGGCCGGCGCCCTGGCCGACCACCGCGCCGGTGATGTCGATCGCGCGGCATCCGTCTATCGGCACATTCTGGAGACCGATCCCGATCATGCCGATGCGCTGCACCTGCTGGGCGTGGCGGAGCGGCAGGCCGGGCGGCTGGACCATGCCGTGGCGCTGATCAGCCGGGCCGTGCAGCGCGCACCGGCGGGGCTGGAGGCGCGGCTGAACCTGGCCAATGCGCTGTCCCAGCGGGGTGAGCGGGAGCGGGCGCTGGTCCTCTGGCGGTCGGTGCTGGCGCTGGACCCGGCCAATGTGGCGGCCTGGCGCGCGCTGGGGACGGAGTCAGCAGGGCATGGCGGGGCAGGGCGGGCCGGCGCCATCACCGCCCTGCGCCATGCCGCACGTCTGGCGCCGGCGCAGGCAGATATCCATCATGATCTGGGCATCCTGCTGCGTCAGGATGACCGCAATGAAGAGGCCATCGCCTGCCAGCGCACGGCCCTGTCGCTGCAACCGGGCTTTCTTTCCAGCTGGATGAGCCTGGGCAACGCCCTGCTGGAAGAGGGCGAGATCGGACCAGCGGAAACGGCCCTGAAACGGGCGGTCAGCCTGTC
>JAIXTS010000045.1 GCA_027483805.1 Azospirillum sp. | reverse complement strand
CGCAGCAGCGGGTCCATGTTCATCCCATGTCCGGTGGGCGGGCGGCGGATACCGGCCCGCATCTGTTTGAGGAACGTAATGTCGCGACCCCGCCCTGTCCACCCCCGCGCGGGTCCGCCCTATGGCGGGGTGATGGGGCCATGGGCCGAAAGTGGCGCTGGGCCTTGACGGCATGCTTGACAGGGCGGGGTCGGATCAGCATTATCCGCGCCACTTCGGGGGCCCGCCTTTCTGGCGGGTTCGATGGTGCGGGGCCGTAGCTCAGCTGGGAGAGCGACGCGTTCGCAATGCGTAGGTCGGGAGTTCGATCCTCCTCGGCTCCACCATTCCTCCGGGTTTCCTGATCAGAACTGATCCTCGGGTTCGGCAGATGCAACGCTGTTCCGGCATGGCCGACCTGATATGCTGTCCCCTACGCCTGCTGGCGGGAAGGGGAGGCCATGCCCACTGAAATCCGGCACATCATCTTCACCAATGAAGAGGTGATCCGCGCCGTTGTGGATTATCACCGCCGGTCGGGCAGTCCCTTGCCGTCGGGCAGCATCATCCGCCTGGAAATGCAGACGGAACCGCAGGTGCGCTGCGCCCTGCATATCGGCCTGGATGAGGGAACCCGGCAGGTCAGCTGGATCGACAACCCGACCCTGGCCGCCTGCCTGATCTTCTATTGCATCAACCAGCGCATCCCATTGCCGACCAAATCGGCCAAGCAGCTGCATATGATGAACGACAAGGTGACACTGGTGGTGCACAAGAACGCCCAGACCGACCGCGGCGGCGCCCGCGTCGCCTGACTTTTTCCGTGTTTCCCCCGCATTCCCGCTGTCCGGCAGGTGGTTAGCAGGCATTTTATTAAATGTTGCGGTGCGGTGGGTATGGACAGGTGCCGGCCAGCGGCGCACCATGACACGTCCTGTCCAAGATGGTGGTCAGCGCCCCATGCCCTCCGGTACGGCAAGCCTGTCGCCGCCGCCAACGGTGGCTTTCCCGGATCACCCGCCCGCCCTGCTGCAGCCGCTGCTGCCCTGGTGGCGGGCCTTGCCGCGTGAGGGGTTGTTGCCCCTGTGGACGGGCGAACTGGTCTTCGATCTGAAACCCTGGCTGAGCCATCTGCTGATGGCGCGGTTTCCGCGTGACGGGGCAGAAGCACGCTATACGCTGTACGGGTCTGATCTGGTGCAATTCACAGGCCGCGACCTGACCGGGCGGGGGCTGCGCGATGCCAGCAAATCGCCCGGCTTCAAGGTCACGGCCGAATCCTATGTCACCACCCGCGAAAGCGGCCGCCCGCATTGGAGCCGGGTACGCGTGGACCTGCCCGGCGGGGACAAGGTGCGCTATGACCGGCTGCTGCTGCCCTTTTCCTGTGCCGATGGCGACGCCCGCGTACTGGGTGCCATCCGTTTCGACCAACGACTGCCCCGGTTCTGGGATGCGGACCAAATGCGCCTCAGCATCGAACAGGAAGCACTGCTGACCTAACCTCAATCTGCCCTGATCGTGACCGATCCAGGCAGATGTCGTCTCCCCACAGGCGGCCTGGTGCCCTATCAACGGCAGGAAAGATTGACCGTTGGTCATTCTTCATGACCGTTGGCACGGGTCGATGGCGTCGCGCGCGTCGCGCAGAGCGCAGGTCAGGCGGAAAAGCCACGGATCCGCCATCGCCAGGGCCGCCGGCAGGTGCCGCCGCCGCCGGGCCACCGCCATACGGGCCGCCGACGCCTGGGCCGGCAGCCTTTCCCGCGACGCCCGCTCGGCCATCGCGTCCAGGACAGCAGTCCCGGCAACCAGGGCCGCAAGACGCTGCCGCCGCGGGGGACGCCCGTCATAACGGGCATGGAGATCATCAAGGAGGATAAGATTATCCGCCCCGGACGGGGTGTCAGCAGGGGACATGGGCGCGACTCCGGCCAGAAATTGCAGTCGCGCAAAGGTTAAGGCCGGAAAACCTGACCTGTCAATGAATAAAATCCTAGGACAATGTAGCCTTGGAATCAGACTCTCGACCTGTCCTGCGACTCGAGTCGTCACGCCCCGGGCTGACCACCCCCAGCTACCAGTGCTTGGGGGTCGGCATGCGGCCACCCCCTACTACTGGCTGGCCCACATGATGCGGGCGATCCAGGCGACATCGCCCATGGCCAGCGACCGATCGGGATGGGCGCGGTTCAGCGAGGTCAGTTCCAGCCGGTTGGCGGTCTGCCGCGCCAGTTGCTTGGCCATCACCTCACCGTCACGGGTACGCACCACCACCCGGTCACCCCGGCGCACGGAGGCGGCGGGGGAGATGATGATGATATCGCCGTCACGATAAACCGGTTCCATGCTGTCGCCCGACACTTCCAGCGCATAGGCATGGTCGTCGGTGACATGCGGAAATTCCAGCTCGTCCCAGCCATTGCCGGCCGGATATCCGGCATCGTCGAAATAACCGTCATTGCCGGCCTGGGCATAGCCGATGACCGGCACACGCCGCAGGCTGGGCGGCGGCGGCAGGGGGGCGTCGCCGGGCCCGCCCCCGTCGCCCGTCATGCCGACAAAATCGGTGAAGCTGCTGCCCGTCGCTTCCAGCACCTTGGCGATGCTTTCGGTCGACGGCCAGCGCAGCTTGCCGTCCGGCGTCATGCGCTTGGACTTGTTGAAGGTGGTGGGGTCCAGACCGCCGCGCTTGGCAAGCCCGGAAGCGGAGAGGCCATGTCGCTGCGCCAGCCGATCGATGGCCCGCCATATGTCTGCATGTTTAAGCATGGGAGTCTTATCCCAGAATCCCCGACCCCTGTCCCTAGGATAATTTTCATTTATCCGTTGACATAGGAATTTAAACGTGTCGTTTTGAGGTAAATCAACCTATCAACTGCCCAGCGGCGCCTGAGAAGGACCCTCACGATGACCCTGCCCCCCATCTTGCCCGGCCCGCGTCCGCGGACCCTGCCGCCCCTGTCCGCACCGCCGGGCACACCGTTCGACACGGCGGAAGACGCCTGGTTCTGGTTCATCTGCGCCCAGGAGGCCAAACTGGCGGGTGCGCGCATCCGGGCCGGACAGGGGCTGGTGCCACGCCCCTGCGAACCCGCTGACATCCTGGGCGTGGTCGACCGGCTGTACCGGCAGCGCCGGCTGCTGCGGGACCATCTGCTGGTCCTGGCCCATTACGGACGCCGCCAGATGCCCCCCGAAGCCGGGCGCCACCGCGAAATGCGTGACCACAGCCTGTGGGTCGAAGCCTTGTCCATTCTGGCCCCCGTGCTGCGGACCAAAGGTATCGTGCGATGAGGGGGGCGGCCCTTCTGGTGTTCTGCCACGACACGGAGATCGCCTGGCTGCGGATCCTGCGCCCCGGTTTCCGGCATGTCTTCGTGGCGCTGCCGGTCGCCGGCGGCTGGATCACCCTGGACCCGCTGTCGACCCGGCTGGAGGCGGAATATCACCCGCTGCCCGCCGATACCGACCTGGCCGCCTGGTTCCGCGCGCGCGGCCACCCTGTGCTGATCACCGCACAGCGCCCCCCCATTCCCGCCCAATGGCCGCTGGCGCCCTTCACCTGCGTGACGCTGGTCAAGCGGGTGCTGGGCATCCGCGCGGCCTGGGTCCAGACGCCCTGGCAGCTCTACCGCCATCTGGGCGGCACGCCCCCCACCTCCAGCCGAAAGAAGGAGTGTCCGATCTTGGCCCGCCTTGTCTCCTCCCCCAAGCCGCGCGGCACTGTCGTGGCGGCCAGCCCCGCCCCCTTGGTGACGGCCCCCGCCCCCAGCCCGGCACCGCCGGCCGTGGCCGGTCCCGCCGCCCCGTCCCCCACCGCCGCCGAACAGAATCTGCTGCGCCGGGCCACGGGCCGGGCCGGCACGGTGCTGACCGGCTGGCGCGGGGTGCTGGCCCCCGGTGCCCTGGCGCCGGCCCGCAAGACCCTGCTGGGGGAATGAGCCATGGCCCCTCCCCGACAGAGCCCGCCCCCGCCCGATCCGCAGGCGACCAGCCTGCTGGACCGCCATGCCCGCGCCGCCGCCCGCCGCGCGGTCTGGGAACCGCTGTGGCGGGAATGCTATGAGCATGCCCTGCCCCAGCATGCAGGCTTCGACCCTGGCGCCACACCGGGCAACCGGCGCGGTGACCGGCTTTTTGATGCCACCGCCGCCGATGCCGTGGACCAGTTGGCGGCATCGCTGCTGGCCCAGCTGACCCCGCCCTGGTCACGCTGGATGGGCCTGACGCCCGGCCCGGCGCTGGAGGATGATCTGGCGGCCCGCCTGTCGCCCCTGCTGCTGGAAGCATCAGAGACCTTCCATGCCCAGATCGAGCGGTCCAACTTCGCCGTGGAGGCGCATCAGGCCTTTCTGGATGTGGTGACGGGGGGAACCGGCTGCCTGCTGGTCGAGGAAGCCGCCCCCGGCGCCCCGTCGGCCCTGCGCTTCACGGCTGTGCCCCTGTGCGATCTGGTGCTGGAAGAGGGGGAGGAGGGGCGGCTGGATCATCTGTACCGCCGCCAGCGCCTGTCCCTGGCCGAGATGGCGGCGCGCGTGCCGGTGGAGCGCATTCCCGAGGCGGTGAAGCGCGACGGTGCCGCCGACCCGACCCGCCGCTTCGCCCTGGTCGAATCGGTGATGGCCGAGGGGACGGCCTGGCGCTGGCGCGTGGTCCTGGCCGACAGTGACGAACCGGTGCTGCTGAGCGACGGGCGTTTCGCCGACATGCCCTTCATCGCGTTTCGCTGGTTGAAGGCGCCCGGCGAAACCTATGGCCGCAGCCCGGTGATGAAGGCCCTGCCCGACATCAAGACCGCCAACAAGGTGGTCGAACTGGTCCTGAAAAACGCCTCCATCGCCGTCACCGGCATCTGGCAGGCGGATGATGATGGGGTGCTGAATCCCGGTGCCATCCGGCTGGTGCCGGGCACCATCATTCCCAAGGCCGTGGGGTCGGCGGGGCTGACGCCGCTGGCCAGTCCGGGGCGGTTCGATGTCAGCCAGCTGGTGCTGGATGACCTGCGGGCCCGGATCCGGCATGCGCTGCTGGCCGACCGGTTGGCGCCTGTGGACGGGCCGCGCATGACGGCGACGGAGGTGCTGGAACGGGGGGCGGAGATGGCGCGCATCCTGGGCGCCACCTTCGGCCGGCTGCAATCGGAACTGCTGGTGCCGCTGGTGCGGCGGTGCTTGTCCATCCTGCGCCGGCGCGGGCTGGTGCCCGACATCGCCGCCGATGGGCGGCAGGTGCTGATCCGCATCCTGTCACCCCTGGCCCGCGCCCAGGCGCAGCGCGACGCGGAGGCGACGCTGCGCTGGCTGGACAGCGTGTCGGCCCTGGGACCGGATGCCCTGTCGGTAGTGGACCTGCCGGCCTGCGCCCGCTTCCTGGCCGATGCGGCAGGCGTGCCGCCGGTGCTGGTGCGGCCGCTGCCCGCCGGCCCTGCGCCGGAGGCGCAGGATGGCTGATCCCGGCTGGCCCTGGGCCGCATCCGATGCCGACCTGCCCGGCGAGGATCAACTGGCCGCCGCCTGTGCCCGGCTGTTCGCCGGAACGGATGGGCAGCTTCTCCTGTCACATTTGACCCGCACCATTCTGGGCACCAGTCCCGGTGCGGACGTGACGGAGGCGCGGCTGCGCCATCTGGAGGGGCAGCGGGCCCTGGTCCTGTCCCTTCGCCATCTGGCCGCACGCGGCGGCCTGACGTCGCTTCCCCCCCTTCATTAAGGAGTGCCCCCATGGATATGACACAGACCGAGAGCGCCACGACCGGCAGCAGCACCGACACCCTTGCCCGGCCCGACCATGTGCCCGTGAAATTCTGGGACCCGGCCACGGGCAGCATCCGGGTGGACGCATTGCTTAAATCCTACCAGGAGCTGGAACGCAGAATGTCCGCCCCGGCCGATCCGGTGGCGGAGAAGGCCAAGGCCCTGGCTCTGCTGGGCGTGCCGGAAAAACCCGACAATTACAGCATCCGCTGCGATCATGGCCTGTTCGAACCGGACGCGGAGATCAATAACCGCCTGCATGGGGCCGGCTTCACGCCTGAGCAGGCCCAGCTTCTTTATGATCTGGCGGCGGAACGCATGCTGCCGCTGCTGCGGGAAATGGCGGAAGGCTATCAGGCGGAAGCGGAATTGGAGAAACTGGCCCTCCATTTCGGCGGGACGGAGAAATGGCAGGACCTGTCGGGCCAGATCCTGGCCTGGGGACAGCGCAACCTGCCGGCCCCGCTGCTGGAGGCGCTGTCGGGCACGGCGGACGGGGTGATGGCGCTGCACCGGCTGATGGCGGAGGGCGGGGGGGAGCCGAAGCCCCTGCGCGGCGGCCCGGAGGGTGACGCGGCCGATGGCAACGGCGATCTGAACCGCATGATTGCCGATCCCCGCTACTGGCGTGACCGCGACCCGGCCTTCATCGCCAAGGTGACGGAAGGCTTCCGCCGGGCCTATGGGTAAGGATCAGACCGTTCCCACACTGACATAGCTGGACACACCGCGGATATGTTCATCCACGGCCAGCCGGTGCGACAAGGGCGGGAAGGCGCGCTGGGTACAGTCCAGGCGCGGGCAGATGCGGCAATTCACCCCGATGGGCGTGGCCGCCTCCACGTTCGACAGGTCCAGGCCATCGGCATAGACCAGCTGTCCCGCATGGGCCAGATCACAGCCGATGGCCACCGCGAACTGCCGCGCCGGCTGTTTCCAGCCACCCCCCGGCTTTTCCACCGTCCGCACGATGGAGAAGAAGGTGGTGCCGTCCGGCATGCGGGCCAGCTGTGTCTGGATCTCGCCCGGCCGGCGGAAGGCGTCATGCAGATGCCAGCGCGGGCAGGCGCCGCCAAAGCGGGCAAAATGGAAGCCGGGGGCGGCGCTGAACCGTTTCGACATGTTGCCGGCCGGATCAACGCGGGCAAAGAAAAAGGGCACACCCTTGGCCCCCGGCCGTTGCAGCGCGGTCAGCCGATGGCAGACCTGCTCATAACTGGCGACAAAGCGGCGGCAGAGGATTTCGATATCATAACGCACCTCCCTGGCCGCCGTCAGGAACCGTCCATAGGGCATCATGATGGATGAGGCGAAATAATTGGCCAGCCCCACCCGGGCCAGACGGCGCGATTCCTCATGGCTGAACGACCCGCGCGCGACGGCGGCATCCAGCAGCGCCGCCTGGCCCAGAAGGGCCGCCTGGCTGGCCAGCTGAAAGGTGCGGCCGGCCGGGTCCAGCATTTCGGAGATCAGCACCCGCCTGGAATGCCGGTCATAGCGGCAGATGGCGCCGCCCATGACATCGATGGGCATCAGGCGCACCCGCACCCCGTGCTTTTTCTGAAGATAGGCCGACAGGGTGCCGTAAAGATTGCCGCTGTCCAGGTCGCCATCGATCCACAGGCTTTCGGCGGCGATTTCCAGGTCGGGGAAATGGTTCTGTTCGGCCTGAAAAAACTCCGACACTTCTTCTTGCGGAAAGGCCTGGGCGCCCATGACCTGCAACTTGTCGCGGTCCGCCACCTTCTCCGCCAGGGCCCCCAGATCCTCCCGCGCCTCACGATAGGCGCGGTACATGGAGACGATGGCGTGGCCCAGATTTGGGGCGGCGGCCGCCACCTCCTTCATGTCCTGCGCCTTGATGTCGCCTGCGTCGAACAGCGGATCGGCAAAGACCTCCCGCAGGCTGGCCACCAGCCTTGTCTCGTCATCCTCGGCAAAGCTGGCCATGTCGATGCCATAGACCGAGGCGATCTTCAGCAGCAGCGGGACGGTCAGCGGCCGCTGATTGGCCTCGATCAGGTTCAGGTAGGAGGGCGAGATGCCGATCTCCTCCGCCATCTGTGCCTGGGTCATCTTCAGGTCACGGCGCAGGCGGCGGACCTTGTGGCCCAGCATGGCCTTCTTGTCGGACATGGGGTTAGCGCTCCTTGCGCGTAATCAGCTTCACCTCGTCCCGGTACCGGAACCGCAGAGCCGACCAATCATCATCCAGCGCGATCTGCGTGACGGGGATCATGCCTTCGCGGGTCAGCCGGTCCCATCCCGCATCGCGGGAAAGGTCGCTTCTGATCGACCCGCTTTTTTTGGGATGGGCCACCCAGAAAGCGCCGCCGCGTTTGTAAATCGGCAGCATGCGATCGGCCAGCGGGGCAAGGGCCGCGACATCGGCCGCGAAACCCAGGAGCAGGTCGATATCGCCATCGGGCCGTTCGGCCGGCAAACCAATGATCTCCCGAAGATTTCCGGGCGCATCCAGCATCCAGGCCTGTTTGCCCGACTTGAACCCCAGCTTGTCCGCAATGGTCTTCATGGCAAGGCCCCCGGCTGCGTTGCCCCGATAATTTACATACTTTACAACATCACAGCAATCGCCATTACAAGATGTGACAGCAATACTATTTTACGCAAACAACCGTATTGATCATTTTATGTCTCAGGTCCATGTTCATCTCAACGGCGCTGCACTGCACACCAAACAAGGTGGAAACAATAAGCAGCCCACCCAGAACACCAGAGAGCCCCACCAGGCCAGGAGTTGAGAGATGTCCCCGTTGGACCAGACCCAGAGCATCGATATCGCCGCCATCCATGCCAAGCGCTATGACGGCATCAAGCGCGATTTCACGGCCGAGGATGTGCGCCGCCTGTCCGGGTCGGTGAAGATCGAGTACACGCTGGCCGAAATGGGCGCGCGCCGCCTGTGGGAACTGCTGCATACCCGCCCCTATGTCCATACGCTGGGCGCCTTCACCGGCAACCAGGCCCTGCAGCACGTCAAGGCCGGTCTGGAAGCCATCTATCTGTCGGGCTGGCAGGTCGCCGCCGACGCCAACCTGGCCGGCCAGATGTATCCCGACCAGTCGCTGTACCCCGCCAACTCCGTCCCGGCCGTCGTGAAGCGCATCAACAATGCCTTCCAGCGCGCCGATCAGATCCAGACGGCGGAAGGCAAGGGCGACACCTACTGGTTCGCGCCGATCATCGCCGATGCCGAGGCTGGTTTCGGCGGCCCGCTGAACGCGTTCGAGCTGATGAAGGGCATGATCGAGGCGGGTGCCGCCGCGGTGCATTTCGAAGACCAGCTGGCGTCGGAAAAGAAGTGTGGTCACCTGGGTGGCAAGGTGCTGATCCCGATCCAGCAATTCATCCGTACCCTGAATGCCGGTCGTCTGGCCGCCGATGTCTGCGGCACCAGCACCCTGGTCGTTGCCCGCACCGATGCGGAGTCGGCGCAGCTGATCACCAGCGACATCGATGAACGCGATCATCCTTTCATCGACCGCAATGACCGCACGCCGGAAGGCTTCTTCCGCATCAAGAAGGGGGTCGGCGTCGATTACTGCATCGCCCGCGCCCTGGAATATGCCCCCTATTCCGACCTGATGTGGTGGGAGACCAGCAAGCCGAACCTGGACGAGGCGCGCCGCTTCGCCGAGGCGGTCCATAAGAAGTTCCCCGGCAAGATGCTGGCCTATAATTGCTCGCCCTCCTTCAACTGGAAGGCCAATCTGGACGAGGCGACCATTGCCAAGTATCAGGCCGAGCTGGGCGCCATGGGCTACAAGTACCAGTTCGTGACGCTGGCCGGCTTCCATAGCCTGAACCTGGCCACCTTCGAACTGGCCAAGGGCTACAAGGAGCGCGGTATGGCCGCTTACTCCGAGATGCAGCAGCGTGAATTCGCTGCCGCCGAGCAGGGCTTCACCGCCGTGAAACATCAGCGCGAAGTGGGCACCGGCTATTTCGACGCGGTGGCGGTTGCCATCTCGGGCGGTACCTCCTCCACCACCGCGATGAAGGACAGCACCGAGACCGATCAGTTCCATTGATCGCTCTGTCTGTTACCTCAGCTTCGACCTGTCCTTCTTCCTGAACGGAGGGGCGGGTCCGCCGGGGGAAGGGGCTGCATCCTTCCCCCAGGCTCTTGGCCCCCAGGCTGTACCTTTCCGCCTCCCTCCGCGCTGGATGGGAGGGGGCGGCGGAAAGCCGGCGGACGGCGCGATGGATCGCCGACACCACCGGATCGTACCGGCCGACGGGGCCCTTTCAGAACCAGGCGATGGCGAGCGCTCTCCGCCATTGTCTGCGGGGTCCGGCCCGCACCCGGACCCCGGTCTTCGATCCCAGCATGACAACGCACCGTTCGCCCGGCGACAGGGGGGACGGTGCGTCTTCATGTCCCGCCCCCCTCTCCTACCGACGTCAATAATGCCGACGGTCATCAATGGTGACTTCGATACGGCCATGATTGCCGCCGCACCGCACGGGCCGCCGAAGCCAGGGGCGCGGATGCGCCCGCCCGGCGACCGAGGGGCAGGAAATCCCGACCGCCACCCCCTGATTTTTAACCGGAGGAGAGCTGCTGATGGATGGTTTTACGCCCCTTGCCCTGGAAGAGGATCAGATGCTGACGGCGGTTGTGCCGTCGCCGCTGGAAAGCGGTGAATGGGTCGCGGTCAGCGCCGGCGACAATGCCATGATGATCTGGTTCCCCGCCGCGGATTGATCGCCTTCCGCTGCCCCATACCCATTGGCAAATGCCGCGGCGATCATAGGAAGGCCGATCGCAATCTATGCCGCATACAATGTTAACGAGTAAATGATTTGCCGGTCATACGACTGACCGTTAGTCTCGTGCCATTGCAGCAGGAACGGGGGGCGCCGGAAGGCAGGGCCACCCGCGACCCGCCACAGGGGAGGCATGGGAATGAGCGCGTTACTGGACATTGCGATCGTGGGCGGTGGCGTCACCGGCACCTATTGCGCCTGGCGCCTGACGGGCGAACAGGGGATTACGGGCGCCAAGGTGGCACTGTTCGAATATAGCGACCGCATCGGCGGCCGGCTTTACACCAAGACCATTCCCGGCATGCCCAATATTGCGGCCGAACTGGGCGGCATGCGCTATATCCCGCCCAGCGAGGAGGATGACGCCTCCAACCAGCCGATGGTCAGCAATCTGATCGACGCCCTGGGCCTGCCGTCGCACGTCTTCCTGATGGGCAATCCCAAGCCGGGTCCCGACGGGCAGCCCATCGGGGAGAAGGACAATATCTTCTTCCTGCGCGGCAAGCACTTGAAGATGAAGGAACAGTCCGACCCGGACAAGGTGCCCTACAACCTGTCCTGGAACGAACGCGGCAAGAGTGTCAACGACCTGCAGGTCTTCGCCTTCGATCTGCTGGTGCCGAAGAACCGGCGCAATTCCCTGAACGCGCTGATGGAAACCACCGTGTTCGGGCATCCGCTCTACACTTATGGTTTCTGGAACCTGATGAGCCAGACCCTGTCATCGGAGGCCTATCAGTTCATGAAGGATGCCGGCGGCTACGACGCCAATGTCGCCAACGCCAATGCCGTGGCGCAGCTGCCGGCCACCGAATATGCCAATACCAGCGGATTCAAGGCCATCACCGGCGGCTATCAGCGCCTGCCCCTGACACTGGCGGACAAGGCGGCGGCCCAAGGCACCGACATCCGCATGAACAGCCGCATTTCCCGCATCGAACGCGATCAGGATGGTGTCTACCTGCTGACGGTCGTGGAGACGGAAACCCAGCTGGTCTATGCCGACCTGGGCGGCCTGCGAGAGGTAACGCGCGACAAGGAGGGGGTGGAACCCAGCATCGTGAAGGCCAAGGATATCATCCTGGCCCTGCCGCGCCGGTCGCTGGAACTGATCGAATGGGTGGAATGGAAACAGCCCGACGTGAAGGCCATGGTCGATTCGGTGCTGATCCAGGACGCGTTCAAGCTGCTGCTGGCCTATGATTATCCCTGGTGGGAGGCGCAGGGCCTGGTGGCCGGCCGCTCCATCACCGATCTGCCCGTGCGCCAGATCTATTATTTCGGGACGGAGGAGGATCAGCCGCATGGGGAAAAGGGCAATACCCGTTCCCTGCTGATGGCGTCCTACAATGACATCACCACCGTTCCCTTCTGGAAGGGTCTGGAAAAGGGGGCGCCCTTCCTGGGCCGCCTGCCCGAGGGCGTGAAGGGTGTCGCCAAGGAGAAGTCGGGATCGGGTGAGGAGGGCACGCCCGTGCCGCTGGCCGAATGCATTGCCACCGATGCCATGGTGGCCAGCGCGCATTCACAAATCCTGGCTGTTCATGGTCTGGTCGATGTCGATAAGCCCTATTCCGCCATCTATCATGACTGGTCGGGCGACCCGTATGGCGGCGGCTGGCACGAATGGAAGGCGGGTTTCCGCTATGACAAGCTGATGCCCGCCATCCGCCAGCCTGTGCTGAAGGATCGCGTCTTCATCTGTGGCGAGGCCTATTCCAACAATCAGGGCTGGGTCGAGGGCTGCTTGCAGACGGCCGAACATGTGCTGCTGGAGAAGTTCGACCTGCCCTGGCCTGCCTATCTGGCGCATCTGAAGGACAGCCAAGCCGAGGTTCTGGGGCCGTAAGCCGTCCCGCATGAAAGGGGCGCCCGGTCGCACGGGCGCCCCGCACGCCCCGATCCATCCGCATTCCTTCCCAACGGGAGATGGCGCCCATGAAGCCGCTTGAGCCGTTTTTCACCGTTTCCGACTATCTGATCCAGCGCCTGCACGAGGCGGGCCTGCGCGATGTCTTCACGGTGCCGGGCGATTATGTCGCCCGCTGGTTCGACTATATCGACGACAAGGCCCGCAATGACGGCTATCAGCTGACCCGGCTGGGCTGCCGGTCAGAACTGGAAGCCGGCTACGCCGCCGATGCCTATGGCCGGATCAACGGCATTTCCTGTGCTGCCGTCACCTATGGGGTCGGCGCCCTGTCGCTGATCAATCCGGTGGCCGGGTCCTATGTGGAGCGTGTGCCGACGGTGGCCATTTCCGGCAGCCCGGGCACCAGCGCGACCGACCGGCCCTTTGCCCGCACCTACAAGATCCTGCTGCACCATGCGACCGGCAATTACGAGGCCGATCGCAACGCCTATGCGGACATCACGGCGGAAGCCATCATCATCAGCGATGCCGCCGCGGCCCCTTCCATGATTGATGGCGCCCTGGGCGCCGCCCTGTCGGAAAAGCGGCCCGTCTATATCGAGATCTGGCGGCAACTGTGGGACGCGGAATGCGCCCGGCCCGCCGGGGCCCTGAAGGTGCCCGCCCTGCCCGTCGATGCCGATGCCGTGAAGGCTGCCGCCGCGCATGTGGCCAGCCTGGTCAAGGAAGCCGCCAAGCCCCTGTTCTGGGGCGGGATCGAGGTACAGCGCTATGGCCTGCAAGACGCTTTCGCGGGGCTGGTCGATCAGACGGGCATTCCCTATGTCACCAGCCTGCTGGCCAAAAGTGTGCTGGCCGAAACCCATCCGGGCTTCATCGGCACCTATACGGGGCCGTCATCGGATTACGCCACCTATAACACCGTCGACCTGTCCGATCTGGTGGTGGTGACGGGCGACCTGCTGACCGACGATTATGAAGCGTTCGTGTCCAAGGATTTTGCCCAGATGGTGGTCGCCTATGACAGCACGGTGCGGGTGGGCGAGGCCTATTATTTCCAGGTGCCGCTGACCGAATTCATCGCCGCCCTGTCGGAGGCGCTGAAAGGCGCGGGCAAGCGCGAACCCTGGGCCGTGAAGGGGCCGGCCGTCATCGACCCGGATTTTAAGCCCTTCCCGCCCGACACCATCACCTATGCCCGCTTCTTCCAGCGCATGCTGAGCTGGGTCGAGGCCGACATGACCCTGGTGCCCGATGAAAGCAGCAGCATGTATGTCAGCTGCAACATCCCGGTAAACCGGGCCAACGGCTTTGTCTCAGAAGCGGCCTGGGGCAGCATCGGTTATGCCTCGGCGGCGGCCCTGGGCCTGTCGGTGGCGGCACCGGACGCGCGGCCCGTGGTCTTTGCCGGCGATGGCGGGTTCCAGATGGTGGCGCAGACGGTCAGCACCATGGCTGTCTATAAACGCAATCCCATCATCTTCGTGATGGCCAACACCATCTACGGCATCGAACAGGCCCTGACCAATGACAAGGCCTATACCGAGGGCCAGCCCTTCAACCCGTTCAACGTCATTCCGGCCTGGGATTATGCCGGGTTGGCCGTGGCCCTGGGCGCCAAGGGGGTGGCGGTGTCCACCCTGACGGAACTGGAAAACGCCCTGACGACGGTGAAGGCGGACCTGGATTCGGTCTGGCTGGTGCAGGTCAACCTGCCCGCCGACGACATCCCGCAGGAAATTCTGCGTCTGGCCACCAATGAACCGCCATCGCCGCCGTAAGGCGTTTGGGGGCGGGTATCATCACCCGCCCCCCCCTTTCTTACACAAACAGCATCTGATCCCCCGGCCGCACACGGCCCAGCAGGGTGACCATGCCGGTCGTTTCGACCAGCAGGTCGGGGCGCAAGGCCGGTTCGCGGATACCCAGCGCGCGCCAGCCCATCTCGCAGGCCAGGAAGGTCACGTCCAGTTCGGCGCACGCGGTCAGCAATTCGTCGAACGTGCCCACACCGCGCAGGGCCAGGGTGGCGTCGCGGGCCTCCGGGCTGGTGCCATCGTCGGAGAAATCCAGGCGTTTCCACCCCTCACCCCCCAGCAGGGCCGGCAGGGCGCGGCCGGTGAAGAACAGGGTCACGGGCCGGCCGGTCGCCACGGCGGCGGCGGCGGTGACCAGGGCATAATGCACCCGGTCATAACCGCCGGACTGCACCACCAGCACCAGACCCCATTTACCGTCGGACATGCAAAGGCTCCCCGTCTGGTTAGAGCGGCTTCCAGGCCTCTGGAAGCCGCTTCGGCGGCGACTGCCGCCGCGCGGCACGTGCCGCGTAAGCCCAAGCCGCGGATGCGGCGCCGGCGATTGAGGCAATAAAAGCTACTTATGGTGAGAAAGGTCGATGTAGGTCGGGTGGGTGCCGCAGACGGGACACTCCGGATCGCGGCGGATTTTCACGGTCCGGAACCCCGTCTCCAACGCTGAATACATCAGCAGCCGGCCCGACAGGCTGTCGCCGATGCCCAGCAGTTCCTTCAACACCTCCACGGCCTGAAGGCTGCCCATGGTGCCCGCCAATGCGCCCAGCACCCCGCCTTCCGAACAGGACGGGATCATGCCGGGCGGTGGCGGTTCGCGGAAAATACAGCGATAGCAAGGGTGCGGGTCGCCACAATGTGCCTTGAAGGTGGAAAGCTGCCCGTCGAAGCGCAGCATGGCGGCACTGACCAGCGTCTTGCCCGCCAGATAACAGGCATCGTTCAGCAGGAAGCGCGTGGCGAAATTGTCGGTGCCATCGGCCACGACGTCATAGCCCGCGATGATGTCCAGCACGTTGGACCGGTTCAGGCGGGTCCGGTGGATTTCCACCTTCACATCCGGGTTGATGGCGGCGATGCGGGCGGCGGCACTCTCCACCTTGGGCACACCGATGCCGGCGGTATCATGGATCACCTGACGCTGCAGGTTCGACAGATCCACCACATCATCATCGACAATACCGATGCGCCCCACACCGGCGGCCGCCAGATAGAGCAGCATGGGCGCCCCCAGCCCCCCGGCCCCCACGATCAGGGCGGAGGATGACAGCAGCGTCGACTGCCCCTCCCCCCCCACTTCGCGCAGCATGATATGGCGGGCGTAACGGTCGATCTGGCTGTCGGTGAGGTCGAGCATGGAAAGTCCTCAAGCAGCGAACAGGTCGCGGACGAGAAGATACAGAGGGTGATCGGGCTGCGCCACCAATCGGATGGTCATACCCAGACAGACAATCACCAGCAATGGCCGCACCAGTTTGGTGCCAAAGCGCAGGGCGGCATGGCTGCCGGCCCAGGCGCCGATGACCTGGGCCACCGCCATGATCAGGCCGGCCTTCCAGACAATCTGCCCGCCCAGCGCGAACACGCCCAGGCTGACGACATTGCTGGTGAAGTTCAGCAGCTTGGTATTGGCCGTGGCGCGGCGCATGTTCATGCCCAACAGCGCCACACAGCCCAGCGCGAAGAAACTGCCCGTGCCCGGCCCGAAGAATCCGTCATAGAAACCGACCGCGAATCCGACTGTCAGGCTGAAGGCCGGCAGGGTCATGCGCGCCTTGGCCTCCATATCGCCCACCCGTGGGCTGAGCAGGAAATAGAGGGCGATGGCGACCAGCAGCACGGGGATCACCGCCATCATGAAACCGGTGCCCGTCATCCGTACCGCCATGGTGCCCGTGGCCGATCCGGCAAAGACACAGGCCACCGTGAAACCCATGGCCTTCAATTCGATCTGTCCCGCCCGCCAGAAGGTGATCGTGGCCATGGCGGTGCCAAAACTGCCCTGCAACTTGTTGGTGGCCAGCGCCGCCGCCGGCGGGATGCCCGCAGACAGCAGGGCCGGAATGGTGATCAGCCCGCCCCCGCCCGCAATGGCATCGATGAAGCCGGCCAGAAGGGCGGCAATGGCCAGGAAGATCAGAAGGTCGGTGGTCAGCAGTTCGGTCAAGATCGGCCTGCGGCGATGGGAGGACGCGCCGATACTGATAGGCTGTGAGACCGGCCGGGGGAAGGGGCAAGGGAAACAGGCCTGTCAGGCGGCAGCCCCGACCTGGATATGGAGTTCAAGGCCAAGGGCAGTGGCCATGACCAGCAGATCGTCCATTGAGAAACGGTCGATCTGTCCACGCTGAAACGCTGTCAACCGATCAAGGCTGATCCCCAGATGCTGGGCCGCGACCGCAGGTTCCCAGCCCTGCCGGGCCAGATGCGCCTCAATCACATCCATCAATTCGCTGCGCAGCTT
>JAIXTS010000348.1 GCA_027483805.1 Azospirillum sp. | reverse complement strand
TCGGCACGGTTCTATCGCTGGATGACCTGGGGCATGACCCTGGCGCTGGCAACGGGTGCCGGTGCCGCCCTGTGGCAGGAGAGCCGTACGTCGGCGTTGCAGTCCGAAGTGCTGGCCCGGTTCGGGCGTGACCTGACCTGGAAGGTGGAACCCGGTCCCAACCCGGATATCCGGTTTCCAGGGCAGGGTCCCTATGATGCCCGCCTGGGCTATGCCGCCATTCCCGGCTTTGTCGAACGGCTGGTGGCCGCCGACTACCGTGTCGATTTGCAGGCAAGGCCCAGCCCGCAACTGCGCGATTACATGGAGTTCGGTGGGTTTGCGCCCTATGCGGAGAAGACGGCGGGCGGCCTGTCCATCCGTGACCAGATGGGCAATCCGCTGTTCGATGCGCGCTATCCTGAACGGATCTATGCCGGCTTCAACGAGGTGCCGACGCTGGTGGCCGATACGCTGCTGTTCATCGAGAACCGCGAGCTGCTGGACACGACATTTCCCAACCGCAACCCGGCGGTGGAATGGGACCGGTTCGGTCTGGCCCTGATCAATATCCCGCTTAAATTCATCGATCCGGACAGTCCGCGCGCCGGTGGCTCTACCCTGGCCACCCAGATCGAGAAATACCGCCATTCACCGGAAGGGCGCACGGGCAGCGGCATGGAAAAGCTGCGCCAGATGATGTCCGCCTCTGTGCGCGCCTATAAGGGCGGGGCAGACACGACGCGGGTGCGCCACCAGATCGTCGTCGATTACCTGAATTCCACGCCCCTGTCGGCCCGGCCCGGCATCGGCGAGGTGAATGGGCTGGGGGACGGTCTCTGGGCCTGGTACGGCACGGATTTCAGCGTCGCCAACCGTATCCTGCGGTCACAGCCGCGTACCGAGGAGGATTTGCAGGTCCAGGCCGTGGTTTATAAGCAGGTGCTGAGCCTGCTGCTGGCGCAGCGCCGCCCGTCCGCCTATCTGGCCGGCAGCGGGCGCAGGGCGCTGAACGATCTGGCCAACAGCCATCTGACCCTGCTGGAACGGGCCGGCGTGATCGGCGCCCCGCTGGCCGATGCCGCCCGCTTTTTCCCCCTGCGTTTCAACGATGCGCCGCCGGACATTCCGGAGCCCAGCTTTGTGGAGCAGAAGGCGACCAATGCCATTCGCGCCCGGCTTCTGGGCATGCTGGGTGTGCCCAGCCTTTACGCGCTGGACCGGCTGGACCTGGCGGTGGAGACGACGCTGGACCAGCCCACGCAGACGCGCGTCACCGACACCTTGCAGAAGCTGGCCGACCCGGCGCAGGCGGCGGCGCTGGGCCTGGTGGGGGAGCGGTTGCTGAACAATGCCGATCCCGGCCGCATCGTCTATTCCGTGACCCTGTTCGAACGCACGGCCGAGGCCAATCTGGTGCGTGTGCAGGTCGATACACTGCCGCAGCCGCTGGACCTGAACGAGGGGGCGAAGCTGGACCTGGGGTCCACGGCCAAGCTGCGCACCCTGGTGACTTATCTGGAGATCATTGCCCGGCTGCATGAGCGTTATGTCACACGGGAGAATTACGAGCTGGAAGCCGCCGCCCTGGACGCGCCCGACCGGTTGACGCAATGGGTGCTGCGCACCATGGCCGCCAATCCCGGCATCGGCATCGCCACCATCCTGGATCAGGCGATGGAGCGGGAATATTCGGCCAGCCCCGGCGAGCGGTTCTTCACCGGTGGCGGGCTGCACAGTTTCGGGAATTTCGATGACAAGGATGACGGCAAGGTCCTGACCGTGTCGGAGGCGTTCCGCCATTCGGTCAATCTTGTGTTCATCCGCATGATGCGGGATATCGTGAACCATTACATCGCCGAGGGGCCGGACAGCCGCGACGATCTGATGGATGACCCGCGCCACCCGGCCCGCCGCACCTATCTGGCGCAGTTCGCAGACCAGGAAGGCAGTGCCTATCTGAACAAATTCTGGTCGGACTATCGGGGGCTGGAACCGGAAGCGGCGCTGGACAAGCTGGCCAAGCGCCTGCGCCCGACGCCGGACCGGCTGTCGGTGGTGTTCCGATCCGCCCTGCCCACGGCCCCGGCGGAGGAACTGGCCCTGTTCTTGAACCGGCATCTGCCGGCCGGCGGCCCGCCCGAGGCGCAGGTCAAGGCGCTGTATGACCGGTATGATCCCGACAATTGGTCACTGAACGACCGTGGCTATATCGCCGGGGTGCATCCGCTGGAACTGTGGCTGGTCGGATATTTGCAAGATAGCCGGCAGGCGCAGCGGCGTGAGATGCTGAAGGACAGCAGCGCGCCGCGCCAGGAAAGCTATAAATGGCTGTTCTCCTCGCGCTCCAAACAGGCGCAGGACACCCGCATCGGCATCGTGCTGGAAGAGGAGGCTTTCAATCGTATCCATGAGGAATGGACGCGCCTGGGCTATCCGTTCGGCAGCCTGATTGCCAGCTATGCCACCAGCATCGGCAGTTCCGCAGACCGGCCCGGCGCCCTGGCCGAATTGATGGGTATCATCCTGAATGATGGGATGCGCCTGCCCACGCTGCGTGTCGGCCGCCTGCATTTTGCCGCCAATACGCCCTATGAGACCAGCTTTGTTCCGGCCCGTCTGCTGGATGGGGCCGAACAGGTGATGGCCCCGGAAGTGGCCCGTGTGGTGCGCCGCCACCTGCGCGATATTGTCGATAATGGCACCGCGCGCCGCGTCCATGGCGCCTTCACCGCCGCCGACGGGGCGGAGATTCCGATCGGTGGCAAGACCGGCACGGGCGATCACCGGTTTGAGCGTTACGGGCCGGGCGGGGTGGTGCTGGAAAGCCGCGTGGTCAACCGCACCGCCACCTTCGTCTTCTATATCGGTGACCGGTTCTTTGGCGTGATCACGGCGCATGTGCATGGGCCGGAGGCGGCGGAATACCGGTTTACGTCGGCGCTGCCCTCACAATTGCTGAAGATTTTGGCCCCCGCCCTGAACCCGCTGCTGAACGCCGATACGCAGACGGCAGAGCGGGGCCGGTAGGCATTGCAGTCACCCCCCCCGATCACGTAATCTGACCATACTGACTGGAATTGTGGGGTCATGATGGCGGAGCGCAAACGGGGGCAAGATCACGCGGCGTCCGGGCATTGGCCGCTGCAGGACGCCAAAGCAAGGTTCAGCGAGTTAGTCCGCCGCGTTCATGCGGAAGGGCCGCAGCATGTTACAGTCCATGGGCGGGAAGAGGTGGTGGTCATCTCCGCCGCTGAATTCCGGCGTCTGAAAAGCAGTGAAACCGGCCAAAGCCTGATCGACGCCATGCGGGCGGCGCCCTCCAGCGATTTCGATTTCGATTTCGAGCCGATCCGCGACCCTGCACCGCCAAGGGACGTGGTGCTTTGAGCGGCTGGCTGCTGGATACGAATATCCTGGCGGAGTTGCGGCGGCCAAAGCCGGAGCCGCGCGTGCTCTCCTTCATCGCCGCGCAGCCGCTGGCGACCCTTCATATCAGTACGGTCACCCTGGCCGAAATCCGTTTCGGCATCGAGAGGCTGGACGATCCGGTCAAGCGGTCGGGCCTGACAGAATGGCTGACCCACCGTGTCCGGCCAATGTTCGCGGGCCGTATCCTGCCTGTCAGCGAAGATGTGATGTTGAAGTGGCGTCTGTTGATGGAGGAAGGGCGGAAAACCGGCCACACCTTCCCCCAGCCGGATGTGCTGATCGCGGCGACCGGCCTCTGCCACGGGCTTACCATCGTCACCCGCGACATCAACGATTATGCCCGCACCGGTGTTGACCTGCTTAATCCCTGGACTTTGCCCTGAACCCGCTGCTGAACGCCGATACACAGACGGCGGAGCGGGGGCGGTAGGGTTGGCGCCTAACGGCAGTCCGCCAAATGCCATGGCGGCGTCATTAGAGCGGGCGGTCTATGTTCATCTGCCGATACCCGCCGGGGGGCACCCTTTCGGCCATCCCCCTTATCCCCATCATCCACAGCCAAAGACCCCTTCCCCCCGCCGCCCATTGTGCTAGCTTACAGCACCCACCCCCCATATCTAGTGCTGGTGCCATGTCCTTGCTGACGCCGAACCCGGTTTACAAGCCTTTCCGCTATCCCTGGGCCTATGAGGCCTGGCTGACGCAGCAGCGAATCCATTGGCTGCCGGAGGAGGTGCCGCTGGCCGATGACGTCAAGGACTGGCGCAATAACCTGTCGGACGGCGAACGGAACCTGCTGACGCAGATTTTCCGATTCTTCACCCAGGCCGATGTCGAGGTGAATAATTGCTACATGCGGCATTACAGCCGCGTGTTCCAGCCGACAGAGGTCTGCATGATGCTGGCCGCCTTCTCCGCCATGGAGACGGTGCATATCGCGGCCTACAGCCATCTGCTGGATACGATCGGCATGCCCGAGGTCGAGTATTCGGCCTTCCTTCATTACAAGGCGATGAAGGATAAGTACGACTATATGCATGAGTTCAATGTCGACAGCAAAAAGGACATCGCCAAGACCCTGGCGGTGTTCGGCGCCTTCACCGAAGGTCTGCAGCTGTTCGCCAGCTTTGCCATCCTGAT
>JAIXTS010000155.1 GCA_027483805.1 Azospirillum sp. | reverse complement strand
GATCTGATCGACCGCGCCGTGCGCGAGGCTGTTGCCGCCCCGGCCCCCACGGCCGCCGACGTCCTGACCGACGTCTATATCAGCTATTGAGCGGGAACCTGACCCATGCCCAAGATTTCCATGCGCCAGGCGATCAATGACGCCCTGCATCTTGAAATGGAACGCGACCCGCGCGTCATCGTGCTGGGGGAGGATGTGTCCGGCGGGGCCGGCGGCACCTCGGGTGAGCGTGAAGCGGCCGGCGGCGTCTTCGGTCTGACCAAGGGGTTGCTGCCGCGTTTTGGCGAGGACCGCGTCATCGACACGCCGATCAGCGAAAGCTGCATCGTGGGCGCCGCCAATGGGGCGGCGCTGACCGGCCTGCGCCCCGTGGCGGAGATCATGTTTGCCGATTTTGTCGGCGTCTGTATGGACCAGTTGCTGAACCAGGCGGCCAAGTTCCGCTATATGTTCGGCGGCAAGGCGCGCACACCCCTGGTCATCCGCATGACCTGTGGGGGTGGCATGAACGCGGCGGCCCAGCATTCGCAGACCATCTATCCCATCCTGACCGGCATTCCGGGGCTGAAGGTGGTGGTGCCGTCCAATGCCTATGACGCCAAGGGCCTGCTGCTGACCGCGATCCGCGACGATGATCCTGTGATCTTCTTCGAGCATAAATCCCTCTACATGGATGAATGCGAGGTGCCGGACGGGGATTACACCATCCCGTTTGGCGAGGCGGCGATGGTGCGCGAGGGCGAGCATGTGACCGTCGTGGCCCTGGCCCGCATGGTGCCGCTGGCCATCGGTGTCGTCGACAAGCTGGCCGCCGAGGGCATCACCTGCGACCTGATCGACCCACGCACCACCAGCCCGCTGGACGAGGAAACCATTCTGGAAAGCGTGCGGGCCACGGGACGGCTGGTGGTGGTGGATGAAAGCCCGCCGCGCTGTTCGGTGGCCGCCGATATCGCGGGCATGGTCGCGGAAAAGGCCTTTCACCATCTGAAGGCCCCGATCATCCAGGTGACGGCCCCGCATACGCCGGTGCCGTTCGCGCGGGAACTGGAAGCCGCCTATCTGCCCTCGCCCGAGAAGATCGAAGCCGGCATCCGCAAAGTGCTGTCCGGCCGCTGAGACAAAGGGGTAACGACGCGATGAACGCCATCACCCCGATCATCATGCCCAAATGGGGCCTGGAAATGTCGGAAGGGACGATCTCCAACTGGCATGTGACAGAGGGTCAGACCCTGTCGCGTGGCATGGAAATCGTCGATATCGAAACCGCCAAGATCGTCAACACCCTGGAATCGGACCTGGAGGGCACCATTCGCCGGCTGGTGGCACCGGTGGGCCAGACCTTGCCCGTGGGTGCCCTGATTGCCATCGTTGCCGATGCCGCCGTGTCGGACACCGACATTGACCGCTTCATCCGCGGCGACGCCCCGGCACCCGCGGCGGCAGCGGCGGTGGAGCCAATGTCGCCAGCGGTGCCCAGTGCCGAACCAGCGGCACCTGTTGCCGCCGATCCCGCACTGGAACAGCGCAACGAGCTTGTGTCGGCCACCCCCATCGCCCGCCGCATCGCCAACCGCCAGGGCGTGGACCTGTCGCGCGTCACGGGCAGCGGTCGCAATGGCCGCGTCAATCAGGAGGATGTGGAGGCCTATATCGCCGCCCATCCGGCACCGGCATCGGCGCCCATCATGCCGGCGGTCCTGGATAACCGGTCGGTGCATGCCACCTCGCATGCCATCCGTCTGGCCAACCGTCTGGGCATCGACCTGAAGCGCCTGACCGGCACCGGCCGCCATGGCCGGGTGAATGTGGCGGATGTGGAACGCTTTGCCGCCGCCAACGGCTTGGCCGCCCCGGCCCCCACGCCCGGTGACAGCCCGCCCGCCGGCCCCGCCGCGCGCAAACTGGCCGCTGATCTGGGCGTGTCCCTGTCCAGCGTCACCCCCACCGGGCCCAAGGGTCACGCCACGAAGGAGGATGTGCGCAACGCGCTGGCCACGCCCGCCGCTGTCGCGGACCCGGTGGCATCCGGCGCTGACCTGGTGCCGCACACGGCCATGCGCCGCGCCATCGCCACGGCCCTGACGGCCGCCAAGCGGGATGTGCCGCATTTCTATCTGACGGCGGACATTCTGATGGATGATCTGCTGAGCCTGCGCGGGCAGTTGAACGGCATGGCGGGCCAGAAGATTTCCGTGAACGATTTCATCGTTCGCGCCTCTGCCCTGGCGCTGGCTGATGTGCCGGATGTGAATGTGCAATGGACCGATGCCGGCATGCGCCGGTTCGCCCAGGCCAATATCGCTATAGCGGTAGCCATCGATGGCGGGCTGGTCACGCCCGTGCTGCGGGATGCCGGGGCCAAGCCGCTGCGGACCATCGCAGCGGAGACGGCAGCATTGGCCAGCCGCGCCCGCGACCGCCGCCTGACACAGGCCGAGCTGTCTGACGGGACCTTCGCCATCTCCAATCTGGGCATGTTCGGCATCCGCGATTTTCAGGCCATCATCGCCCCGCCCCAGGCCGCCATCCTGGCCGTCGGCGCCACAAGGCGGGAGGCGCAGGAGGGGGGGGACGGTGCTGTACGGTTCCGGTCGGTCATGTCCGTCACGCTGTCCTGCGACCACCGCGCCATTGACGGCGCCATCGGCGCCCGCTTCCTGGCAGCATTGCGCCAGCACCTGGAACAGCCGCTGGGCCTGTTGAGCTGAGGGGAAAGGAGCGCCGCACCATGACCGACCTGGATATCCTTCTGGCCAAACAGGCGCTGCACGAGCTGAACATGGCCTATAACCGGGCCGTGGACCGCGCCGATGAGGCGCTGTTGCGCAGTGTCTGGCATCCCGACGCCACCGTCGATTTCGGCTATTTTGCTGGATCGGCGGCGGAATTCTGCGGTCTGGCCGTGGGGGCGACGGGCGGGCTGGCCCGATCGTTCCATATGGCCGGCAATGAATGGTTCGACATTCGCGGCGACCATGCGGTGGGGGAAATCTACAGCCTGACACTCGCCGCCGCCGCAGGCGCCGAGACGGACAGCATGCTCTATGGCCGCTATCTGGATCGCTACGAACGGCGCGATGGTGTGTGGAAGTTCACCCACCGCCAGTACCTGATGGACTGGAACGCCAGTCCCCCGCGCACCGTTTCCTGGGACCAGGGCGTTTTTGCGCTGATGAAGCATCGGGGCGGCCACGCGCCCGACGATGCCGTCTATCCGCTGTGGGCTGGGTAGGGGGACGCCCCCCTACCGCGCCAGGATTGTCACCGCCGATACGCCCGGCGCGCCATAGACATGGGTATAGCCGGTGCGCAGCTTCTTCGGCACCTGCCGTGCGCCGGCATCCCCGCGCAGTTGCAGCACCGTCTCATACACCTGCCGCAGACCTGACGCGCCGATGGGCTCGCCATTGGCCAGACAGCCGCCATCGGTGTTGACCGGCAACCTGCCATCCAGCCGCGTCAGGCCATCACGCAGCCATTTCTCCTGCTCTCCATCCTTGCAGAAGCCGTTTTCAGCCATATGCATGATCTCCGCCCCGCTTTCGGTGTCCTGAAGCTGGGCGATGTCGATCTCGTCCGGACCGATGCCGGCCATGGCAAAGGCGCCGCGTGCCGCGATGGGTGTCGCCCCCTCCCCGTCCTCCACCGACAGGCTGGGGCTGAACACCTCGAACGACCCGGCCCCGCGCGTGCGCATGGCCGCGGCCTTCAGCCAGACAGGATGGCGGGTCAATTGCGCCGCCTTTTTCGGGCTGGCCAGGATCAGGGCAACCGCCCCCTCACCCGGAGAGCAGAACATATATTGACGCAGCGGATCGCTGATCATGGTCGATTGTGCAATCTCATCATAAGACAGCGCCCGGCGGCGCCAGGCGTTGGGGTTCAGGGCGCCATTGGCAAAGGCCTTTTCCGCCACCCGGATCAGGGCATCGTCGCTGAGGCCGTGCAGGGCCATATAGCGCTG
>JAIXTS010000509.1 GCA_027483805.1 Azospirillum sp. | reverse complement strand
CGACAGGCCGCACCAGGCCGCCACCCGCCCCACCGGCACCCCGTCCGCCAGGGCCAGCGCCACGGCATGCCACCCCGCCTCATCCAGGGTACGGGACTTCAATCCTGGAAATGCGGGCGGTGATGGGGGTTTCAGGGCGGGATCAGGCATGGGAACAGCTCCCGGCGACAGGATATAAGATTTTATTCTTATCATGGAATGGGGAAAAAGGCCAGGGATCGGCGGACCCACCGGTCCGCTATCGGGCAAAAAGGCTGGGGACGGCCAGCCCCCCCTTCTGCCCAGAGTCAAACCCTTTGGCGGGAGGTGTAATATAGAATGAATGCAACGATGGGGTTTTTCCTGAAAAACTGTCGGCTCTTTAGTTAAAATACAAGTGCAATCTTAAATATTTGCGAATTGCCTTTAATACTTTCCGAGACAGCTCAATCATTGATTTAAACCAAAATCATAATAGATCCGGAATTGACAGAATCTATTTTTATAGATAGCGACCTCATATCAAATTTTTATATTAAAACACAGGATGAATCAGATCATGTCATCATACGCCACTAACGCCATGGTGATCGACAACCAGAGGCTTGTAAATTCATATACTTCGCTTGACCAGACAGCGCCTAAAGTTGCCGTCCTGCTGGATGGAAGCTATGTCGTGGTCTGGCAGTCCGAAGGACAGGACGGGGCGGGCAATGGCATCTACCAGCAGCGATATGATGCGGCCGGCAATAAAATCGGCGCCGAAACAAGGGTCAATACTTATACGACGGCCGATCAGCAGGACGTCTCCATCGCCGCCCTGACCAATGGGGGCTATGTCATCAACTGGAGCTCAAGCGGCGAGGATGGATCAGGTTTCGGCGTCTATGGCCGTCGTTACAATGCATCCGGAACACCGACAGCCCCGTTTCAGGTCAACATCACGACCAGTGGCGGCCAGTTCAACGCCGATGTCGGTGCCTTGACCAATGGCGGCTTTGCCATCGCCTATGCCCATGTCGTCAGTTCGACCGACTATGACATTTACGTCCGGGTCTATAAGCCGGATGGCAGCGGATACACGACCGTTCCACGCCTGAACCAATATATGTCTTCCTACCAGAACCTGCCGGCGGTCGCCGGTGGCACGGATGGCAAGGCCCTGGTTATCTGGCAGTCCAACGGCCAAGACGGCTCCACCTATGGCATCTATGGTCGGTTTGTCCTGGCAACCGGGGCTGTCAGCGGCAATGAATTCCAGATCAGCACCACCACGGCGGATAACCAGACCCTCCCCAGCATCGCGGCCTTGAAAGGTGGCGGCTATATTGTTGTCTGGCAATCACAGGGCCAGGATGGCTCCGGCTTCGGCATCTATGGGCAGCGGCTTGACAATGCCGGCGCCAAGGTCGGCGGTGAGTTCCAGATCAACAGTTTCACCGCAGGCTCACAGAACGGGCCGGCAGTCACCGCGCTGGTGGATGGTGGCTTCCTGGTCAGTTGGACATCAGCCGCCCAGGATGGTGACGGGACTGGCGTCTATGCGCAGCGTTTCAGCAGCACGGGCAGCGCGATCGGGGGAGAGTTTGGCATCGCCCAGTGGGTCGGTGGCAACCAGGATCTGCCAGCCCTGGCGGCCCGCAATGATGGCGGCTGGATCACCGCATGGGCAACAACCCTGGCGGATGGAACGCGCGATGTGCAGGCGCGCATCTGGTCGGAAACCGGCGCAGCACCGACGCTGGTGTCAAAGACCCTGGCCGTGGCGCCGACGACCTCACTCTATGCCGACGCGCTGTTCGATCTTGCCCCGGACGCGGCGGGGGCCGCGACCCCGGCCGGGACACATACGGTCAAGCTGTTCGAGTTCCAGGACAATGCTGCCGGCGGCGGCTACTTCCTGCTGGATGGGGTCGTGCAATCCAGCGGCACCGCCTTCACCGTAGCCGCAGATCAGCTACACAAGGTGCAATGGGTAAGCGCCGGCACGACAGCCACCGAACAGGTACAAATCCGGGCGTTTGATGGTGAACATTGGAGCGCCGCGATCACCAGCACAATCAATGCAGCGATCACGCCATCCGTCCAGGTGGTGACACGGGAACGGGGGGCTGTTGACAGTATCCTGGGGCCGCAGAGCGTGCCCAAGGTGGCGGTGCAGGCCGATGGCAGCTATGTGGTGGTGGTCGAGGCCGCCATGGAGGACGGGTCAGGGTCCGGCATCTATATGCAGCGGTTTGATGCGGCCGGTGCCGAAATCGGCACCAAGACACTGGTTAATGCCACCGTCACCAATGACCAGAAAGACCCGGCCGTGGCCGTTCTGGCGGATGGGCGTTACATTGTCACCTGGACGTCCGACGGGACCGATGGCTCAAGCTGGGGTGTGTACGCCCAGCTTTACAGCAGCAACGGTACAGCGATCGGCGGTCAGTTCCGCATTAACTCCACGACGGCGGGCGGACAATACACATCGGATGTGGTGGCGCTTGCCGATGGCGGGTTCGCGGTCGCCTTCATTCACACGGTGGCGACAACGCCCAGCGTGGATACCGATGTCCGCATCCGGTTCTTCAATGCCAGCGGTGTGTCCCAGGGTCTGGACTTCACGGTCAACGCATCATCCTCAACGATCCAGCAGAATGTCCATCTAGCGGCCGGCAGCGATGGGGCAGTCCTGTCCGTCTGGCAGTCGCAGAACCAGGATGGTTCGGGATACGGCATTTATGCGCGCCTGCTGACAGCACAAGGCACGCTTTCCGGGCCTGAATTCAGACTGAATGATTACACCCCCGACAATCAGACCCAGCCTGCGGTAGCAGCATTGAAGGGCGGCGGCTACATCGTCACCTGGTCCTCTGCGGGTCAGGTGGAGGGCAGCCAGGCGATCATCGGCCAGCGCCTGGACCCGTTTGGCAACAAGGTGGGCGGGGAGTTTGTCGTCAATACCTATCAGCCGGATGCCCAGTCCCGCCCTGCCGTCACGGCCTTGGCCGACGGGGGCTGGCTGATCGCCTGGCAGTCGCAAGGCCAGGATGGTTTCGATCTGGGCCTCTATGCGCAGCGCTATCGGGGTGACGGAACGGCTGTCGGGTCGGAATTCGCCCTGCACCAGCGCAACAGCGGCGATCAGGCCGCCATCGCCATCGCAGCCCGTGCCGATGGCGGTTGGGTCGCGGCCTGGGAGAATGAGCGGTCGGACTTTGAGATGACCACCACCACCCGGGTCTGGGCGCCGACGGATGCCTTGCCCAGCTTGACGGCCACGCCGACCAGCATCTCGACCGGTACACAACTGGCGGGCGCGTTGTTGTTCGATCCCGTCCCCGACGCCCCTACCGCCACACGCCCCGGCGGCGAACACACAATCACCAGCTATGAATTCACTGATCTGGGGGCGGGCGGGGGTTATTTCACCGTGAATGGCGTGACCCAGGCCAGCGGCACAGCTTTCACGGTTTCCGCCAATCAACTGGGCAGTGTCGCCTGGGTTACCGGACCGACAGCCGGGGTGGAGCAGCAGCAAATCCGTGCCTTTGATGGCAGCAACTGGAGTGCGCCCGTCGTCAACAGCGTCACCGCCATCACGCCGGAACTGATGATGGTGATGCCGGGCAACAGCCCGGTCAACACAACCACGAGCCAAGCCCAGTCCGTGCCGGCCGTCACGGTCCTGGGCACGGGCGGTTATGTGGTTGTCTGGGAATCGACCGGGCAGGACGGATCGGCACGCGGCATTTACCAGCAGCGCTTTGATGCCGCCGGCACTGCGGTGGGAGCTGAGACCCGGGTCAACACCTATACTGCCGATGAACAGATCGATCCCGACATCACGACGCTGGCGAATGGCACCTATGTCATCACCTGGGCGTCGCAGAATGAGGATGGCAGTGGTTACGGGGTCTATGCCCGTATTTATGACCCGAGCGGTACGGCCTTGGGCGCTCCCTTCCTTGTCCATGTCAACACGACGTTCAGTCAGCTCCATGCGGATGTGACCGCCCTGGCCGATGGCCGGTTCGTTGTCGCCTATACACACACCGTATCCGCCAGTGACAATGATACCTATCTGCGCATCTTCACGGCCGATGGGGTGGCCGCATCCCCGGAAATGAAGTTGAACCAGTACAGCGCAGGCGCACAGAACCGTCCCGCAATAGCCGCAGACCGTGACGCAAACAGCCTGATCGTCTGGCATTCGCAAGACCAGGACGGGTCCGGGTACGGCATCTATGGCCGGATCATGCTGGCCAGCAACAATATTCCCGGCGCCGAGTTCCAGATCAACACCACCAATGCGAATGACCAGTCCGTACCTTCCGTCACGGCCCTGACAGGCGGTGGCTATCTGGTCAGTTGGGTGTCCAAGGATCAGGACGGTGCCGACCAGGGCATCTTTGCCCAGCGGCTTGATCCGAACGGCAACAAGGTCGGCAGCGAATTCCAGGTCAACAGCGCTGTCGCTGGGGCGCAGTCCGGTACGGCGGTCACCGCCCTGGCCGATGGCGGCTGGCTGATTGCCTGGCAGTCGGACGGCCAGGACGGGTCGGGGCTGGGGGTCTATGCGCAGCGCTTTGACGCCAACGGCAACCGGGTCGGGGGCGAGTTCCGGATGGCCGAGGCCACCGGTGGCGATCAGTCGCTGCCGGCACTGGCGGCCCGCGCGGATGGCGGCTGGGT
>JAIXTS010000243.1 GCA_027483805.1 Azospirillum sp. | reverse complement strand
TATACCGCCCGGTCGATGAAGATGTCGCACCGCTGGGGCGACCGCTCCCTGACGGCGTTCAAGGAATTTGGCGGCATCTCGGCCAACGGCCTGCCGCAGGCCATGTATGGCATTGTCCAGGGCGGGGTCTATCCCGACCTGCGCCGGGAGAGTGCGGAGATCGTGGCGAACCAGGATTTCTTCGCCACCGCCGTCGGCGGCTGTCTGGGTGCCACGCGCGAACAGATGCATGAGGTGGTAGGCATGGCCATGGCGCATGTGCATCCCACAAGGCCTGTCCATCTTCTGGGCATTGGCGGCATTGTCGATATTTTTGAGGGCGTGGCGCTGGGTATCGACACGTTCGACTGTGTCAGCCCGACGCGAATCGCCCGCCACGGCTGGGCCCTGGCGCCCGGCGTGAAGGGCGAACGGTTGAACATGCGCAATGCCCGGTTCAAGGATGATGACAGCCCCATCGATCCCGACTGCGGCTGCTTCGCCTGCCGTACTGCCAGCCGTGGCTATATCCACCACCTGCTGAAGGCGGAAGAGATGCTGGGCATGCAGTTGCTGACGATGCACAATGTCCACACCATGAACCGTCTGATGCGCGATATCCGCGCCGCCATCATCACCGGCACCCTGGCCGAGGCACGGCGCAAATGGGTGTGGCAGAAGGGGGATGGTGAATGACCCCGCCGGCCAGCGGCAGCAACGCGTCCGCCATCGTGGCCGGCCTGTCCGGCGTGGTGGATGAACATCTGCGCTGGCTGACGCAATGGCACAAGGCCGCGCTGTTCGCGCGCGCGAGCGGCCTTTCCGGCCCCGACGCCGCCCCGGAACCCAAGGGCTTCGCCGCCTGGGTCACACAGGTGAAACGCGGCAGCGTGGCGCATCAGCCGGCCTTTGACCGGCTGATGCAGTTGCATGACCAGCTGCACCGCATGGGCCGCCTGACCCTGATGCGCGCGGCGGAGGGGGATGCCCCAGACTATGCCACCTACAAGGCCGTGCTGGAGAAGTTCGATGAGTTCATTCAGCAATGCCGGCGTATCGAACGCGCCCTGTCGGTGGCTGGCAGCGGTATCGACCCGCTGACGGGCCTGCGCAACCGTACCGGCCTTGCTGAAGAAGTGTCGCGCGAGCTGGCACGATTCGCCCGCACCGGACAGCCCTTCTGCGTGGCGCTCTGCGACCTGGACAGGTTCAAATCGGTCAATGACACCTATGGGCACGAGGCCGGCGACCGCGTGCTGGTAGCCGCATCCGGCTGCCTGACCCGTGGCATCCGCGCCATTGATGAGGCCTTCCGCATGGGCGGCGAAGAAATCCTGATCCTGCTGAAGGAGACCCACCTGACGGAGGCGATGGTCGTACTGGAACGGCTGCGGTCCGATTTGGCCGCAACCCCGGTGCAACTGGCCGACGGTCAGGTGCTGCGCGTCACGGCCAGCTTCGGCGCGGCGGAGGTCATGGGGCTGATCAGTGTCGACGCCCTGGTCGACCGTGCCGATCAGGCGCTGTACGCCGCCAAGCATGGCGGGCGCAACCGGGTGGAGGCGTGGCGCGAACCGGCCACGCCCTGACCAATCCCTTACTGAATAATGATCACCGGGAACATGTTGGCCCGGATCGACTTGTCCAGTTCCACATCCAGGTCCGTCGACAGGTCGCGGACCAGATCGGTCATGGTCTTTTCCCGCTGCACCAGGGTGACGTCCTCTGCAACGGTTGTGGAGCGGGCGACGGCGCCCGATACGCTGCCGGTAAAGCCGCGCGCGGTGCCTTCCACCACGATCTCGACCTGGAGCTTCCCTTCATATTTCTGCGACTGGTCCTTGGTGAACCAGCCCTTGATGCCCGTCGTCCGGTCCAGTTCGATCTCCTTGACCGACGCATCCTTGATGATGACGCGCGCCTTGCCCTGTGGCCCGCCGGCCTTCAGGCGGGAGGAAACCCAGAGCCGGACGGCGTCCGACGGGGTCAAGGGCAATTCGTGATCGATATGGGGCGGTGCCATGGGGGCCACATAGGCGCTTTCCACCTCAATACTGGCCACGTCCAGCACGATCGGCTCCCGGCTGGAGAAATCCACGATGGCCTCGGCGGCGGCCGGCAGGGCGGCCAGCAGCGGCGTGGCCAGGGCAAGCGTCAGCAGCGAACGGCGCAGCATGATGGGTTCCTGTTGTCATTGTTTGGGCAGGGGACAGCAGCATGGCCCCGCGCCATGGCCGTTTCATGGCGCGCATCCTGCCTTTCCCTTAAGCAATCGGCAAGGGTGCAGCGCCGAAGACGGGGAATGTCAGGCCAGACTGTCGATGGCGCTGCGTTCCATTTCGTCCTGGGTGCGGATCAGCGCCAGATTGGCCTGGAAGGCCCGCAGGGAGGATATTTGATCCACCCGTTCGGTGACGGGATCGACATTGGGTGTGGCCACCAAGCCCTCGGCATTCGCGTTGGGGCTGTCTGGCTGGTATTCGGGGATGTAGGCGGGCGTGGTGGGCCGGGCAACGACACGGGTACCCTGCCCCTGGCCATTGGGGCCGGTCACAGCTGTCTGTGCGAAGCTTTGCGGCTGAAAGGCTTGGGTCTGGCCGGGCTGCACGCTGCCATCCGCCGCCGGGATGGCCCCCGTGCTGCGCTGGTTGGCCACATTGTTGGCGCTGCCGGCCAGACGCTGTGTCTGGGTCAGAGCGCCGGACAGGGCCGTGCTGATGCTGCCGATGGACATGATGTCCCTTTCTTCCACCCGATTGATTTTGACGCCAACGGACGTCCGGGACAAGCGCGGCAAAGGATAGGGTAGAAAAGCAACGGCCGGCCCCGGTAAAGGAGCCGGCCGTGCCTGGACCGCTTGGATCAGAAAGGGCGGGATAAGGCCCGCCCCGCCTTATCAGAACGCGTAGGTCAGGGTCGCAACGAAGCGGCTGTCGGCCAGCGGGCCACCAGCCTTCACGTCGGTGTCGGTGTACTTCAGGTCCAGCACGAACGGCTCCAACTTCACCGCGATACCAGCCTGATAGTCCTGATAGTCGGTGCCGTTATCCAGCTCGTTGAAGCCGATGGCGCCATAGACGGAAACCGTGTCGGTGACGGCAACCGAGGTGCCGCCCGCGAAGTACCAGGCGTCACCACCGGCCGCGCCGAAGAATTCCGGCGAGTAGTACAGCTTGCCGGTCAGCGTGACCTTATCGATGGCGTAGGCCAGATCCAGGCCAGCCTCGAAATAGTCGAACTCGGCCGAACCATCGGCACCCGGATAGGTGTAGTAATAAGCGCCGACCGTGTAGGTCAGGTTATCAACACTGTTGGTGTAGCCGGCGATCAGGTCGACTTCGATATCGGAGTCAGAGCCCAGATCGACATTCGAACCCCAGGCGGAGACGAAGAAGCCGCTCTCATGGCTGGCGGTCAGACCGGCCTGGAAAGCCGGGTCGCTGTCGGTCTGGCTGTAACCGCGGAACACATAGTCGCTGGTGATGGCAGCCGTACCGGAGAAGGTGAACGGGGCGTCTTCAGCCTGCGCGGCAGCAGCGCCACCCAGCATGGCGAGGGCGATGGCGGTGGAGGCCAGGAACTTGGAGAAACGCATGAACCACTCCTTATGAGGCATTTATGGTTGGGTCCCCGCACCCTTCAGCAATTCTGGTGCCAAGGTTGTGCGGATTGTGAATTCCCCCTGATTATGGGAGTTTCCAACCGGATCGCCTAGAAGGCACGCATGCTGCTGTGCAACATTCCCCCGTACTGTTGCAAAAAAAATACGCAGTGACCTGAATGATGCACAAAATTCCATCAAATGGCCCTAAAAGTGCCACAAGCCGCCCTTTTGAAGGGGCGGCTTGTGCAGAAACGAACTCGGAAGGGCCGGGCGCGGTCAGATGTAATAGGCCTGCAACGGCGAGAAGCCATTAAAATTCACGGCCGAGTAGGTCGTGGTATAGGCACCGGTGGCCATGATTGTCACCTTGTCACCGATCTTCAACGAAGTCGGCAGGCGATACTCCGCCTTTTCATACAGCACATCAGCGCTGTCGCAGGTGGGGCCCGCCAGGATCACCGCTTCGGCGGGACCATCGCGCTCGGTCTGGATCGGATACTGGATGGCCTCGTCCATGGTTTCGGCCAGACCACCGAACTTGCCAATATCCAGATAGACCCAGCGCTTGTCGTCATTCGCCGACTTGCGGGAGATCAGCACGACTTCCGACTGGATGATGCCGGCATTGCCGACCATGCCGCGGCCCGGCTCGATGATGGTTTCGGGCAGCCGGTTGCCGAAATGGCGGCGCAGACTGTCATTGATCGCCTCGCCATAGGCCTGGCTGGTCGGCACGTCCTTCAGGTAGCGGGTGGGGAAACCACCGCCCATATTGACCATGGACAGGATAACCCCCTGCTCTTCGCAGCCCTTGAAGATGGAGGCTGCCGTGGACAGCGCAATGTCCCACTGTTTCAGGTCGCGCTGCTGGCTGCCGACATGGAATGACACGCCATAGGGGCGGACATTCATCTTCGACGCCTGGATCAGCAGATCGCGCGCCATCTCCGGCTCGCAGCCGAACTTGCGCGACAAAGGCCAGTCGGCCCCTTCGCCCGAGGTCAGGATGCGGCAGAAGACGCGGGAACCCGGTGCATGCTCGGCAATCTTCTCCAGCTCTTCGATGCTGTCGAAGGCAAAAAGATCAATGCCCAGCCCGTGCGCAGTGCGGATATCTGCAGCCTTCTTGATGGTGTTGCCAAAGGAAATGCGGTCGGGCGTGGCGCCGGCTTCCAGGCAATACTGGATTTCCGGGACGGACGCAGTGTCGAAGCAGGACCCGTTCTCCACCAGCAGACGGAGGATGGCCGGCGCCGGATTGGCCTTCACGGCATAGAAAATCCGGCTGTCGGGCATGGCGGTGGCCAGCTTGCCGTAATTATCGGCAACAACGTCCAGGTCCACGACCAGGCACGGGGTGGCGGGGGTCTGTTCAGCGAAGAATCGGGCGATCTTCTCGGTCATCATGGACTCCGAGGCGGCATGAAGCGGGGGATATGGAGGGATGAAATGGCCTTTGCCGGGCCCGATGCAGGCCCGGTTCCGCCCAAGCGTGCCGCGAAACGCAGCCGGCCCAGGCGGGTCAGATACTGGTCATGACGCCAGGAATGATCGACGCGCCGATATCCGACGCCCGATCGGGTCCACCAAAATACACGGAGGGCGCAACCGGCCCCCCGAACACAACAACAACCATCGTAGCCTCCAATTCGCCGCCTTGTTTAAGGGACGGACGAGGATACGCGTTACGTCGTTGCATAACCCCACCGGGTCGACGGCTC
>JAIXTS010000280.1 GCA_027483805.1 Azospirillum sp. | reverse complement strand
GGCGGTCAACCAGATCGCTAACCCATTGCACCAGCGCATCGGCGTGGGTTGGATCGGCCAGCTTGACCAGGGCCGGCAGTCTTGTCTGTCCCAGCAGCCAAACCAGCCGGATACGGACATTTTCTTGTACCGCCGTGCGGCGCAGCAAGGTCAGCAATGCCTGTGCATGCAGTTCCAGCGCGACGGTCCATAACGAGAGGAACGGTGCCGGCTGTTTCTGCCACCAGGGTAAAGTACCGTGCAGCAGAAGATGTTCCAGCAAGGGCAAGGTGATGTCATCGGCCTGCCCGTTGACGTCCGCGCCGATTGGATTGTCATGTCCCATTCCGGTCGCCGACCTGGCGGCCAGGGTGGACGCCATTGATGCATCGGTGATGGTGCCGAACCGTCGCCACAGGGCGCTGGCCAACTCGCGCGCAAGCCTTTGCGGAAGTTCATGGTCGGCCCGCGACATCTGGATCGTGCCGAGATCAACCTCCAGCCGGTCACAGCGCCAGGTTTGGCCGGGCGGACAGCAGCGGTCAAAAACCTCACCCAGCAGATCCGGCAGCAATTCGTGTGAGAAGTCCGAAAGCCAGTCTTGCTGCTCCTTAACGTTTGGCGGCCTGTCATAAGCAGTTTCCCAGACAAGGCGTGCCACAAGATGGGTCGGTGAAGATGCTGCGGGGATCATGGAGACCTCGCCGCGGCCAGGTGTGATGCCAGGATGTTCGCAAGCCTGTTCAGGACGGAAGGATTTGCATCGGCCTGTCCATAGAGATTTTGCCAGTCCACAAAGGCCGGGATCAGGGGTGCCATACGGTCAAATGGCAGTCCGCGCGCATCCAGAACCACATGCGACGGCCAATGGCGCTGCCGCATGGTTTCGATGAAGGTTGGCAAATGGCGGGCCAGATGCGGTACCCAGTCTGGCCAGAACAGGCAGGCGGCCAGACGTTTGGCCGCGTCCGGCATCTGGCCATCGGGGACCAGCAGCACCGGCTCCAGCAGCAGGACACCCCTACGCTGCGTGGCCAGCCACAGCAATTGCAGAACATGGGCGTGGCAGGTGAGGAACCGTTCGTCGCTTTCCGTACCCACGGGGGCCGCAAAACCGCCACTGCCCGCCATATGCCAGGCATCGGGCCAACCGGAGCGGTGGCCCGGCACATCCCACCGGATATAAAGCAGGGCACTGTCCGGTTCGGGGGCGCCTTGCTGGCGGCCTTCGTACAAAAAGACGCCGTTATGGGTGGCGAACAGGAAAAGATCACTGTCGGGCACTTCGAACCGCATGCCGGGATGGCTGCCGCTGCCCAGCCATTGGCGCGCGCCGGGTGCATAAAGCGCCCGTGAAAGCGCGGCGGCCAGGGTTCCCAGATAGGTGGGAAGATCCAAGATCAGCCCCAGTTTCAATTCGAAGCTGCTGATCCCTTCCAGCGACTTTTCATCGAGTCCCGCCAAGGCCTCGATCCGCGCCAGATCAGGGCGGCCGTTGAAATCGGGCCAGGCGCGCAGCCGCCGCCACCAGGGCGTGTCGTTGGCCTTACCGGCGAAGCCTGTCTGCGGTGCCAGCCGCGCGCGGAAACGCTCATCCTCCTCCGGTATCCCCGGATCGCCGGGCAGCAGCAGGGCGGGCGCTGGATACCGGGCCGCGCAGCAGCGTGCATAGGACAGGAAGCTGATATTTTGCAGCCAGAGCGCATGGACGATCATCAGGGTCCGTTCGCGGCTTCCATACCATTGGAAGGCCAGGATCATGGGATCATGGTCGCCTGCATCCTCCCCATGGCGGGCCAGGAGATGGCGCAGCATGGCGACGCGGTTGACCACCGCCTCCTGCTCACCCTCTGTCTGGGTGGCCAGGGTATGGCGATAGGCATTGTGGGAGAAACGCTGCACCTGCTGCCAACTGTCCTCCGGCCGCGGCTCCCCCAGCCAATCATCGAAGATATCCTGGCCTGCCACCAGGTCCTGGATGTCCGGTATCTGGTACAGGGGTTGGCTGAAGCTGGTCCGCGCCAGGGGCTGCCAGGGCACATCGTCGGGACGGTCGCCACGATCCAGGGGCGGCGGACGCCGGGGGGAAAATAAAAGGCCCAGATTGGCCAGTTGCGCGAACTGGTTGGTCAGCAGCTGCTCGAACGGCATCAGATAGCCTTGAAGCTGGCGCGCATGCGCCTGCTGAAGCCCGGTGCGTTCCACTTCCCGGCCCGTCAGGCCCCAGTTGGGCGGCAGGGTCATCTGGACCGGGTGGTATTCCGCCAGATTGCGGAAATGTCCCTTCGGCACCGGTGCCGACAGATCAATGCCCGCAGCGATTCCCTTGGCGGCATGGGCCGACTTCATGCCGGCGACACCGGCCGACCGCGATGGTCCCCGGTAATGCAGGCAACGGCGGTTGTCTGCCCAGAATTCCAGATCAAGGACCCAGGCAATAATCTCGTGCTCCGCCAGGGCCAGGTGTTTCACCTCGGTCCCGTCGGCCATCAGTCGCAGGGACAGCACGGCCTGGACGCCTGGCACACCAGCCAGCAGGCCAGCCAGTGTGCTGATCCGGACAGCATCCGGCAGGGGTGGCAGCATGCCCGGCATCCAACCGCGTTGCAGACGCGGCCCATTGATGATCGCAGCCCCATCCAGCCCTTGATCTCGCCAGTTCTGGTAGCCGCCCCGTTGTGGGATCGGTGCCACCATGCGGTCCAGCGCCAGCGAGCAGGCATCGGCCACCTCATCGGCCAGGCGGGCATCTGTCAGAAGAATGGTCGCACTTATCGAAAGTGAACGCTGGCTGAGCCAGCGGGGCGGCAAAACATCGTGGCCGGGCAGCCGCCATGCCCGCAGATAATGCCAGGCCGATTGCGCCAGTTGGCCGTTGGCCGTGTCGTCCAGTTGCGGCTGTGGCGCCAGATAGCAGATTTGCCGTCCGGTCGGGTGCCCGTTCATATCCCGTTCGGACAGGATCTGCATGGCCCGCAAGCCCTTCAACCTGTCGAGCAACCCCTTGCCATAATCGTCGGTACTGACCGGTTGATGGGACAGGATATCGGTCTGGTCAGGAAACTGGTCGGGAACGACCAATTCGCCATTGGCGCCGGTCAGCAGGTCCTCAAGCGGAAATCCCGCACAGTAGGCGACCTCCGACAGGGCCCAGCAAAGATGCTCCAGCAAGGTAACGCCGGGATCGACATCGTTGTAAAGGCTCCATACATCGCCAACCAAATGCTGCAGCGCCTGGATACCCTGCGATTTCAGCCAGTAAGGGTTTTCGGCGGCATCGGGTGGCTTGTTGAGAATGACGAAATCGCCCATGGTCACCCCGCCGCCACAGTCAGTTGGTGTTCGTTGGCGGAGACCCAGAGATGGCCGGGCGGCGCCACGATACGATCGTCGTGGCAATCCTTTCTGGTGCCATCGGGGCCTGTCAGGGTGACGCCCAGGTCTTCAATCGCAAAGACACCGGGGAATAACGCGATACGGCGCAGAATATCCGCCCGCCCAAGACCGAGACGCAGGTCGTAACGGGGCTGATCGCTGTTGATCCATGGAGAGAGGTAAAGGCGCAGAGCCAGGTTCCAGTTCTTCCGCAACGATGGCCAGGCGGCCAACGCCTCTTGCGAGACGATCAGGCTGGCCGACAGTTCCACCTCGCTTGCGGCCATATTGTGGACGGAGATGGTCGCCGTGTCAGCGCTGCAAGCCTGCAGCTGCGCTGCGAGAGCGACACGAGCGCCGGGACTGATACGCGGGCGAAAAGCGCCTGTGACCGATGGGTTGGCCATGCGCGGTACCACACCCAACCGGACCTCGCCCCGTGCCGGACCGGCGCTGGGCAGCATCTCTGCATGGAACAGGTCCGGCATGAATTCATGCGCCAGCAGCACATAATCGCGTGCGGCCAGGGCGCGACCTTTGTGGGCAAGGCGCAGCGCGACCCGGCGGTGGAAGTTATTGGTGCCCGCGAACCCCTCGACCGTTTCCGCGCCCCGTCCTCCATGCGACCCCAACGGTTGGCGTATGGCGGCCAGGGTGGGGTTGGGCGGCTTGTTGATGGTGCCGGGGGCAATGGCGGGCACTGCGGGCGCGTCGGCGGCCACATCCTGACGCGTCAGCAGAATCGGCTGCGGTGACAGAAGTGCGACGGAGAGGGAGCGCCAAGCCCCCTTCGGTGTAACGGCCAGCCAGGCACATTCAGCCAGCACGGGCGATAGCGGAAGGGCGTCTGGCGGATCGGGCAGGGATAGTTCCATAATGCCTGATGCCGAAAGGCCGGCGGTATCATCGTGCCAGATCTCAACCGGTATCCAGCCCGACCGACCATAGCGCCATACCTCAAAGCCGGTGGCATCGCCGTCATCCGTGACGGCCGCAAACAGGCGCAAAGTGCAGGGCGCCGGTAAATCCGCGACCGCCAGCATCAGACAGCCTTCCGCTGCGATCCGTGGAACCAGCGTCAGGCCCGCCTCCGCCAAACCGGGGGCCAGGGGCGCATGCCGTGGCAACGGTCCGCCACTACGCCACGCCAGCCAGGTATGCCACGGACCGTAATGTCGCCATTCCAGGGGGCAGGCTGGATCGGTGACGCCTGCATCCGCGCCCGGCACCAGCCGGCATTGGGCGCTGTAGTCGATACTGGCCGCCTTCAAGGTTGGTGTGAAGGGCGGGTTTGGGGTACCTGGGGGCGCCGCCACTCCGGTGGTGCCCTGTGCCGACTGGATCAGGGATTGTGCCTGTTGCTGACTGGTCCAGATCAGGACCTGTGGGTAAATCTGGTGACCGAAGGCCTGAATTGGCTGTTCCAGCGTAAAGGCCAGATAGCCACCCAGGGCCGTGGATGGATCGGTAAGACTGATCGCCTTCGCCAGCCAGGGCAAGGGCCGCTGGTCTGGTAGCTGGAAGGAGAAGACGCTGCGGCCATTGCCTTGAAAAAGAGTATCCGGTGGCGATCCCGCCGGCGGGGTGAGGATGGCGGATTTCCAGCCATCGGGCTCCCGCCAATGCCAGCGGCCGCGGACCGTATCGTTCCGGATGGCCGGGAGATCGGGGCGCTGGGCCGCCTGCCAGGCGTTATACTCCTGGTACCAGCTCCCCAGATCGGCTGGCATCGCGGCCCAATCCAGGGTCAGTGTGATCCGGCTGATCGGCTTGGCGAACATTTCCCGGCTGCCGATCAGGAAGCGGCTGCCGATCTGTGGCATCGGACCCAGCGGATAGGGGGCGGCAGGCGACAGGGGTGCTTGCGTGCTCCACAAGGTCAGATTGGTGACGTCGCGTGCCTTGACCTCCAGGTTGATGGCGCCGATCCGCGGCCAGGGATGGGCGCTGGCCAGGGGAGGCAGCGCCATCTTGATTTGTGGCCAGGGGGTATCCTGGCCGTCCAGCGGCTTGGCGGCCGCCTGTAGTGCTGGCGCCTCGGCTGGCAACATCCATTCCAGCACCAGAAGGCCGGGTTTGCCATCGGCAGGGGCGGTATAATGCGGCGGGAAAGCATAGGCCCCGGCTTCGAACCAGCCCTTGGCCGTGGTCATCCAGCTGCGCCACCCCCCCTCCCAGTTCACCGGTGGTTCAACAGCGTTGCCATTCAGTTCCAGGGTCAGAATGATCGACCGTGCGCCGGATTCCATCAGCAGCATGGGACTGGCGAGCGAAAAACCCAGGCCCTGTGGTCGGGGATCAGGGCGGGCGAACAGCAATTGATCGATCGGGTGGCCGGACGTATCACGCTGGATCATCGTCAGATCGGCCAGGGCGGCGGCATGGATGCCCGGATTGAAATCAGCGCTGCCCCTGTCGGACTTCAGGCTGAAGCCCGCGGCGATACGGCCCTGGTTGATCACCGCTGTTTCAGGGTTGGCGAAGAAGATGGGCTTGCCGGCCGCATCCTTGCCGGCAGCGAAGCGGGTGCCGGCGGGGATGATCTCGATTGGCTGGTCGGTCTGTGGGGTTGCGATGACCACCACCGTATCGGGCTGTGCCGGGCGGGGCTCCATATGCAGGATATCGCGGTAATAGAAATCCAGATGACGGCCGCTGATCTTGTTTAGCACCTTCTGCTGATGCCCCATCAAATCGACAAACACACGCAGCAGGGCCGTGTCGGGGTGGGGCGTGGTCTGGGCGGCGACGATTTCATAATGCTGGGCGGCGGCATCCACCGTCTGGATGATCACATTCAGCGTATCCAGGTACATGTGGCGCAGTTCCGCCATTGCCTGGCTCAGGGCATGTTCAGAATGGCCATCGGCCAGATGCAGGCTGGGGTCGGCCCGTCCCACCACCCGCCAAGCAGGCCCCAGGTTGGCGAACCAGGCGGCGTCCGGCGCATCAATCCAGTCTTGCTGTGCCAGTGCATCGTGCAGGGTGCGGACCTTTGCCAAGCCAGGGGCCAGGGTTTGCTGGACCTCTCGCGCCAGGAAACTGCGCAGGGGAAAATCGTCCGGTTGCCATTCAAGCCAGGACAACCAATGGGCAAGGGTCGAGACCATGTGCCGCAACAGGCGCAAAATTGCCTGGATCTGTGCCGGACGTGGATGGTCTGAACCGTGCGGGGGGGCGTTCAGGGCCTGATAGTGTGCGTTAAGGTCGCTATAGTCGGTGGCCGCAATAGTGGCCAGCAGAATGGCCGCGTCCTTCAGCATGAAGGGTTGCCACGTCCCCTGTTCGTCATTGTTGATGGTGTAGAACCGCACCAACCGGGCAAAGCGGGCAACAAACGCCAGGCGGTCACGCGCGCTCTTGCCGTCCAGCGGTGCGGTGGCCGGGTCCAAGGATGCAAGAAGCGGTGTGAGCGGCGAAGCGGTCATGGATCAGACAATCCCGGCCTTGGGCGGCGGCGCCAGATTGGACCCTTCCAAGGATGCGAACGGATAGACATGGTTGTGCCGGGTATTGGTCTGGGTCACGCGGTAGGCGATCACCAGCTGCATCAGGCTGCCATCGGCGCTGGCCTGTGATCTCACATCCTCCACAACGATGCGGGGCTCGCCGTGCAACAGAATGAAACGTGCCGCCTCGGCCAGTTCCTCCAGTGTCTGGGCATCGCTGCGCCGGAACACAAACTGGTTCAGGTTGCTGCCGAAATCGGGCAGCAGGGCGCGGCTGCCCTGAAGGGTGGCCAGCAGCAGGTTCAGGGATTGGGCGATATTCTCGACGCCGGCCACCATGCTCAGGCTGGCATCGGCGGCATTGAAGACGGGCGGGAAGGTCCAGCCCCGTCCGAGGAAAGGAGCGTCGTGGCCCATGTTCATCCCCCGATCATGACAGTGGGAGCGCCCAGCGCGATGGTACCGCCATGGGCCGTCGTATCCCCCATGCGGGCAGCTGGCATGCTGGTAATCATGACGGTGGCCGACCCTTTGACGATGCTGTCCGGCGGGCCGACACATACCGCCATATCGCCGACCCGGGCCGCCGGCATATTGCAGATCAGGACGGTGGGCGCTCCCAGCGAGATTGGCCCCCCCACATGCGGTATGGGCGGCAGGCCGGGCGTGACCATCGGGCACTGATGAAAGTCGCCAAGGCGAGCGGCAGGCGGCATGGGACAGGTCCTTCAGTTGATCATGACCATGCCGCCCTTGAGCGTGAGCTGTGCCCCGCCCTGGATCTCGGCGCTGGCGCTACCTTTGGCAGTCAATTGGGCATTGGCGGTCACGGAAACGTTGGTGCCGGTGATACTGACATCGCCGCCGCTGCTTTCGGCGGTGATCCCGCTGTCGCCTTTCAGCGACATGGTCGTCGCTGCTTGGGCATTCAGGGCGGCGGCGCTTTTCAGGGCAATGGCGCTGCTGTCCATCTGGATGCTGTTGCCGTTCTGATCGACCAGCTGGATCTGACCGTTCTTGTCATCCAGGACCAGTTTGTTGCCACCCGGCGTGGACAGGGTGATGATCTTGTCTTCGTCGTTGAAATCAAGGAACGAACCGGCCTTTGTGTAGAGTGCCTTATGGCTGTTTGTTGAATCCGGGGTCAGGGCGCTGTTGGGCTTGCGGTTCTTGCTGTACAGGCTGCCCAGGATCACCGGGAAACGCGGATCGGCATTGAGGAAACCCACCAGCACCTCGTCCCCGACCTCGGGCAGGAAAAAGGCACCGGCCCCGTCGGTGGCGTGGAAATGCGCCATGCGCGCCCAGATTCCAGCATTGCTGTCGTTGAAATGGGCAATTTCCACCTGGATGCGGAAACCATTGTCGGGATCACTGTCGATCTTCAGGACCGTACCGCAGAATAGTCCGCCGATACCGGGCAACAGGCCCGCCGCCGGCGGTGTGCTGACATCATGCTCCTGCACGAACCATTGGCGTTCAAACCCCAGCAGCAAATCGCTGGTCCAGTTGCCCTCGCGCAGGCGGTGGCGCATCCCGGTGATCAGATGCGTACCGTTGAACCGGGCCCCCAATCCGGCGAGCGTCACGGTCTGTCCCGGCGTCAGGTCCGACCGCCCCTGGATGGTGGCGGTGGCTACGATCTTGGCCAGGGTGCTTTTCGCGACCTGCGCCTTGGCCCAACCGGTCAGCCCGTCATTCGTTTCCGTTCCGGCCGTTTGCAGGCTGACGGTCCCCTGGCCCATGTCACCGGCCAGCTTCTTGGTGGTCAAGTTTCCCGGTCCGGCAAAGCTGGCGCTGGCCGTCGCGTTGATGAGGTCCAGGGTGCCCGGGTCCCAGGCATTGGCGGTGACCTGATCCAGCTGACCGATGGCGTCCAATGTGCCCTCGAAGCCAAACAGGTCAATGCCCTGGGTGATGGTAACGGACGGGTCGCTTTGGTCCAGGGGATCAAAAACCTTGACGGTTCCATTCTGGGTCAGCACCAGCAAGCCGTTGATTTCCGCACGGGTGACGATGAAATCCCAGTCGCTGCTGTCATACTGGATCAGCGCCTCCTGCTGCGGCGTGGTGGCCGCGACATCGGCGGTCAGGCCGGCATTGGACAGGATAGCCGATATGGCATCGCTATCCTTCGATGACGCATAGGCCGATGATTTCCGGCCCACCGTCAGCAGAACGGCCTTGTCACGGCACTCCACCTCCAGGCTGGAGCCGGAACTCACGGCCAGGGACAGGCGCTGGCCGGTGATGATGCCGGAAAACACCTCTTTATTGGTGTTGTCATAGCCCAGCTGAATGCTGATCGCGGCGCCCGGAACGAAGGTGTCCGCGCCGCTGATGGCGAAATCCTGGGTCGAGGCATCCCCGTCCGGCAGCACGATGCTGGCCCGTGCGATGCGATTGGCCGATTGCTCGATCTCGATGGACACGACCTGATATTCGGTGGGAATGGCAGTGCCGTTCACGGTGATTGTGAAGGATGCGAGGCCGCCATCCGTGGCGTCAGCCATGGGACGCCTCCCCGGACTTCAGCGGCGGGGTCAACAGGGTGGTGCCGCCCTGCAGGTGCCGGAACTTGTCCAGGCGATTGGCCTTGGCGAGGGCCACGAAGAAGTCCGGGCGGCGATAGACCGTCTGCGCGATCAGCGGCAGGCTGTCACCGTCACGCACCAGGATATGGTGGGTCACATCGGGTGATTGCTGGTTCTGCTGCTTGGCCAGGGTGGCCGCATCCACATAGGAGCGGAAGTCCAGTTTCACCTTGGCCCGCAGCGCGCCGCCATTGGGTTTGAAGAAGGTGTAATTGACACTCATATTGGTCAGCACACCCTTGAAATTCAGCGTGTCGCCCCAAACCACGGTGACATAATTGGGCCGGTGGGTATCGCTCTTGTAGTCGCGGATCACCGCCGATAGCGTTTCCAACTCCGTCTTAAGGTCGACACGCGTGTCATCGACCACGCCGGTACAGTCGATAGTCAACTCAAAACTCAGGGTTTCACTGGGCAACTGCTTGAATTTTGGTGAGGCGGCAGAGGTGCCGCTGCTGTCCTCGCTATAGTCCACCCCGCGCCCCAGATCGATGCTGGACGGGTTGAGCATCGCCACATACTGGTTGGGCGCGGCTGCCTTGCTGCTGAACTTTTCGTCACTATAGCCGGTGATGGTCAGGTTGGGCATGGATTGTTCCTACCGGTCGAAACGCTTGCGGCCCTGGGTGTCGCGCAGCATGCGTTCACATTCCTGCAGCAGCGTACGACGCAAGGCCTGAAGATCGGCCTTCCTCTCCCGATCCTGTCGGTCCGTAACGCCGCTCTCCAATGTGGTCTTGATGACCAGTTCGCGTATCTCGACCGGCATATGATGCTCCTGCCTACACCAGCACGTAACGGCGATAGGCCAGTTCGATGGTTTCGATCAGCAGCGCATTTTCCTGGGATTTCAGGTCGCTCATGCTCCATTTCACCGGATAAGCGCCGATGACATTCCACGCCATGGTCGGCATGTGCTGGTGGTTGTAAAGTGTCACCAGCACATCCATGGTTGTCACCGGCGTGGCGAAGTCGCTGTCCAGTACAGAAGCGCACCAGATCGAAAAGGCCGCACCGCTGATCGCCACACCACGGCGCAGCACCAAATTCTCGTATTTTACCCGGCCTGGAAGCCGGTAGGCGAAGCGGTTTTCCCCTCCGCTTACCACCTCTTCGACCTCCATCTGCTTGGACAGGCCCGATACTTCCTGGAAGGCCGCATCCAGCGCAAAAGGCAGAACGCTGACCCCGAAATAGAAGCTGGGCTGAAGTTCGTTCAGCGAGGTCACATAATCCGTCAAGGCCGAGAGCAAACCGGGCATCGGTTATCCCCCGTTGGTGACCACGATCTGTTCATGCGCAATTTCGATCGTATCCACCGCCACCTCGTTGCCGTCCGACTTCAGGTCGGTGCTGGTCACTTTGGTCGGCCAGGCATTGTTCAAGGTCCAGAGCATGGTGACCTTGCCACTTTCATCCAGCAGCTTGATCAAGACCGTGCGCCGCTTGATGGTGTTCATCTTGATTTCGTTCAGCCAATTCCAGAACGTGTTGTCATTGACGAACACGCCACGCTTCATCGTGACATTGCTGTATTTCGCGATGCCCGGCATTTTGATCGCTGAAAAAAGCGGGCTGTTGCTGTGGCGGTATTCGATGATCTGGACTTCGGCATCCATGCCAGACACTTCCTGGAAGGCAATTCCTTTCAGTTCTGAACCGAAATCCACTTCGAATCGGAACTTTGGCAACGGCCATACATTGTCTTCAACTTCACCGGCCATGATCATACCTCTCTAATTCGGAAGGGAATGGGGGCGCCACCTGGGCTTAGCCGGACTTGGCCATCTGCTGCTGGAAGGTGATTTCGATAAATTCGGCCGGCCGGACGACGCAGACCAGGACCGTGACCCGCATATAGCCGTTCAACAAATCCTCTGCGGTCATGGTTGTGCCCAGGCCAACCGCGACGGAGAAGGCGTCGTCAGGCTTGGCACCCTGCAAGCCGCCTTGTTTCCAGACATCTGTCAGGAAGCTGGAGATCATGCTTTTTACAGCGGCCCAGGTATTGGCGTTGTTGGGCGCGAATACATAGGCGCGGGCCGCCAGCTTCACCGACTGTTCAAGGAAGATCATCGTCCGCCGGACAGAAACGTACCGCCAATCCTGGCTGTTGCCATCCAACGTGCGGGCCCCCCAGACCAGAATGCCCTGACCATTGAAGAAACGGATGGCATTGATCGATTTGCCGGAGACCGCATCGACATTCAGATTGGCCTGTTGGCTGTCTGACAGCTTGATGGGCAGGCTGGCGGCGCCAACGATGCTGGTATTGGCCGGGCTGTTCCAGACGCCTGCCGTCTGGTCATTCACCGTATAAACCCCTGCCATTGCTCCGCTGGGGGGCAGCAAATTGGCTACATTCGTAACTTGCTTGATGATCTGGCCGTAAGTCTTGCTGGCGATGAGCAGGGCGCCATGCAATTGGCTGGTGGTCAGCGGGGTGGCCGGCGGGTTCTGGATCATACCGATGATCTTCGCCGCCACCGGATTGGGGCTGGTGGGGCTGTCCAGCAGCGGGGCCAACTGTTTGGTATCCCCGGCGAACAGGTTGGTGAAATCGATTTCCCCGCTTTGCATGATGGTGGTGCCAATAAACGGGTAATAACAGATCCCGTATTTCAGCCCGTTTGTCCCTGTCCCGTTGCGGAAGGCCTCGATATCCTGGGTATATTGGATCGGGTCGGGCTGATTACCGTTGATCACGTCGAACAGGCAGACGGTGGTCTGCAGTTCCTGCGCTTGCAACAGCATGCCCTGGGTCAGGGTGGCATTGTCTGCCGCCGGCAGCAGCGTGGCCTCCGGACAGACATAAATGGTCGGTTCCAGTTCGATCTTCAGCAGTTCCAGAGCGCGCTGAAAATCGCCCAGCTTTACATTGGAATTGACCAAAGGGGTCTTGGCATCATCCAGCGGCTTGCCGCTGGGCGGGCCGTAAGGGCCGACCGAGATGATCCAGGCATCGCTGCCGCCATTCTGATAGAACAGGCGGATGCTATTATACATATAGTAAATGGTGTTCGGATCGGGAAGGACTGAGTAAAACTTGCCACCGATACCCAGGTGCGGACCGACCTCCGGCTCCTTATCCTGGGCTACCAGATAATATTGTGGTGAATACTGGCGTACTGGATCGGCAGGTGGGGCCGGGTTCGGCAGGGTGAAGTAAGCTTGGTATTCCGCAAAAGACGTGATGCGCACCGGTTTATTGTAGTAAGATTTACCCTCATAATCGGCGCGTGGTGTATAGCCGATGAAGACGGGCACGGCGGTGGCAATGGGCACCACGGAGTTGGGAAAGGCGTTGACCTCGTTGATGTAAACGCCTGGTGTCGAATACGTTGCCAAGATCGCCTCTTCCTTGTCTGGGGTGAGGGCGGGGGCTTGAAGGTTTCCCTTCCGGAACCCGCTGTCACGATGCGTTAAAGATAGATTATGGTCGCCGCGCTAACCCGCCTGTCCGGCCCATCCCCGTCCCACCGCACGGCGCCTGACGCCGGCAAGGGCATGGAGCGGATCAGGCAGATTTCCGTCGTCTGATCGGATAATGGAGAACGGAAACGGTCGAAAAGACCCAACCGCAACGTTGGCGTCCGGTTGAAGGCCCATGCCTGTGTTCCGGTATCGAAGCGCAGGGCCGTGTCCCCGTCAGGCATTTGTGTTTCCACCGGCCCGGCAAGGACCTGCCCGTCGGATGTACGTATGAATGGCTGGTTCAGCGGGTTCTGGCTGCGATTGACCACAAAGTAAATCCAGGGCAACCGGGCCGCCTCGAGCCGGATGCACCAAGTCGTGCCGGGCACGGCCCGGGCCACATCGTCGGGGTACAGCCAGATGGTCGCCGGTGGGGCCGCCGCATCGGATTTCGGTTTCAGGACAAGGTCCACCGCATCCTCGCCCGTGCCGGCATCGACCGCCCGGCTGCTGTAATGCGGCACGGTTCGAGACCCCGGCGGCAGGGCCGTGATTGACGATAAATGGTCCAGGTTGCCGACAAAGCGAATACAGAGCGGTCTGCTATCCAATTCCCGGGCAAGCCCGGCGAGCAGCGCTGCCCTCATGCCAACCCGGTCGCTGTACAGTGACCATTGCGCCCCCTCATATCGCCACCAGAGGTCGAACCGCTGCAGGATGGCATCGGTTTGCGCATCTGGACACAAGGTGATTCCGCTGATCGGCTGATCCCCGTACCAGGTGTGGTCGATCCGCACCCGCAAAAGACATTCGCTCATTGCCCAACCTCCGTGACCGGTTGACGCAGCGGTGTCTGGAAGCCAGCGATCTGGTGGGAGTCCACGATCAAACGACGAATCTTATAGATGATTGATGGCACGTAGCTTGTGCCCAGCGCGCCCCAAATTTCGAATGATTTAACGTCGGGCGTCGCCTCAACCTCGATCTCCAGGAGGTTCAATTCTTCGGGCAAGTTTGGGTATGATGCCCGCTGAAAGCTGCTGTTTGCTTGAAAGAACAAAATGACCTGAGATAAAACCTTTAAGGATTCAAGATAGTCGTCAAAATTAGCGGCCATAAGTACATTTATATTAAAAAACTGAGGGGGTAATTTACTGATGGTGGCGTTTTTTTGCAATTGCGCATTATAATATTGTCGTGAAGAATCCTGTTCTATTTTTATCAGTGCCATTATCAGGCGGTTTTGGTTCTTCTGCGAGCTGCCGCTGTCGGCATGATGAAGATGGTTCAGGACTGCCACAGGCTCGGACAAGGAGAGACTTCTCTGCAAATGAGAGTCGAGGGCGTCTCTGACAAACGACAGCGCCCGATCCAGCATCTCCCCTCCAAGGCGCATAACGCGTATGACCAGAGTAATATGACTTAGTCATAAAATATGAGAAATTTTCCGTCTGTCAATTGAGATCATTGAATCGGCCCGCACTTTTGAATTTAGCGGGTCGAATATCCGGGCACGTTATGGTGGTTTGATCAGGATGCTGGCTTCAAGCGGCCATTGGGTCCCGAGGTCAACGCCGGCAGTCGCCGGCCATCAAGCAGCCTAAAGGTAAAGCTTTAGGCTGCTTGATGTAAAGAGGCCCCCGACCTAAGCCGAAAGCGTCTTCAACAGGTCGTCGGGGGTCGCCGGTGTGGTTTCTGCACGGTTCAACACGCCGGACAAACTCTCATGCAGTGACCTGATACGATAGGGGAGGCCGCTGACATAGGGGCGCAGGGTCAAGGTCAGCAGTCGTGGACTATTAAAACGCCCAGCCTCATCCAGCAGCCAGTCCGCGGCATCCGCCGTCTGGGTAGCCCATTCATGTTCCGGCCGGGTGTAGTTGATCAGGATTTGCCAGTCATCCAGCTCGTTCGACAAGGGCAGGGCGGCCAACGTGCCTGTCTCCGTCTGGAACCAGGTGGGCAAGTCGTCATGTGCCCAGTCCGCAAACCAGCGGATGCCATTGGCGGCCAGTCGGGCCGGGGTGGCGAAACCCTCCGCACGCGCCGGACTGAGCCAGCCAACTGGTCGGGTGCCACCCGCCGCCTGGATGGCGTCGAGGGTGCGGGTGATGTAGCCATTCTCCACCTCTGCCGACAGGGCAGAATGGTGCAGGCTATCCGTGTCCCAGCCATGGGCGCAGACATTGTGTCCGTCGGCCAGGACATCCCGGACCAGACCCGGATAGCGTTCGGCAACTGCCCCCTGCACCGCAAAGGTGGCGCGAAGTCCCAGCTTGCCGAACAGCTTCAGCAACCGATAGGCACCGACACGGTTGCCATAATCCCGGGTCGTATAATGGCGCAGGTCGGGATAGGGCGTCTGCATGGCGCCCGGTGCCTTGAAGGGCTGTCCCGATGGGTTCAGGGGAAGGAATTCCAGCGGTACGACCACCCACAGGCCCAGCTTAGCTCCGCCCGGCAGGGCGATGGGCGCGCGGTTGATGATGGGCGAAGCCGGATAATGCGCATGGTCCGGGCCCGCATGACGCTTGGCATAGATAAAATAGCTGTCGGGCAGGATGCTCATCACACGCCCTCCTGCGGGCCGCGGTTGAAGCCGGTGCCGGGTCGGGCGTTGCCGCGCCGGGCAATGTCCGCCAGCGACTGGTCGTAATGGTTGGTCCGATAGAACTCGGCGATTTCTTTGGCCGTCGTCACCCAGACATCGTCACGGTGGCTGGTGATATAGCGCAATGCCTCGCGGAACGGGCCGATGCGATGGGGATGGCCGACAAGATAGGCGTGCAGCGGAATGCACATGACCGTTCCAGTCTCCGCGCCTTCCTCCAACAACTGGTCGAAATGGCGCATCAGGGCGTCGGCATAGGCGCGCGGGCTCTGTTGGTAGATGCCATAGGTGATGACGTCGTTGACTTCCAGGCTGTAGGGCATAGAGATAAGGCGACTATCGCCCTTCACCTTCAAGGGCTGCGGCTGGTCATCCTGGAACAGGTCGCAGCTGTACCAGAATTCATATTCCGCCAGAAGGTCCAGGGTGCGTTCGGTATGGGTCAGGGCGGGGGCCAGATATCCCCGGATACGCTGCCCTGTGGCATCCATAACCGATTTGATGCTGTCTTCCAGCACGGCGCGTTCCTGCGCCTCTGTCATGTTGTAAGAATAACGGGTGTTGTAGATTCCGTGGCTGAAAAACTCCCAGTCACGCTCCACACAGGCGGTGATGATTTCCGGATGGTGGTCCAACATGGCGACGGACAGGCTGATGCTGCCGCGTATGTCGAACGCGTCCATCACTTCCATCAACCGCCAATGCCCGACACGGTTGCCCCAGTCGCGCGCTGAATAGGGCACGATATCGGGATGCGGCCGGCCCCACGGCTTGCGAGACGGATTGTTGGGCGGGTCCAGTTCATAGAACTCGATGTTCGGCGCTACCCAGAAGGCGACCTTCTTGTTGCCGGGCCAGGTGATCTTGGGCCGGTCGCGGTAGGGCCAGAAATCATAAAGATTGGGATCGCTGTGCATCGGCTGCATCCTTGCGCTCAACCGGCCAGTGCCGCCAGATGGGCGTCCACTTCGGCCACAGTCACCACATCGGCATATTTCAGCAGCAGGTCGGTCAGGTTGGCGTAGTGATAGCTTTCATGCTTGTCGGCCACGCATTCCTCCGCCACGATGGTGCGGTAGCCGTGGGAGAGGCTGTCCACCGCCGTCGCGCGGACACAGCCCGATGTGCTGCCCCCGGTCACGATCACCGTGTCCACCTTGTGCCAGACGAGGTAGCTGGGCAGCGGCGTTTCGAAAAAGGCCGACGGCATGCGCTTGTCATAGACAAGGTCCACCGACCGGTCGATGTCGACACGCGGGTCGAAGGCGTGGCGGTCGCTGTCAGCCTTGATGTTCTGCAAACTGTCCGCCGTGTTGGTCCGCGTACCCCAGACACCGGCATCGCCCGCGTCCGGTTTGTACATTACACGGGTCCAGATCACGGGCATGCCCAGCCGGCGGGCGGCGGCACTGATCCGGTTGACATGCGCGATTTGGTCCGGGTCCGTGACATAGGCTGTCCTGGGGAACAGGTCGGGTCGCGTATAGGCCTGCTGAAAATCGACATTCACAATGGCAACCCGGCTGCCGAAACCGAACTTGGCCCGGGCCGGGTTGGCCTTCACCTGTTCAAACAATTGGCGGGCTGTCTTTTCCTCCCGCACCATCGTCGGTTCGAACCGCATCGCAAGGCCTCATCTGTACGGTGATTGGTATAACTTTATATCATTTAATCGCATTTGCGGGACCGTATCAATCGCAAAGTTATGCAGGGGCGGTGGCCTGTTTCCCATCGCCCCGCGTCGGCGTCGCCCATCGGCATTACCAATTTGGGTCGGATTATGTGTGCGGCATTTTACGGCAGAGCGCCAGGGAACCTTGCTGACAACACCGTTTCAGCCCTTTGGCTTCAGATCGCTCGGTCCAGATACGCATGTCCTTAGTCGAATAGACAAGCCATTCCCGGATGTTGAACATATCGTCCCGCTGCGCTTCGTCATGGAAGGTGAAAAGATAGAGCGTGTCGCCGACCACAAGGGTGGCAGGATCGGCTGTAAACCTGTCGCGGATGATGGGGGTGGCGCCCGGCAAGGGGGTTACCGGCCGTTCCCCCGATGCGACAGGGCACAGGGTGAGACAAAGCAAGGCGATAGCCATGTGTTTTCAAGGATATGCCCCCAGTTTTGATGATATAGGCTTATAATAATATTACCGTACCGCTAACACCAGACAAGCAAACCCCCTTCTGTCCGACTTTTTCGGGGAAGGGGGCGGCGGCAGAAACCGATCCGACAGTGGCAGGCTTATAGAGGTGTCCGGTTGTCGTCCGAGAACGGGGTTTGGCGTACCGCTCTCAGGCGGTGCCAGCCCATGGACGGTGCGGCAGAACTCCTGGCCAGCATACCTCTTACGTCTATTAACTGTTGCTTAAGTGTCTGATGCATGCAATCTTCTGACGAGAAATTTTAACCATTTTTTCTGCCGTAAAAGGGGTGAGGCATGGCGGGCAAGGGGCGGAGCCGGTGGGGTCGTTTGCTGCCGCTGACGGCGGTTTTCCTGACTCTGGGTGCGTGCGGGGCTGATACAGGACATGTTGAGATCGGCAGCGTTCCGGCCGGTAAGCTGCCTGTGCCCAAATGGCCAGCCAGCAGTGCTGCGGGCGGGGTGGCTGAACTGGCGCCTGGCCATGATGGCTGGGGCGGCTGGTGGGGCGTTGACCAGGGCTGGTCCGCCGACCAACGCCGGGCCTTCTGGTTCACGCCGCAAGGTTCCTGGATGGTCCCTTACGGCTGGTTGGTGGTGGTGGAACAGGCGACGAACCAGGATCGTTTCATCGCACCCGCCAATATGGAGCGCCTGGGCTACATCCCCGCGCAGAAGGATATCTGGAATCCGGAAGCACTGCCCATCGGGTTCACCGTGACCCCAGGGGGGAGGGGCAAGGATGGTCAGCCGGGCATGGCCTGGGCCGGTCCCAACTGTGCCGCCTGCCATACCAATAAACTGGACTATGAAGGCAAGTCACTGATCATCGACGGGGCCCCGTCATTAGGTGACTTCTACCGTTTTAACGCGGAACTGCTGGATGCCCTGCTGGTCACATCGGAGCAGAAGGACAAGTTCGACCGGTTCGTGACACAGCTGGTTTCAAAGGGCTTCCTGCCGGCTGATACCCCGGCCGCCCGCACCGAATTGCTGGGCCAGATGGCCGAGCATCAGATGTGGCTGGCCGAGTATCTGCGCCGCAACCTGTGCGGCAGCCACAACAGCAAGGAATGCCCTGTCGATGTCAAGCCAGGGGTCAGCACCTATGACGCCTATTCGGCCAAGAATGATGCGCTGAAAGCTGATCTGAATGTCCGGCCGCTGGAGGCGCGGGCACAGCAGGATGCCATCATCCGCGCCAATTATGTGCCTTTGCCGGGCAATGGCCGTATCGATGCCATCGGGGCCATTTTCAATCAGGTTTCCGGGTTCAACATCTCGGTACCGGAAGCAAATTACTCGCCATCCAACGCACCGGTCAGCTATCCGTTTCTCTGGGGTGCACCGCAATCGGATGTGGTGCAGTGGAATGGCTTTGCAAAGAACGCATCCGTGCTGGGCATCGGTTTCGGCCCGTTGGCCCGTAATGTTGGTGAGGTGTTGGGCGTCTATGGCCGTATCCGGGTGACACCCAACGATCCGTCGCAATGGACCGTTCCCGACGGTACGTTTGAGGATGTGCCGGGCAAGGACCCGCGCTTTGGTTTTGCTTCGACCGTGCTGACCACCAATCTGGGCCACCTCGAAAACTGGCTGTCGACCCTGCGCTCTCCGCGTTGGCCTGAAGGCTTCTTGCCTGCCATCGACAAGGACAAGGCGGCGCGCGGCGCCCAGATCTACAATGGCAAGACGGATCAGGGCGTGAATTGCAGCCTGTGCCACCAGGTGATCGCCCGCAAGGATGAAGGGGAACCCTATAAGGCCACCTTGATCCAAACCTCCGTCATCGGCACTGACCCTGCCATGGCCGATAACTTCCTTTTGCAGTTGAACAAGGCCACGGGTCTTGCCTGGGAAAGCGGCAAGCTTGAAGGCAAGCATCCGAATCTGGTGGAATTTTGGGCCAAGCGCTATGGTGCAACCCTGCCGAACCGGTCGGATGCGCTGACCACACAGGTGGCGGGTGTCCTGCTGTCTGACCTCAGCGATACGGTTTCCGCCGGCCGCATGTCGAAGACCTATACAGGGTCCTTCGATGAAGGGACGGATCCACGCTCCTACAAGGCGCGGCCGCTGACGGGGATCTGGGCTACCGCCCCCTATCTGCACAATGGTTCTGTGCCCACCCTCGTCGATCTGCTGACCGACGACAAGAAACGGCCGACACGGTTCCATGTGGGCAGCCGGCGCTTCGATCCCGTCAAGGTGGGATACCAGACCGAACCCGAGGCCGGCCGTCAGACCTATGAATATGACACAGGCTTCCCCGGCAATTTTAATACGGGCCATTCCGGCCGCCTTTACGGCACCGAACTGGGGGATGAGGACCGGCAGGCGCTGATTGAATATCTGAAGACGCTGTGACCGTCCGTTCCAACCGGGGAAGAACAATGTCCAATCGGGCCCGTCTCTGTCTTTGCACCGCCATCGTCGCTTTGCTGGCCGGCTGTGCCGAAACCGGTGACGAATTTTATCGGCCGATCTTGCCAACGGACTATCCCAAAGCCGACGGGCCGGGGGAGCAGTTGCAGCCGGATGAGGTGGAGGCGGCGGCCCGCGTTGCGGCCATCATCCAGGCCCATCTGCTGCGCCTTTATGCGGATGTGCCTGTCCGGCGCGATGCGCATCCCAAGCCACATGGCTGTGTGCAGGCCACTTTCACGGTCAGGGATGATGTGCCACATAACCTTCGCCGGGGCCTGTTTGCAGCGCCTGGCAGCTATAACGCCGTGATCCGCTACTCCAACTCCAATGAAAATCCCACCCGTCCGGATTATGAGAAAGACGGGCGGGGCATGGCGGTGAAGGTGCTGGGGACGGCCGATCGCCCGTTGCCGGCCCCGCCTTTGCTGGTGGCGCCTGGGGCGGATCCGTCGCAGGATTTCATCATGATCAATTTCCCCACCTTCCTGGTGGCGGCGCCCAAGGATTATCAGACGCTGGTCGGCTACACCGACAGTGCCGATAGACTGACGCAATGGCTGCAGCCCGTCCTGGTCCTCACATCCATCGGCTGGAAGGGCACGATGAACGCCGTGGGGGCCACCAGTTCGCGCATCGATAATCCGTTGAACACCCGCTACTGGTCCATGGTGCCTTATCAACTGGGCAGCGGTGCGGATGCCGTGGCCGTTAAATATTCGGCCATGCCATGCGAACCCAAACCGGTGATCATCCCCGATACCAAGGATCCGAACTATCTGCGCGCCGCCATGGTGCGGCAATTGTCCGCGGGCAGCGCCTGCATGCGCTTCATGGTGCAGGTGCGGACGGCAGGGATGAGCGTGGAGGACCCGCGTTACGAATGGTCGGAAACCGAAGCCCCCTTCCAGGAGGTGGCGCGGATTGAGATCCCACAGCAAGATTTCAACACCGTACCGCAGAACGCGGCCTGCGAGGCCAGTTCATACTCGCCCTGGCACGCGCTGCCGGACCATAAACCGCTGGGTGCCGTCAACCGGATGCGCAAGGCAATCTATGAGCGGATTTTTGCCCTGCGTCAGGCCACCGCGAACCGCGGGACCACACAGCCGGTGGTGCGGCCGTAAGCTCGAACCCCACATTGCCCTTGGGTTCAACCGGCCGGGGCCCCGTCCCGGTACCGGGATACGCGTTTCCAAGCTGTTCAGATTTTGCAATGCAAACGTTTGTAGCTTCGCGGCAACACATTTAGGGAACCTGTGCGCCTAAATGCTAGGAAGGTGGTGGATGGAGGGTTCGCGGGTGCCGAAATCTACAAAAAACCCGCCTTGTCTTCACACAATCACCTAAGATCACTGTTGCAAACGATTTCAGATTGCCTATTCTACCTCCTGAAGCAAAGGGGTGCCGGGCAACGGTCATCCCGCGATCGACCCAACCGGTCCTTGAGGGAGAGAACCCAAATGAAGAGCATTCTTTTGCGCGCGTCCGCGATGGGCGCGGCGTTGGCCGCCTGCGGCCTGTCGATGGCCCATGCCCAGGACATTCAGGTCGCCCAGGCAACCGCCGCGTCGCAAGCGCCCACCGCCAGCGACGACCTGATGCTGGAAGAGATCGTGGTGACCGCCGTGGTCAGCCAGACCTCGAAGATGCGCAGCTCCGTTTCCGTCTCCGCCCTGACGGCGGATGACCTGATGCAGTCCGCCCCGCGCAGCACCGCCGAAATTTTCCGGAATATTCCGGGCGTACGGTCTGAATCCACGGGCGGCGAGGGCAATGCCAATATCGCGGTTCGTGGTCTGCCGGTTGCGGCAGGTGGCGCCAAGTTCCTGCAATTGCATGAAGATGGCCTTCCGGTCATGGAATTTGGCGACATCGCGTTCGGTAATGCCGACATTTTCCTGCGTGCTGACAGCAATGTGGCGCGGGTGGAGGCGATCCGTGGCGGTTCCGCCAGCACGCTGGCCAGCAACTCGCCCGGCGGCGTGATCAACTTCATCTCCAAGACCGGTGACAAGGACGGTGGCAGCTTTGCCCTGACCCGTGGCATTGATTACGACACGACGCGCGGCGATTTCGAATTCGGCGGCGCCATCGCTGACAATTGGACAGCCCATATCGGCGGCTTCTACCGCGAGGGCGAGGGGGTCCGTAACGCCAACTACAATGCCGAGAGCGGCGGCCAGATCAAGGCTAACCTGACCCGCAAGTTCGAGAACGGCTATGCCCGGGTCTACTTCAAGTATCTGAACGACCGCGCCATCGGCTACCTGCCGCAGCCTGTGCTGGTCAGCGGCACCAACAGCGACCCGAAAATCCGCTCCATCGCAAATTTCAGCCTGCTGTCCGACAGCTTGCATACGCCCAATTTCCTGACCAATGTCGGCTTGGACGGGGACAATAATGTCCGCACCAGCAGCCTTAAGGACGGCATGCATCCCGTGTCTACCGCGGCGGGGGGCGAGTTCAAGTTCGATCTGGCCGACGGCTGGTCGGTCGCCAACAAGCTGCGTGTGGCCGATACGTCGGGCCGCTTTGTCAGTCCCTTTCCGCAGGAAGTGATGGGGGCGCAGGCCCTTGCCACCGCCATTGGCGGAACCGGCGCGACCCTGCGCTATACCGACGGCTCTTCCATTGGCACACCGTCGGCACTGAATGGTAACGGCCTCGCCACGCGCATCGCCCTGTTCGATGTGGAGATCAACGACTTCTCCAACCTGGCCAATGATTTCAAGCTGACCAAGGCTATCGTCAGTGGTGACAGCACCATTGACCTGACGGCCGGGTACTACAAGGCGCGCCAGAACATTGAGATGGACTGGCTTTGGAACACCTATGTGATGGATGTGAAGGGTCAGGATGGGCGCCTGCTGGACGTCTATAATGCAGCGGGCCAGAAGCTGACCAGCAATGGCCTGCTGGCCTATGGCGTGCCGCTGTGGGGCAATTGCTGCACCCGCCGTTATGATGCGCAGTATGATATCGACGCCCCCTATGTGTCGGCGGCGTGGGAAATGGGGCAATGGAACCTTGACGCCTCGCTGCGCCGGGATGAGGGCCAGGCCCGTGGCCATTACATCGCCAGCCGTCAGGCCCAGGTCGATGTGAACCGCGACGGAACCATTTCCGTACCGGAACGGTCAGTGTCGGTGATCGATAGCGCCAACCCGCAGAAGATCAATTATGATTGGGGTTACTGGTCCTGGTCGGTGGGCGCCAACTACATGATCACCCCCGATCTGGCCGGCTTCGCCCGCATCAGCCAGGGCGGCCGCGCCAATGCCGATCGTCTGCTGTTCGGCCGACTGCGCACCGACGGGTCGGTCGCCAAGCAGGACGCTGTCGATATGGTCGATCAGTATGAAGCGGGCCTGAAGTGGCGCGGAGAGGATGTCAGCGTCTTCGCCACCGCCTTCTATGCCAAGACCCAGGAACAGAATTTCGAGGCAACCAGCCAGCGCTTCTTCGACCGGACCTACACGGCCAAGGGTATCGAACTGGAAGCCACCTACCGGTATGACGGTTTCCTGCTCACCGGCGGTGCCACCTGGACCGATGCAGAAATCTCCAAGGACGCGCTGGCCCCGGCGGTCAAGGGCAATACGCCCCGACGGCAGGCCAAGCTGGTCTATCAGCTGACGCCGTCCTACAGCTATGATGTCTTCACCGTCGGCGCCAATATCATCGGCACGACCAAATCCTACGCGCAGGACGACAATCTGCTGGTGATGCCGGGCTATGCGCAGGTGAATCTGTTCGCGGATACTACCATTACCGATGGCCTGTCGCTGTCGATCAATGTCAACAATCTGTTCAATGCCAAGGGCCTGACGGAATCCGAGGAAGGATCCATCACCAGCGGCATCGACAACATCATCCGCGCCCGCTCCATCAACGGCCGCTCCAGCACTGCCACGCTGAAATACAGCTTCTGATGTGGCGCACCCGGCCGGAGACCTCCCCCCCCTCCTTCTCCGGAATCCGGCCGGGTTTTCTTTTCCGCGTTTGATCGCCTTGCTGAACAGGTTGCCCCATGTCTGCCTTTCCCCTGGCCCTTCCCGACGATGCCGAGTTTTCCAGCCGGCTTGCCGTAAGGATCGGTCGGCACTGGCCGCGGTTGCTGGAGGCATTGCGCCCGCTCTATGGCAGTGGCGCCTGGGAGGGTGAACTGGCCGCCCGGCTTCTGTCGGCCGCAATCGACCGTCCGGCCGATCTTCGCGACCTTGATGCCGCGCGGGAGGCCGCGCCGGACTGGTTTCAGCAGCCGGGGATGGTCGGTTACTGCACCTATATCGACCGGTTCGGCGGTACACTGGCCGGTACGCGCGCCCGGTTGGATGAGTTGTCGCGCCTGGGCGTGACCTATCTGCACCCGTTGCCCCTGTTGAAGCCGCGTGAAGGCGACAGTGATGGCGGCTTCGCCGTGGCTGATTTCCGCCAGGTCGATCCCAAGCTGGGCACCATCGATGATCTGCGGGCGCTGGCTGTGGACCTCCGGGCACGGGGGATCAGCCTGTGCCTGGATATTGTCTGCAACCACACGGCCGATACCCATGGCTGGGCCCTGGCGGCCAAGGCCGGCGACGCAAAATTCCGCGACTTCTACCATGTGGTGAAGCCCCCCGAACAGGTCGCCGCGCTGGAGGCGCATCTGGGGCAGGTCTTCCCGCAGACGGCCCCCGGTAACTTCACTTTTGTGCCGGAAATGGGCGGCCATGTCTGGACCACCTTCTACCCCTTCCAGTGGGATTTGAATTACGCCAATCCCGCCGTGTTCATCGAGATGATGGATGTATTGCTGTATCTGGCCAACCAGGGGGCGGAAGTGTTCCGCCTGGACAGCGCCCCCTTCCTGTGGAAACGTGCCGGCACCGATTGCCGGGGGCTGCCGGAAACCCATCAGGTGGTCCGCGCCTGGCGCGCCGCCCTTGCCATTGCCGCGCCGGCGGTGGCGCTGAAGGCGGAAGCGATCGTCGGTCTGGCGGAAGTGCTGCCCTTTCTGGGGGATGCCGACCGGCCCGAATGCCATCTTGCCTACAACAATACCGCGATGACGGCACTGTGGGCTGCCCTGGCCACGGGTGACACCAGGCCATTATCGACCTGCCTGACCCAGGCATTGGCCAAGCCGGCGGTGGCCGGGTGGCTGACCTATGTCCGCTGTCATGATGATATCATCTGGGGTGCGCTGAAGGGCGTGATCGCGGATGAAACCTTGGCCTGGATTTCGGATTTTTATGCGGGCACGGTTCCCGGTTCCTTTGCCGATGGCCGGGCCTTCCAGGCAGAACCGGGGGCCGTGCGCTCCACCAACGGCATGGCCGCGTCACTGGCCGGGTTCCGCGACGGGGCTGACAACCGGGCGGCGCTGGCACGACTGCGGCTGCTCTATGGTGTGACCTTTGCCCTGGATGGCATCCCCGCGCTGTATATGGGGGATGAGCGGGCGCTGACCAACGACCCCGATTATGCGCTGGAGGCCGACCATGAGGATGGGCGTTGGCTTCACCGGCCGCGTATGGACTGGGCCCGGCCCGAGGGGGCTATCCATGCCGCCCTTGCGCAGTTTGCCGCTTTGCGCCGGGATCGCCCCGGCCTGCACGCCGCGAACCCGGCCCGTCCCTTCGTCACCGCCGATCCGGGCCTGCTGGCCTTCGACCGCGGGGGCGGTGACGGTGACCGGCTCATCTGCCTAGGCTGGTTCAAGGGACAGGCGGCCAGGATTGACCTGACCGATATTCTGGGTGGCGGGACATGGCATGACCTGCTGGACGGCACGGACCTCACGGCGCAGTCTGTGGCGATGGCCCCCTGGGGCTTGCGCTGGCTGGTGAAGAAGGACGGGTAGGACATGCGCGTCGCCTGTATCGAACTGGGGGGGACCAAGGTTGTCGTGGCGGCCGGAACCGGCCCGGATGACCTGACCGATCCCGTTCGTATCCCCACGACCGAACCGAACACCACCATGGCGGCCATCGTGACGGCACTGGAGGCTTTGATGCCTTTCGACGCCATCGGCATCGCCAGTTTCGGGCCGCTCTGCCTGGACACTGCCGATCCAGGCGGTCTGCGCATCACCAACACGCCCAAGCCCGGTTGGTCGCAAACAAAGCTGGCGGAGCCCCTGGCGCGCCGCTTCGGCGTTCCCGTTCATCTGGATACTGACGTCAACGGCGCCGCCCTGGGGGAAGGATGCTGGGGGGCGGCACAGGGCTTGCGCGATTTTGCCTATATCACCGTGGGCACGGGTATCGGGGTCGGGCTTGTGATCAATGGCGCGCCGGTACATGGGCTGCTGCATCCGGAGGCTGGCCACCTGTTGGTCCGCCGCGATCCGGTGAAGGACCCTTATACGGGCCATTGCCCCTTCCACGGGGACTGTCTGGAGGGTCTGGCCTGCGGCCCGGCCATTGCCGCCCGTGTCGGCCGTCCGGCCGAGGAGTTGCCTGAAGATCATCCTGTCTGGCCACTGGTGGGCGATTATATCGGCCAGCTCTGCGCCAGTCTGCTGCTGGTCACCGCACCACGGCGCATCATCCTGGGCGGCGGTGTCGGACAGCGGACCGGCGTGCGACAGGCGGCCGCGCAGGCTATGCGGACCTATCTGGCCGGATATCTGGATGTTCCGGCATTACGGGGTGAGTTTATCCTGCCGCCGGCCCTTGGAAACCGTGCCGGTGTCCTGGGTGCCCTGGTCATTGCCCGGCGGTCCCGTTCTTGATGGTATCAGTATGTCGGAGGCACAGGGGGCCAGCGCGCTGGATGCGCCTGGGACCAGCGTAAGATTTTGATGGAATATCGGTTGTTCGGGGGCTTCCTGGCGTTCCACCATATTGATCAGCCATGCGGTGGCCAGTTGCGCCATGTCGCCCATGGGTCGGTGCACCGTAGTCAATGACGGCGTCAGCATTTCGGCCAGGATACTGCCATCAAAGCCGACAACGGAGAGGTCCTGCGGGATGGCGATATTCCGGGCGGCTGCTGCTTTCAGCACACCAGCCGCCATTACATCATTGGCGGCGAAGATGGCGGTCGGGCGCGGGTCCAGTGACAGTAACCGGTCTGCGGCGGCTGCTCCTGAATTGAAACTGTAATCGCCCTCCGCTTCCCCCGTCAGGCCACAGCCCCGTTCCAGCAGGGCTGAAACGAAACCGGCACGCCGCTCACGGGCAGAGAAAGCAGCCGAGGGACCGGAGATCAGGGCGATGCGTGTGTGTCCCAATTCCAGGAGATGGCGCGCCACGGCCGCCGCTGCGGCCCGTTCGCCGGATACTACGACGCCGGTATAGCCTTTCAATTCTGTTGGAGACAATGCTACCGCTGGCACTTCCGCCTCCGCCAGAGCTTGGGGCAAGCCTTCCACCGTTGACACGGGCGACAGAACCACCAGTCCGTCCACCCGTGACCGGTTGATGAATTCGAGCACGTCGTTGACGGCCCCTTCTGGGGGGGTATGGGTCGGGTGGATGACGATTTCATAGCCGCGGCGCGTGGCCTCCCGCACCATGCCCCGCTGCACCGTATCAAGAACCAACGCGTTCAGGTCGTTATGTACCATGCCGATCAGGAAGGATTGGCCGGTGGCCAAGCCGCGTGCCCGGGCACTGGGGCGGAAACCCAAGGCCTGGATTGCCGCCTCCACCCGCTCCCGCGTCTGGGCATTGACCTTGGTGGAGCGGTTCAGAACGCGGGACACCGTCCGGATCGAAACATCCGCATAGGCGGCCACATCGCTGATCGTGACATCCATGATGGGTAATGGTCTCTTGCTGTGCTTGGTAAACAGAATAGGGCAACGGCAATCGTCGCAGGGTAGCGCGATGCTGGCAAGGATGTGGTTCAGGTTCCGGCCGGTGCCGCCGTGCTATCCCGAACCACCAGTTCATGGGCGACATAGGGCGGGGCGGGGGAGGGCTGCTGGCAGTGCTGGCGACAACGATATAGCTGGCCGCGCGGTCGCTACCAAAAGGCTGATGACGTGGTGATTTTGCCGATGATCACCGCCCTGGTGACGGCGCGGCCGACCTATGGTTACCGTCGGATCACAGCGCTGCTGAACCGGCAGTTGCGGGAAACGGGGGCAGCGCCGGTGAACCACAAGCGGGTCTATCGCATCATGCAGGCCAACAACCTGCTGCTGGCCCGCAAATATGAGGAGCGGCCCGACTTGGCGCATGACGGCACGGTGATCGTCATGCGCGCCAACCTGCGCGGGTGCTCGAACGGGTTCGAGTTCGACTGCCGGAACGGCGACATTATCCGCGGCACGTTCATCATCGACGCCCGTTATCCCGGCGCCGTCACCCCAGCCGACCAGGCGATGTCCAAGGCTTTCCATGATCATTTCGTGGCTTTCGCCAAAAATGGAACGCCCGGCTTTGCGCCCTACCGTCCGGCGGAGGACAAGCTGATGGACGACGCGCCCACAGGCCCGGTCTTTGTGGTGGACCCGCTACGCACGCGGTTGGACCTGATGGAAGCCATCCAGCAATGTCGGTCAGGAATCCCGGGGTGCCCCCATGCCAGCAGCTTGAAGAGCCGACAGGTCGGCTTTTCAAGCTTCGGCGGCGTGGGCCGTCGCAGCGTCAGTCACTGCGGATACTAACGGTCACGGATTTTGACTGTTGTTATCAATTCGCCTTTACCGCACTGAAGCGGCCGCCCTTCAGTGTGACCTCGGTGGTGACCGGAAGGTCGGTGGCCGATGCGCCCAGCCAGACCTTGTAGCGACCCGGCTTCACCACCCATTCGTTCTTCGCCACGTCAAAGGTCGCCAGGAGGCGGGCATCAACCGGCACTGTGAAGCGGCTGCTGGCCCCTGACGCCAGTTCCAGTTTCTGCCAGCCGGCCAGACGTTTTGGCGCTTCCCAGCCACCCGTGGCCGGCCCGACATAAAGTTGGGGCACGGCTTTACCGGCGCGTTCCCCGATATTGGTGACCGACCCGGACAAGGTCAGTGTACCATCGGTCCCCACCGACGCCTTCAAATCCTTGTAGGCAAAGCGGGTGTAGGACAGCCCGTAACCGAAGGCGAACAACGGCTTGTATCCCTTCTGGTCAAACCATTTATAGCCGACGGCAGCCCCCTCCCCGTAGGAGACATCGAATTTGGTGCCATCAGGCAGGCCCTCTCCATCAAGCTTGGGACGCGGCAGCTGATCCAGGCTGGCGGGGAAGGTGACGGGAAGGCGGCCGCTGGCATCCACCTCGCCATAGATCACCCGGGCAATGGCCTCGCCGCCCGCGCTGCCCGGATACCAGGCGGCCAGGACCGCGCCCACCTCCTTCAGCCAGGGCATGAAGACGGGGCCGCCCGATTGCACCACCACGATGGTGCGCTTGTTGGCCTTGGCCACGGCGGCCACCAGCGCATCCTGATTGTCGGGCAGGGTCAGCGCGAAATCCATCGCCTCACCCGTCCACTGGTTCACGAAGACGATGGCCAGATCGCTGTCAGCGGCCAGCTTCGCGGCGGCGGTCGGGTCGGTGCCGGTGTCGAAGGCGACATTGCCGCCGGCACGGGCCTGGATGGCGGCCAGCGGCGGATTGGCGTGAAAGACGATGGGGCCGGGGAAATTCTTCGGGCCCAGGCCCGGTACGGGATTACCACCGCGCCCGAAGACGGTGGAGGAACCGCCGCCCGACATCACGCCCTTGTCGGCATAGCCGCCGATGACGGCAATCTTCGATGCTCCTGCCGCCAGGGGCAGCAGGCCGCCCTGATTCTTCAACAGGACGATGCCTTCCTCCGCGTCGGCGCGCGTGATTTTGGCATGGGCGGCATAGTCAATCTTGTGGTCTTCGACAGCGACAGGATTGTCCATGACCCCATGATCGAACAGCGCGCGCAGGATGCGGCGGTTCATATCGTCCAGACGGGCCATGGGCACAGAGCCGTCGGCCAGCGCCTTGCCCAGCAGGTCGGCGCCGAAGAACATTTCCTTGTCGAAGATATAGCCCGATTCCTGGTCCAGCCCGTTGTTAGCGGCTTTGGCGGTGCTGTGGACGGCACCCCAGTCGGACATGACATAGCCCTTATAGCCCCAGTCGCCCTTCAGCACCTTGTTCAGGAGGAAGTCATTCTCACAGGCGTAATCGCCATTATACCGATTATAGGCGCACATTACGGAGCCTGGGTTTGACCGTTCCATCGCAATTTCAAAAGCCAACAGGTCCGACATGCGGGCGCCCGCCTCGTCAATGTTGGCGGACAGGACAAAGCGCCCCGTCTCCTGCGCGTTCAGGGCGTAATGCTTGATGGTGGAGATGATGTTGTTTGACTGGATACCGCTGATCTGTGCCCCGACCATGATGCCGGCCAGCAGTGGGTCCTCCGCCCCATATTCGAAATTGCGGCCATTGCGCGGTTCACGCACCAGATTGACGCCGCCGGCCAGCATGACATTGAAGCCCGACAGCCGGGCCTCCTTGCCGATCATAGCGCCGCCCTGGCGGGCCAGGGCGGGATTCCAAGTGGCGACCGTGGCAATGCCGGCGGGCAGGGAAGTACGTTCCCGCATCGGCTCGGTCGAGTCACGCTGTGTTGCCACGCCAAGGCCGGCATCGGTCTGCCATTGCGCCGGTATGCCCAGGCGTTCGATACCGGGGATATAGCCGGCCGATCCCATCCGGACACCGGCGGGAGGTGCGTAATTGCGTTCTTTGAAGGGCGACCCGAAATAGCCGTACACCAGGGTCTTCTTCTCGTCCACGGTCATTTCGCGCAACAGAAGGTCGGTACGCGCCTCAGCGGAAAGCGAGGTGTCCATCCAGGGGCGGGCCAGAGTGGCTGTGGCTGCAACGACCGGGTTTCCCGCGGCGTTCAGGGGGGCCATGGTCATGGCCGTGGCCAGCATCAGTGTGGACATAAAGGCCCGCATCTTCCTGTTATTCATGGCTTTCCTCTTTCATTCTTGTGGCGCGGCCGGATGCGGCCTTCTCCTGCAATGGCTTGCATCGCCAGGAATGTGAAGGCACCGCGGGTGAATACGGCACCCCTCACATTCTCCCAGATTTCCACCCTGCCTTCTGCGTGCGGGTGTCTCAGCTTTTATGATAACAGAGGGGCAGGGCCTTGTCAGTTAAAACGGACAACGTTGTCTGATTTCTGTCTCGCCCCTGATTTGAATTTCCTATCGACAGCGTGGCATCTCGGCAACAATGGGTTGGGGTTACCCCAAATGCTCACGAGCCGTTTTTAGAAAATGGCGGATTTCCGGCCAATTCGCCTTTACCCTTCGCGGATGCGGAAACTTTATAAGCAATGCAAGGTGGGGATTAAGTTGTTTGTGACACGGACAATGGATGTCTGCGCTGTCATTGCGTATGACAACGATGACATATAGCGCTTGACATCATACGGCCCTGTCGTAAATTTGGAACCACAAGGATGGGAGCGTGTGACGAAACACGCCTGGATGGGTGGGGAACAAACCGAGCGGCTAACTCAATAGCCCGATCGAAACCATCAGCCGCATGGCACGCGTGAAGCGGTGCTCTGCGAATGATCCCGCGCATCTTGGCGCCAAAAACCACACGTAAAATTTTGCTCTGAGGGAGGATCTCTTGACAGGGATGCATTCAATGCTTGGTCGCGGCGTGGCCGTGGCCCTGCTGGCAAGCGCGTCGCCGTTCGCGCTGGTATCGACCGCCATGGCCCAGGCCGCGCCGGCAGCCGCCGATACGCTTGACGAAATCATCGTTACCGGTGTGCGCGCTTCGCAGCAGCGCTCGGTCGATGTGAAGCGCAATCAGACGGCCATCGTCGATGCCATCTCGTCCGAAGATATCGGCAAACTGCCGGACGTGACCATTGCCGACGCTCTGCAGCGCGTTCCCGGCATCCAGATCCGCCGCGACGCGGGCGAAGGCTCCACGGTCAATGTGCGCGGCCTGCCGCAGGTCATCACCATGCTGAATGGTGAACAGTACCTGTCTGCCGGCAATCAGGGAGAGGCAAAGCCCAACCTGACCGACGTGCCGGCGCAGTTGATGAATGCCGTTGTGGTTTACAAGACCACGGACACCAAGAATGCCCTGTCCGGTGTGTCGGGTACCATCGACCTGCGTACCCGTCGTCCCTCCGACATGCCCTATGGCTTCTCCGCCACGGGCGCCGTTGAAGGCCAGACGGGCAAGGATACCAAGGAAAAGGATTGGCTGGCCAACGGCCTGATCTCCTATCGTGGCGATCGTATCGGCGCGCTGGTGTCTGCTGCTGGCAGCCAGTCGAACCTGGGGAACAACTATTCCGGTCTGGCACCGGGGCCCGGCACCGGTGGTCTGTCGGGCAATAATGACTGGGGTGGTACGGCGCCGAACCAGTTCATCTCCCCGCACGGCTTTGAAAGCTTCAAGAAAGAGACGGAGCGCGATCGCGTCTCCGTGTCCGGCGCATTTGAAGCCGATCTCGGCGAAGGCTTCACCTTCGTGGCCGAGGGCTTCTACACGAAGATGGATGAGTATAACCGCGCTGCCGGTATCAACATCTCCAACCGCTGGTCTGGCGATGCATTCGGTGTATGGACTAAGCCGACGGATTCTACCCCGGTGCCGGGTGGCAATTGGCTGGCCGTTGACGAGTATGATATCGACGCCTGGTGGGTGAACTCCTTCTCGGTCAACCGTGTCAACAAGTCCGAGTCCAAGAACTTCAATGCTGAGTTGAAGTATGACAATGGTGGCCCGCTGAAGGTCAGCGCACGCGCCGTTCGGGCGGACGCGGACCGCCTGTCGCTGAACGGTCAGGCCCAGGGCGACTTGTCGAACTGGCGCTATGCGCCGGGTCGGTTCAATCTGTTCCAGAATGCCGCGGACCGCACGCGGGGCACTTTCTACCCGTCCTCCATTGCGTCCAAGTTCCCGGCATCGCGCTACACCAACAATGTTGTGGGCAGCCTGGGTGGGCGTTATGTCGATCCCAATCCGCTGGGTTATGGTCAGAATCCGCAGCTGCATTATGACATTTCGGGCAAGAGCCCGGTCTGGTCTGGCTTTGACCGCGTCATTTCCGGCGGTCTGGGCGCTGGTAAGACCCTGACCGACTACATGGCGAACAAGGACAGTTATGCCATCGGTGCCTTCTCGTCCGAAGGCAACAACGAGGCGACGTCCGACCTGAGTGTGTATCGTATCGATACCGAGTATGATTTCGAAGAACCGCTGGCTGGTTTCCTGACCAGCATCGATGTCGGCATTCGCCGCAGCGACCGGTCGGTGTCCATTGACCAGTTCCACCATTTCTCAAACTTCTACCAGGGTATTGGCGTCAATAACCAAGGCCTGCCGAACACGTCCGGCTGTTCGGCGCAGTGGAAGGCCATCGACGTTGTCATGAACCAGAACCAGTGCCAGGCCGGCGAATTCGTTCGCGACCCGGTGACGGGCCAGCAGGTATTCCAGGGCTATACGGTCAATGCACCGACGCGTCTGGACACCTACAACAACGTTATCTGGGTGGACAATCTGGGCTCTGTCACCAAGGGCATCCCCGGCTTCTGGGCGATCGATCCGCGTGACTTCGACGATCCGGTTGCCTTCCACAAGAAGGTGTTTGGTGGCGCCGATCGTGTCATCATCCCCGGTCAGTCCTATGATGTCGACTTCACCGAAGACAGCGGCTACGTCAATACCAGCTTCGAATGGGGCCAGTTGAACGGTACCGCGGGTGTGAAGATCATCCGCACCGAGCTGCTGGTTCGTCAGAATATCACGGGTGATACCCTGAATTACGGCGATACCAACGTCGATGCCGGCGACGTCGTCAGCCGCCGCAGCTACTACGACTACCTGCCGGCGGTGAATGCCAGCTACGACGTCACCGACGATGTGCGTCTGCGCTTCAGCTACAGCAAGACCATGCAGCCGCTGGACCTGCTGAAGTATGGCGGCGCTTTGAAGATCAACACGGCTGACGGCCCGCTGCGTCCCGATGGTACGAAGATCCGTGAAGTCACCAGTGCAGAGTCGAGCGGCAATCCGGAGCTGGATCCGTGGCGCGCTGACAACTGGGATGCCGCGATCGAGTATTACATCGGCAAGGCCAGCATGCTGAACCTCGCCGTGTTCCGAATGAATATCGAAAGCTACGTCGTCACCCGCACCACGAATGATGGCCGGTTCCCGGACCAGGATGGCGTGATCCGCCGTACTGTGCCCGTGACCCGTCCGCAGCAGGGCGAAGGTGGCCGGGTGGAAGGTGTTGAGCTTGGGGCCAAGCTGTCCTTCAAGGATTTCCTGGACGAAGACAGCTTCATCTCCAACTTTGGTGTTGATACCAACTATACCTACTCGCCCAGCGAGCAGACCGTTGGCACGCTGAAGCTGCCGTTCAACGACAACTCCAAGCATCAGTACAACCTTGTTGGTTGGTACCAGGATGATAATTTCCAGGCCCGCATTGCCTATAACTACCGCAGCAAGCGTCTGGAAAATGTCTTCAAGGACTTCCCGGTCTACCAAGACAGCACGCAGTTCGTTGACGTGAACCTGAGCTATAACATCAACGAAAACATCACGATCTATGCCAACGGATCCAACATCACGGGCGAGATTGAGGACTATTTCGTTCAGTTCAAGCCCGGCATCACGCAGTTTGCATGGCAGAACGAGTATGAAAGCCGTTACACCCTGGGCGCCCGCTTCAAGTGGTAATCCGACTGTAGCGTGAGGACGGGGGCGCCGCCGGGACGTGATCCACGTCAAGGCGGCGCCCTTTTTTCTTTGCCATTCACCTGTACAATCCCCTGAGATTTACCCGGAAGAATGAAGATGCCCAGCGATAACCGCATCCGTGAACTGGTCATTGTCGGCGGCGGGACCGCCGGGTGGATGACGGCGGCGTCGCTGGCCAACCATTTCCAGGGATCGGGGTTGAGGATCACCCTGATCGAAAGCTCCGCCATCGGCACCATCGGGGTGGGCGAAGCGACCATCCCTACCATCCGCCGCTTCTACCAATCGCTGGGTCTGCGCGATCTGGATGTGCTGAAGGCCACGCATGGCACGGTCAAGCTGGGCATCCGGTTCGATGGCTGGCTGAATAAGGACAGCAGCTTCATTCATCCGTTCGGCGTTTATGGCCAGGATCTGCGGGACATTGCCTTCCACCAATATTGGCTGCGTCTGCGCGCCGCCGGGGAGAAGGTGGATTTGGGCGATTATTCGCTGGCGGTTGCGCTTGCGCGCGGCGGGCGGTTCACGACCCCGTCGCCCAACCCGCCCTCCACCCTGTCGGTCTTTGATTGGGCCTTGCATTTCGATGCCGGCTTGTTTGCGCAGCTGATGCGCCAGACGGCGGAAAAATTGGGCGTCCGGCGCATCGATTCCAAGATCGAGAAGGTGGAATTGAGCCCGCAGAACGGTCATGTCACGGGGCTGCTGCTGGATAGCGGTGCTGTTATCCCGGGTGACCTGTTCGTCGATTGCTCCGGCTTCCAGGGATTGCTGATCGAAGGGGCGATGAGGGCGGGGTATGAGGATTGGGGCCAATGGCTGCTGTGTGACCGCGCCCTGGCGGCACAGGGTCATGCCATCACCCCGCCGCCGCCCTTTACCCGCGTGACGGCGCATGATGCCGGCTGGCGCTGGACCATTCCGCTTCAGCACCGGACCGGCCATGGATATGTCTATTCCAGCCGGCATATCAGCGACAGCGACGCGGATGCGGAACTGCTGGCGGCCGTCGGGGGTGATCTGAAAATGACGCCACGCCGCATCACCTTCACGCCGGGCCGGCGCCGTCAGGCCTGGAAGGGCAATGTTGTTGCCATCGGCCTGGCATCGGGGTTCCTGGAGCCGCTAGAAAGCACGTCCATCGCCCTGATCGAGACGGGGATCGACAAGCTGAAACAGCTGTTTCCGGGCCGCGATATCGATCCCCTGCTGGTTGATGAATATAATGACTGGAGCCGGCGGGAGATGGAGCGGGTGCGTGACTTCATCATCCTGCATTACTGGCTGAACCGGCGCGAGGATACCGCCTTCTGGCGCGATTGCCGGGCCATCGACCTGCCGGACACGCTGACCCGAAAGGTGGAGATGTGGAAGCGGCGAGGGCACATGGTCCGCTACCGCTGGGAGATGTTCCAGCCGGCCAGCTGGCTTGCCATTTATGCCGGGTTTGACTTCCTGCCCGACGGTTATGACCCGGCGCTGGATGGGTTCGACCTGCCTAGCCTCTCCCGGGGGCTGGCCGGCATGCGCAAGGCCATCGCCGATACGGTGGCCGATTGCCCCACGCACCAGGAATTCATCGACCGGTACGCCAAGGTCGTTGTCTAAACAAAAAGTCGGACAAGAGGGAACGTCATGAAGCCGTTGAACAGGATCGTCATCGCCGGGGGCGGCACGGCCGGCTGGATCACCGCCGCCATGCTGTCCTTCATGACGAAGGGAACGGGCACCGCTGTTGAGCTGGTGGAGTCCGATGAGATCGGCACGATCGGCGTGGGCGAAAGCACCATCCCGCCCTTCGTCGTGCTGCTGCGCAGCCTGGGCATCGACGAGCAGGATTTCATCAAATCCACCAATGCCAGCTTCAAGCTGGCCATCCGGTTCGAGGATTGGTTCAAGAAGAACCAGCATTATTACCACCCGTTCGGCACGCTGGGTGGGTTGATCGACAATCACGAATTCTATCAATGCTGGCTGCGGGCCAAGGCGGCGGGCCATCCGTCGGAATTGCAGGATTTCGCGGCGGCCACGGTGATGGCCGACCAGATGAAATTCCTGCTGCCCTTCAAGGCGCCACGCACCATGATAGCGTCCGCGTCCTATGCCCTGCATGTCGATGCCAAGCGGGTGGCGCAATATCTGCGCCGTTATGCCGAAGAACGCGGCGTGACGCGCACAGAGGGCCGCATCAACCGGGTGCGTACCCATCCCGACGGGTCCATCGCCGGGCTGGACCTGGCCAATGGCAAGGTTGTGGATGGCGATTTCTTCATTGACTGCACCGGCTTCCGTGCCCTGTTGATCGGCCAGACGCTGGGCGTGGGCTATGTCAGCTGGGCGGATGAGCTGCTGTGCGACCGGGCCGTGGCGGTGCAGACCGAGAACACTGAGGATGATGCCGATGTGCATCCCTATACCCTGAGCCAGGCGCAGGATTGCGGCTGGCGGTGGCGCATCCCTTTGCAGCACCGGGCCGGCAATGGCTATGTCTATTCCAGCCGCTTCCTGTCGGATGATGAGGCGGTGGCGACCCTGATGCGACAGGTCAAGGGCCGCCCCCTGATCGAGCCGAATGTCATCCCCTTTAAGACCGGCATGCGGGCCCGAATGTGGGAGAAGAACTGCGTGGCCCTGGGTCTGGCCGCCGGCTTCATCGAACCGCTGGAATCGACCGCCATCCATCTGGTCTATCGTGCCGTCGATTACCTTTTCCGGTTCTTCCCCGATGCTGATTGCGACCCGTCTTTGCAGGCGGAATTCAACCGGCGCGTGGCGGCGGAATATGAGGAAGTGCGCGATTTCATCGTGCTGCATTACTGCACGACGCAGCGCGACGACACGCCCTTCTGGCGCGCGGCCCAGCGGACGCCGATCCCCGCATCCTTGCGTGCCCGCATGGAGCTTTTCAAGGCCACGGGTATCCTGCGGCAGGGTCTGGAGGAATTGTTCGGGGCTGCCAGCTGGCAGTCGGTATATGAGGGGATGGGGGTGCGGCCCGCGCGGTACCAGCCGTTTGTGGACAAGCTGCCCATGAACGTCATCACGGAAACGCTGGACCGGTCCGCCCCGCTGCTGAAGGCCCAGGTTGCCGGTCTGCCGCACCATGCGCATTTCCTGCGCGACCATTGCCGGGCCGAACGGGACTTCTGATCAGCGCCGCGCCGGCGGGGCTGTGGACCGGCGGATAACGACGTGATGGGGCAGCACCCGGTGGGTCACGGGTGCCGCCTCTCCCGGTTGTTTTTTGCGCGTCAGGATGGTGACCAGGATTTCCGCAGCGGCATCGGCCAGCTCCTGGATCGGCTGCTTGACGGTGGTCAGGGGCGGCCAGACCATTTCGGCCAGTTCGATATCATCGAACCCGACCACGGACAGATCGCCCGGCAATGATAGGCCGCGGTCATGGGCCACCGACAGGATTGCGGCGGCCATTTCATCGTTTGAGGCGACGATGGCCGTCGGCGGTTCGGCCAGGGACAGCAGCCGGCGCGCGCAGGGCAGGGCGGAACGGTAGGTGAAGCCGCCCTGTTCGATATAGTCCGGGTCGGGGTCCAGCCCATATTCACGCAGCGCATCGCAATAGCCGGAATAGCGCAGCTTGGTACCGGCATGATGTTCCGGCCCCTTGATGAAGCCGATGCGCCGATGGCCGAAGGCCAGCAGGTGCATGGTCAGGTCGTTGCTGGCGGCGCGTTCGTCGATCCGCACCGATGACCCGCCATCCCGTTCCTGCTGCGGCGTCACGCGGACATAAGGGATGTTGGCCCGTTCGATAACGCCCATCACGGTATCATTGTCGGTGACGGGTGCGGTCACGACGACACCATCCAGATTGAGCTGATTGACCAGCTTGCTGACCCGGTCCTCCACATCATCCCCGCGATAATCGATTTCTTCGATCAGCAGGTGATAGCCCTGATCGCGGAAGCGGGTCAGAAGGCCCATCTGGATCTGGCCCGTGTAATAACCGCCGGGATCACCATAGACATGGGCGATCAGATAAGACTTGTCGCCCTTCAGGCTCTGCGCCGATTTATTGGGCTGGAACTGCAATTCCGCCATCACCTTCAGAACGCGTTCGCGCGTTTCCGCACTGACATAACGTTCATTATTCATGACGCGGGAAACGGTCTTGATCGACGCACCGGCGGCACGCGCCACATCGATGATCGTCGGTTTGCGATCTGCCACGATGGAATACCCGTTCGTGAAGGCGGCCAGGGGTCGACG
>JAIXTS010000098.1 GCA_027483805.1 Azospirillum sp. | reverse complement strand
GCCCAGGCCTGATCCGACAGCCAGAAAATCTCCCGCATTCCAACCTCCAAGACGTCAATAACGCATTGGAATCACATTCTAACTGCAATTTCAATGCTCTGTTCCGGTTCTGACCCTAATAGAGTCCAAACCGGTTTACCCATGATGCCTGCCAAATGCGCGGCGGAAGTGTCAACGGTGATAACAAGATCCATATCAGCAATAAGGGCGGCCATGGCACCCATATCACCTGTCAGCGACATATTGAGATTTGACGGGATTTGTTCATCACCGGTAGGTGCCATAGCCGGTGGTGCCAAACTAAAAAACTCATAGTTCGAACAAAATACTTTCTTAAAAATTTCAAATTCAATTGACCTCTTCAACCACTCCCCATAGTTTGCTTTTGATGTATTCCAGCACACACCGATTTTATTCAAATTTAATGGAAAGACCGGGTCAACATGCCTGCTTTTTTGGCCAAAATTTCTCAATTCATCACAGCCTAGAATTGCTGGAATACTCATGTCCCTGATAAATAAATCATCATGATTCGCACTTGGATCAGAAGAAAATGGCAGGGATGGATAATTTAATTCGAGTGCAGGCTTCAGTCTTTCATGAACTTTAATGACCATATTTGGATGAAGTGATTGTATAGATTGATAATATTTTGATATCATGATAGAATCACCAAATCCCAGGTCGCCATATATCACGAGCCGCTGACCCAGGTTAGAACCAGGCCTCCACTGTTCTCTCTTGTCATATTCACTGATAGCGCCAGCACTTGGCCACACTACCGACCGATACGTAAAATACTGCCAACCCCTTACATCGAATGGATCTATTGTTAAATGACAGAGCGCCAGTCTAATTCCGAGTCTGGCCCTTAGATTACCGGAATCATTCCAGTTATCGTGGGCAATTTTGTAATATTTAATTGCCTGTTCATATTCGCGCAATCCATAATAAATGTCCGCCAAAAGTATGACATCATTTCTCAGGGCGTTGCGAAAATCCAAACTCCCAAACCATACCTGCCTCGCTTTTTCAAACTGACCGTGGCTTATATAAAGCTGAATAATTGAACGTGCTTGCAAAGGAGGCAGTACAAAGGCGTCAATCACATGGGAATCTTCATTCAATTCTGCTGACAAGCCTGATAACATGATTAAATCTGCGAATTTTCTTTCATCTTAACCCATCCTACTTTGTACGCGCAGGAAATGTCAACGTGACAGATACGGTAATCCCCTGAGAGTCGCCCCCTCTGGCGAAGCTTTCAGGGCGCCTCGATATGCCGGTCGCGGAACTCCGGGCTCAAGCGCTCCAGCAGCCGGACCTGCTCATCCGACAGGGTGATCTGGAGTTCCGCCGTGCTCTTTTCCAGGCGCAGCAGGCGGTCATGGTTGGTCAGCAGCCCGTGGCGCTGCCACACGCCGCGCACCCCACCCGATGCCGCCGTCTCCACCTCCGCCGATACACTGCTGGGATGCGGGCCGCGTGCGCCCGGCAGACGGTCGATCAGACCTTCCGAACCATAGGTCTGGTAATTCCGACGTATCTCATAAAATTGCTGTCGGCTGTAGCCTATCACCTTGCAGGCATTACTGACATTTCCAAGCTCCGACGCAAGTTGCACCATGCTCAGCTTGCGGCTTGCTACCTTCTCTGCCGTGGTCATGACGTGCTCCGGTCACAGGGTTGATGTGGATCCCAACTCCATCAAACCTCACCAGAGGCGATATGGCCACACCGGCCGCCGCGGGGGCCGGTGTGGCCATAACTGTCAGGTCATTACTCGATCAGCACAGTAACGGATCGTCGATCTCTACCGGATATAAGTCTATATATGCACTACCAAGGCGCATCACAGAATTTTGCGAAATCCTGGGCCTGGCCTATCGCGCCAACCGGAGTGCTTCCAGTAGACGGAAGATTGATACCGTCAAAGGCGACGGTACCATTTAAATCTCTATTCGTAAATCCCCTTAATCTTCCATTAAATTCAATATAGTATGTTCTGAATACGAGCTTTCTGTTCAGGCATGCTTTGACATAATATCGATGTTCAACGTATGCCGCCTGAACTTGAACTGAATTGGCCTCTACATTGAGAACCTCACAGGAGCTAGCGGCGAGGGATGCGCAATATTGACCGGGGGTCTGCTGCGCTATCGCGGGGGGTGTCATCAGCATGATGGTTGCGGCAAGCAGTGTGATCCGCATTGACGCCTCCCTCAGAACCAGACCACAAAGGCGGCCTGGGCCGGGACGGTCTGCCAAGTACCGCCGGCGGTGCAGATCAACGCTTGGCCGGAGGCGCTGATCCCATAGGCCGCAGAGGCAGGATCGCAGGCCCCGCCCAAGGCCAGATTCCGACCGATTAGGCTGTTTATCATCTGGATTCTCCTTCGATCTATTCCTGGTTCATTCGGCATTTGTCCATCTGCTTTTATGCTGCAATCCGCGTTGGTCTCAATGGCGGGCGTGGCCGAATCGTCGCATGTCTGGCCCAGGGCCAGGATCGTCGACATCCGGTTGGCATCCGGGACCCCAGGGATGGCGAACCGGTTGAGAGAGCCACTGGCCACCTTCTGCGAATTCGAAAACAGCGGGTAGACATAGTGGCCGTCCGTGGGGGCGCATCCCGGAGCATTCCAGTTCGATGCGGCCATGGGCCCCCACCCGCTACGTCCGGTGATGGAGCCGCCCCGAATCTCCCCTGCGTCGTAACCCGCTGCGTCCTGCAGGTCCCCGAGCACGCTCGCCGGCGCGGCACTGCCGCCGATGCTGATCAGCATCGGCTCCAGGACGCCCGGGGAAACGCGCCTGACACTAAGACACAACGACTGTCCGGCAATCGGGCTGTTCGCATTCAGTCCGCTGAAGCCGCCACCGGCGGCAAGTACCGTCGAGATCGGAACCGCTACTGGACCGCCGGCGGCCAAGCTGTCCAATCCGGCGAAATTCGCCAGGACGTAGGCCTGAGCCGCATCGGCAAGCCGAACCAGGTGCTGGGCTGCACGATAGGCTGTGACCGTACGCCGCTTATCGGCTTCAAGTATCGACATCCAGACCATCACGATACCCAAAGCCAGCAATCCGACAATGAGTTCGGTGGTCGTCAGGCCTCTCCTGCGCCGACGGCTGGATGCAGCGAGGGAAAGGTTCATGGGCATCATCCCCTCACCTGCGTCATGGCGACGACGGCGCCGGCGGGCACGGAGGAAGGGACGGGCACGCTTCCGCCCTGTGGACGAGCAACGACCGAGGACGCGACGATCCCGGTCACCACTGTCCCCCTCGTCGCCCGGGCCGCGGCGGCCGCCAAATCCGAACGGGAAACACTGCCTCCATCCGTGCCCGTCCACCAGGTCGTCACGAAAGCACCGTCCACACGGCTGATCCAAGGAGCTGCGGGCTGGTAGCCTCCAGGCAAGGATATCGAAGAAGTGGAAATCACACCGGTCAAACTGCCATTCGCCTGGGCAGCCCTGACCGCGGCAGCGTGCTGGATCAGCATCGAGTAGGCCAGCAGGTCCGCGTTCGCCGTACCCGGCTCCACCGGTCGCCGGAACTGGGTCAAGAGCACCAGGCCGCCAATGATGAGAAGGAGGACGATCGGCAAGGGCGAGGACATGTCACATCCCCCTTCTGCCAACGATCATCAGTTCCGCCTCGGGCACCAGGTCGCCCCGCAGGTCGGAGAACTGGCGGCGTGCGAGTTTTGCCCGTACACCCTCGGCCGTGCTGCCATCGATGACGAGCGCCTCCTGGATGACAATCCGCCTTCCAAGACCCATGTCCTCCAGCCTGGGCCTGATCACGGCGCGCAACCCCGCGGCCAGGCTCTCCGCACCGGAGGCCAGGGATGGAATGGCATAGTGGCAGAGCGACATGATGCCCTGCTCGACATTGTGGCCGTGAATGGTGGAAACAACCGTCGCACCCTCGATGGCCATCCGAAGGGCGGCCTTTGCCGCCGCGTCTGAGCGTATTTCACCCAGCATCTGGAACCGGGCGCGAGACCGAAGCATGTCGCGCAGAGGGTCCCCCCAATTCTCGCCGACGACAGCGCGCTGATAGCACAGGCCCGCCATGCCCCAGCGCCCGGAAAGGGCGAGTTCGGGAGGGTCCTCCAGGACATAGCCGACCCCACCGCAGGTTTCGAGCCAATGGCGAATGAAGACGCCGGCGAGCGTTGTCTTGGCACTTCTCATCGGCCCGACGATCAGCACCAAACCGGCGCCGGAACTATCTCCAGCCTGTTCCACTGCCTGATTGATCCGGGCTGGAAGATTGAGGTCTTTCAGCTTCGGAACCTCGGACAGGCCCCGGCCGAGAATGTACGTGACGCCCGCACCTTCTGGAATCGTCGAGATCCGGTAGCGAATCCCATCGTATGTCACACTATCCCGACCGCTTCTGTTCGCCTCCAGGACGTGCTGCATCAGCCGGTCGATATCGGCGCTCAGCCAGGAAAGCCGGGCGTCCCGATCAGCATCTCCCATAAACATTTCGGAGACTGGCTGCCACGGCAGGCTGCTAACCAGTCCGGCAACAGACGGACCGACAACGCCGTGGGGCGGCCACGGAACATGTAAATCGGTGAAATTCAGGTCTCTCAGCACCATGGTGGCGATCGCCGTCAGCGAACGAACTCAATGCGAACCGCATTGGTCGCACCGGCGCAGGCCGTGTCGGCGTTGGCTTCCGATATCGAGTTCACGGAAAACATGTTCGTTCCAACACCGATATTGACGACGTCGCCTCCCCAGCCTTTGTCCAGCAGGACACGTTTGCACGCCGAGGCCGGTATATTGGCGCTGTCGACGAAGAAGTTGTTGTTCCCGTTTCCCGTAACCGTGATGTTGCCGGAGTAGGGGCCGTTCAGAACATTGCCTCCCGAAACGATGCGGGGGCTGATACTGGTGTCCGAGATGAACCGGGTCAGGGCGATGCTGCCGGTTCCGAAACTGCTGCCCATACCGGACTTCACAGCAGCGGCGACAGCGTTGACGCGCCCGCGATGGACGTAATCATCGACCATGTTTCGAACCGGTGCCGAACCAACATACACCGCAGCGCCCACGGTCCCCAACGCGAGCAGGCCGACGATCAATTCAGGGGTTGTGAGGCCAAGCCTCATCCTACGGCGGTTGGAAACATTCAGGTCCCGGATTTGTCGCGTCGGCCGCGGCTGCTGATCAATGTCGGACACTCTGGTAGCTCCTTTCGAGGCGATCAGGGAAAAGCTGGAGGCGATCAGGGAAAAGCTACCAGCAAGTCTGGAGCCAACGTCAGCAACTACCCTAGCCCCCCATCCGATGCTGCAGCCCTTGCGTCGCTTGGCGTGACAGATCCAGAAAGCCCGCGTAGCAGAACAGCATCGTGGACCCGAACAGGACCGAGGCGGAGACAGTCAGAATCGAGATCGCGACCGTCAATCGCCTCGTCATACGCTCCTCGAACAGGCTGGTGACCTCTTCAAAAGCGCCCAGGACATCGCCACTCTTCTCGGCATAGGCCCTCAGCCAGACCCAGGCACCATCGAATGGAAAATCTCCAACGGCATCCCACGGTGGCATCCCGTTGCGGAGCTTGGACGCGATGTCTGCCAGCTGGTCGCCAAGGGCGGCCGGGACCGTGACCGCCGCTGCCTCGAACGCGGCCGCTGGCGTCTTTCCGACCCTCATGAGGGCCAGGAGCGCTTGCAATGATGTCTGGCGTTGCCTGATCGCCGTGAAAATGCCAGGCGGCACGGCTTCCAGAACCACGCGGACCGCTCCGAGAACTGGCGGCCACCTGCGACGCAGAAGCTGTGGAATGATCCGGATCATCACGATCAGCAGACCGATTGTCAGGGCCGCCCCTGTCGGCGAGGCGGTCCAGGCGCACGCTGAAACGAACATGGCCCCCAAGCCGGTGAGCCGATCGATATCCGAGCGTTGCACCACCTCAGGAATCAGCGCCACGTCGTAATAGATCATCGTCCCCCAAAGGAACAGGAGGTAGACCAAGGGGGCTGCGACGCCCTTGAAGATGCTCTTGCCGGAGGCAGCAAGGCTGGTCTGGAGCGTGACGACGTCGCCCAGAGCCTGGGAAAGCTGACCCGCTTCGTCTCCTGCCACGACAAGGGACCGCATCTCCTCGGGCAACCACCGCGCGATCGTTTCCCCTGGTCGCGCTCCGGCACGGATGGATGACGCCCAATCAGCCAGGACTCTTGAGGTATCGCGCGATTTTCTCCCAGCCCCTAGAGCATCGCGCATGGCTTCTACGGCCTCAAGAGGAGTGAGGCGCGAGCCGGGCCTGGTGTGCTTCTGCATTGCTTTCAGCAGCCCGATCATAAGCTTCGCTGGCAACACCCGAGGCTTCATCTTCATTTTCATGCCTGTTCCTGGTCGATCCGCGCGGCCGGCCTCGGCTGTCTCGCCTCCTGCTCCGCGCGCTTGCGCCTGGAAACCGGCGTGCGGGCAACGGCGGCAAGCCGACGCTCATCGAAATCGAACTTGCCGAGGGTCCTGGTCCTGTGAGCGTCCAGCGGATCCACCTCGGCACGCAGGACCCGACGCAGGAGATGGACATCGACCGGCAGACCGTTCAGTTCGTTCTGCCAATAGGTTTCAGGACGTTGTGGCGCGTCCGGGCCCGCACGGATCAGATCGAGGAGCTTTGCGTCCGGGCGGACGATCTCCAGGACCGGCAGGCGCCTGGAGACGCCCCGGGACCCCTCGAAGGGTGCGAGATTGATCCGCATCCTCTTGGCGACCTGATCGAGGCGGCGCTGGAGAGCCGGAGGCGGCCGGCATGCAGCGCACCCTTCCCCCCGCACACGAATGGCCGAAAGGTCAGCCGCACCGTCCAGCCCCCAATGCCTGATGCTTTCGACGAGCAGTTGGGAGACGCGCGCGTACCGGTCCGCGCGCGCCAGGTCCTGCTCCGTGCCGGTCTTGAGCAGTCGTGCCATGGCCTTGTCCATCGGCTCACAGCAGTTTCGGCACAAGCCGGGCACAAGCCGCTGATAGACGAGACCGCGGATGATGCCCGGCTTGAAGAGCTGTTTCTGCGGAGCACCCCAGTCGAGGAGGCGGTCAAGAATATCCAAGGCGGACTTGGCATGGACTGTCGCGATCGACGGCCGGCCGGACGTGATCATCTGAAAGAAGATCGTCGTGGTGATGCGGTCGCGAATCTCCTGGAGCATCGTCACGTCGGGATCCTGACGCAGCAGATCACGGCCCGCGCGCTCATAATCATCCTCGCGTGCTCCGGCGCTCATGTCGGAGCTGACGAGCAATGTCGATACCCCGCGGATATCCATTTCCGGCGGATCCGCCAGACCGAGCGCCTTCTTGGTATAGCCCCGCTCCGCCAGGAACGTTTCGAGATAGGCCCTCGTGAACGTGGTCTTGCCGCTGCCGACCGGCCCGCCGACCAGCACGCCCCCGTCATTGTCCTCCAGCATCAGCTGGAGCAGGCTCATATGTTCAGGTTCATACCCGAGTGCGGCGAACCCGCGCGTATCCAGATCCTTGAGCGGCTCGACGGACTGGAGGCGCATGCTGGTGTCGTGGCCATTCCCGGTCGGTGACCAGTGAATGCGCACGCACTCCATGCCTGCAGGAAGCTTGATTCGGCTCTGGTCCCGGGCAAGCCTTCCATCCTGGCTCGCCAGCTCATTGTAGCCGCCCGTGGTCTTCTTCTGGCAGGCATTGTAGAGGCAGCCATTCAACTCCTGGGCTTCGGTCTTCAGGGGCAGATCGATGGGCGGCGTCTGCTCGCCGTTGATCCGCCAGAGGACTTCCACGGCACTCCCGGCGGGCCTCATCCATATATCCGTGACACCGCACTGGAAGGCCTCTTCAAACATCTGCTCCAGGCGGCGTTCATTCTCCAGTGTCGACGCACGTACCCCAGCCGCAGCGGAATACGCAGCCTCGATCTGGCCGGGGTCGACATATTCCAGGGACAGGTTCTCCCGCCGAAGCATCAGGCGCGCCTGCAGGATGGCAGCTTCGACAGCCGGCTGGCTGGCGTGGCCGGCCGAAACAAGCACCCGGCCGTCGCCGAAGATCGCCACCTTCGAACGCGCCTCCTGATCAAGCGTGATGAGCCCACCAGGCGTCGTCAGGAGCTGGTCGGGCGCGACATCGACAACCTTGTTCGGCACGGTGGCGGCCGATGCCTGCTGTCGCCCCCGATCCAGGCCATGCTCCGCTGTGGATCGGCGAAACGGCCAGAAGCTCATGGATCCACCCTCAGGACCTTGGTGCCGGCCTCGCCTTGAAGCTTCAGGACGCCGGCGCCGATTTCCGCGACCACATAGGGGCCCGCCTTGTCTCCCTTGCCTTTCAACCACAATCGCTCGGGTCCGACCTGGACCAGCCATTCGGCGCGTGCACCGACCAGGTCCCTGCGCAGAAAGGCCACCGGCGGCTCCACCACCACCGGCGGGGTCTGGGGCATCGAGGCCAGGTCGGCGCACATGGAACGGACTTCTCGAGACAACTGAGCGTGAACGGCCTGACACTCCGAGCCGAGGCGCTGTCTGTCGTCCTGGGCAGCTTTGGCCTGGGCGAGCAGCTTCGAAAGCTGATCGCGGCGCCTGGCGTCCAGCGTCAGCCGCTCAAGCTGGTCGTCAATGGCCACCACCTGGTCGATCGTGCCCTGCGCCGCAGCCGGAAGTCCGGGCGTGGCAGCGCTTCCGACGATCAACAGAACCCGGCATAGGGCGGGCAACAGCCTATTCATAGTTGTTCTCCAACTCGACGCGGAAACTGAAAAGGCCGTCGGCGGAAACGCGCAATACGACAGCGCCACCTAGCTCGGCCAGCCGTTCCAGGGGTTCAGGCAGCCCGTCACCCGGCATCCTTTCCCAAACGAAGATGATTTCCTGTCGAAGAAAACTGCCGTTCGGCGCCAGTTCGCGAACCTGCACCAACGGAGGCAGGGCCTGCGTGATTGCTCCGGTTGCCACCTGCGCCGTACCAGCCTGACCGCGGGCCGCCAGGGCCGGCACCCCGACCTCCTTGACGGCATGGACCTTCCCGTCGGGGCCTGTGCCCACTTCCTTGAAGCCGCGCCTTGAAGCCAGGGCACCAAGGATCGAGGGCTCGCCCCCTCCTTCATAGGCCGAGGTGACGATGGGGCCTGCCGGGTTCCAAGAACAATCGGCCGAAACCCGCCTTCCCCCGTCAAGGAAGCCAGGCAACTGGTCGAGCCATTCGAGGCACTGCCCGATCATTGTGGAGGCCGCTGGATACGCCTCCCAGTGTCTGTCGGGAACGGGAGCGGGGGCTGTGACCGCCTCTTCCACTGGCGGCGGAGCCGGAGGAGGAGGTGGGGGGGCAGAGGGCCACGCCAGGTAAAGTGCGGTCCCGCCAATCAGCGGTACAGCCATGGCCAGAAGTACGGGACGCCACGAACGGACCTCCTGGGAGGCACCGTACCGCACCGGAGGCTCAAGTCCTTTCGCGGCGGCCGGTGTCAGGCACGCCCAGAAGTCATCGACCGAGTGTCGGCGAATGGCGAGCAGCTGCTCCTGCTCCTTGAACAATTCGCCGTCCAGGAACACAACCGGCCAATTGATCTCTGCGCGTCGGGCCCGGAAATAGGCCATGGCATCGCTCGCTCCGACGATGGCATCACCCTCTGCCCGGATCTGGCCCTGGAGAACTTCGATGATCCAATAGGCTTCACCTGGCAGCCGCCCGGGCAGAGGCAACACTGCGCAGAAGCTGTCGACATTGTAGGCTGATCCGACAGCGACGACGGCAATGGCAGCACCCAACCGGCTGCGCTTGAGTTCCTTCTGGTCCAGATTGGGTGGGGCGGCGGCAACCGCGATCTGTGCCCTGGTGCTCCATCGCACCCAGCCGAGAACGCCGGCTCCGAACCGCTCGGCGGTGACTTTGGCCTCCGCCCCGGGATCCTTGAACGAGCCGGATCCGAACCAGGTGAGGCCGCAGAGCAACGGCACCTTGCTGCGTGGTGTGGTGACCAGTTCACATGTCCGCAACCCGGATGAAGCGGGTGCCTGGATCGACCCGCTCATGGTGTTCCGACCTCGACGGGTGTCACGATGATGAATATCTGGCGGCGCCCCGTGTCGCCGGAGATCGAGCCGCCGAGCAGGACGTTCCAGGGACTGAAGGAACCGCGGCGTGACTCGCGCGCCGTATCCTCAATGAACCCCGACATGACGACGCTTTCGCCGGAGCGCATGGTGAAGACGTGCTCATACCGGTTTTCCACGGATCGCGTCAGCGTGTTGAATCCGTTGTTGCCATCCTGGACCCGTTCTGAGCCCGTGATGCCGGATACGGTCAACCCCAGGGCCAGCTTGATGCGTCCGTCGCCCAACATCCTGGGGACGGAAATGAAGGTGAAGCCCGTCGTCAGCGTTCCGATCTGACTGGTCGTCACGGCACCGGTATCCGGTATGAACACCGTCCTGGACCCGCGCACCACATCGACATTCTCCGTCAGCGCGACACGGATCAGGCCGTTGTTCGTCCCCCGTCCACTGACTTTCTGCGCGACCGTGGCACCCCCGGCCTCCGCCAGCGCCTGAAGGGCGGCGGTCGAGCCTGCCAGTTCCGACAGCGAACCGCCATTGACGACGCCGATGCTCAGTTTGCCGACATCATCGCCTAGCGCCGCTGCCGGTCCGGCAAGGCCGAGATTGAGGCCCTTTCCGGCCCTGGTGAGGACCGCCTTCAGGTCGAGCCCGAATTTCTCATCGGTCGTGAGGTTCACGGACACGACCTCGATCCGGACTTCGACTTCCCGCCCCGCTGTTCGATTTTCCTTCACGACCCATTGACGGACCTGGTCCATCACGGATGGGCGCGCGACCACATCCAGCCGGCCGGTGCTGGGATTCAGAGAGAACCGGCTGTCGGCGGGCAGGATGGAAGCAAGGCTTCTTTCGATATCCACCCAATAGTCCATGGCAACCGACTGTGACGCCGCCATTCCCTCGGTCCCGGCACTGCCGTTGGAGAACTCGATCGGCGTCCCTGACTGGGCGGGACCGGACCCGGCGGCCGGGTCTCCGATTGAGGATTCGTTGTTCCGGGTTCCTGATCTGGATGTCCCGGACTGGGACGTTCCCCCGGACGAGAAGGAGACGCTTTGCGGCAGGGCTTCAAGGTCGAAGCTTTCCGTCACGAAGCGATAGAATTCAATCCTTCCATTGCGATATCGCCAATCAGCACCAAAAGCGGCCGAGACTGCGTTGAGGATGTCCGACAGCCGGCCGGCCGGCGTCGCGATCAGCCGCCGTTCCTCAGCTGCCTGCGTGGCCGTGCCAACGCCACCCGCCAGGCTGTTTACCGCATCCAGCAGCCTGGCGCCATTCTCCGACGCGGCACCGACGGGCTGTGGCGAGGCCGGCGAAGAAGTCCGGCCCGCCGACTGAGCGCCACTGCCGCGTGATGTGTTGAGACCTGGCGGCGGAGCCCCCTGCGGCAGCTCAGCGCCGTCGACGAGAAGGACGGGAATGCCGGTCCGCTCGGTCACAGCCGCGGCGAACTCGCGCAGCGTAGCGCCGCTTGCGGCCCATTTGGGCACCCATGCGCCTTGGGCCTCCCATTGTGCGGGCAACGGGTCGCCTCGTCCTTGGCGGACAACCTGTCCCGTCACCATCACGCCGCGATGAATGGTGACGCCGGTATAGGGTTGGGGCGCAGCCGTCACCGTGTCGGCTATCTCCGCGGCTCTCGATTGGTGTGTCGAGGTAACCAGCCGGGCCTCTTTGCCCGTGCCGCAGCCGCCCAGGACAAGCACGCCTGCCAGCGGCAGTACCCATCCAGCCTTCAGAGGCATCCGAACCATCATTGCGGTGTTGCTCCTTGTTGTCTCACCAAGCCGCCCTTGTCCTCGCCAGTGCCCGTAACCAGCAGCTTCGGAGGCAAGCCATCCGGCCACATCTCGAACTCAAGCGGCTGGGCAAGACGGAGCGATTGCTTGAACCGGGTGATTACCTCGGTGAAGTCGGTCCCCTCGAACCTTTCGGGCGTCAGGCCGCAGACATCCTCTACGCCGGGTACATCCCATTTGAGGGTCCAACCAGCCCTCCTGGTCCATTCCAACAGCGTACCGCGCATGCAGGAGCCAGGCTCAACGACATAGAAATCAGGTGGAAGCTCGGCGACCTGGCCTGTGATCGGCGCTGCCGGCGAAGCGACGATGGCAACCGGCGTCGGAGCTTCCGGGATCGGCGCGCCAATCCGCGGGTCCTGGATTCCCCTCTTCTGGAGAGTTCCGATCTGGCCGCCGAGCTTCGCCACCTCCTGGCGCAAGGTCTCAAGCAGGTCCAGAGAACGATCCATTCCGGCCCCGACCGCCTGGACATCCGCCCGCGTATCGATCGACGCCCGGAACATCTGGTCGAACGGAAGGGGCCCGTTGCCGGCCCTGGCCTCGGCAGAGGCCGGAACGAGGGGCGACCTGAGGTCAAGCGTGAAGATCAGGCACAGGATGGCGATGACGGCCCCCTTCCCTACACAGCCGCCAATCTTTCTGATCCTTGCCAGCCGCCGCGCATAGCCGGCGGCCCGTTCACGGGACCGCCGCTTGCGCGCCGCGGCCGCGGCGCGCTGGCCGTCCATCGACCAGGCTTGGCGATACCATCGGTTGTCTAGTTTCGACATTATCGCCCCCGGCTCCCGTTCGCCGGCGTGCCAGCGCATTGGTGAACATTCTGGCCCAGTACGGATCCTCGACCTGGCTCCGCTGGGCCTGCCTGGTCACCACGTCGGCGGCCGGCGGCAGTTGATTGAGGTGGCGCCTGGCAGCCAGATCCGCGGCCAATGCCATCGTCTGATGGTGGGATGGGTCGCGCAGCACATATTCCACGAAGGAGTCCAGCAACCTCAATTCGGTGGCGATGCCCCGGACCCGAGCTATCAGGCCGATCTCGTCCACTCCCGCCAGCACGCATATCTGCGCGCGATCCTTCGCCTTCAGGCCGGAAGGAGACAAGAACCAGGACAGCGCTTCTGACTGAACGAGAAGAAGCTGCCGGCCTCTGACATCGAGCCCTGGCGGTTCGCCGACCGCGTCCGCCAAGGCGAGGGACACCACGTTCAGCCACAGCATGCGATCCGTGTCCAACGGAGGCTCCGTGGCTTGCTGTCCACGACGCGAGCGGTTTCTCCACCGTATCAGGTAGAGCGCCTGCTCCAGGTTGTCTCCACGCTCCGACATCAGATACACCGTGATAGGACATTTCACCTATGTGTGTATTAGATGCTATAGCTTGCATGTCGAAATGACTAGCCCTTTTGAGCGATTTCCGTCCAAGGGAGCCACTGGAAACCCCCGGCATACAATGGAATGCTGTCGATCCCATTGAATTTCTCTCAACATTTTGCATCATTGACCAACCGTCCGTTCTCGATACCACCCAAATTGGAAAAAAGACGAAATTCCTTATGATGGATCAATACGTACCTTATTTTGCCCGCCTCGCGGCCTGCGCGATCCTCTTCGCCCTGGTGCTGTCCCACGCCGAACGGGAGGCGGCACGCTATCTTGCGAGCCTGCGAACGGCTGGACCTTCCCGCTGCGACAGCTGTGCGATGGCCATCTCGTTCCCGTCTAGCTGGCCGCTGATCGGCTTCATCACCGGCTTTGGCAAATGCCCATGTGGAAGGGTGCCAATACCGGGGACGGTCATGGCCATTGAGCTTGGCACGGCCGCATTCGGTTGCGCGGTCGGGGTCTTGACCTCCAGCATGATCGCCTGGGCAGCGATCGCGCTGCTCTGTTGGGGAGGCTGGCTCGCCCTGCGCGTGGACAATGCGGACCATCAGATCCCGTTGCGTTGTTGCGTCTGCATTCTGGCGGGCGGCATGCTTCACGCCATCGAGGGCGGCCTTCTTGTCGAGGCGTCCGTTGCGGTCGTGACTGCGGCGATGCTGCTGGCGCTGACCTGGTTCATCGGGAGGGACCGCTCTGGCGCCGGCCAAGACCGCTTCGGTCTGGGCGATGTATGGCTCGCGGCTACCTGTTCCAGCTGGATGACAGATCCGACGACCTGGCTGATAACCCTCACGCTCGCTCTTGCGATGCGGATCCACCTTCACCTGGCAAAAGGCGGGGGACCGCAGCCATCGGCCTCGATCTTTGTCCTGCCGACGCTCGTGGCAACATGTGTTTCGCTGGCGACCGTCTAGCTGCTGACGTTGCGGTGGAACCGGTTGGTAGGGTGAAGCTCCAAATCCGGATTGAAGCCGGCCTGCGATTGAAGAAGGCGTGTCATGAAGACAGATCGAGAAGAGTCGACCGGCACCTGCGCCCAGAGCAACTGGGCAAAGCTGAGCGAACGCGAAGCGGAGGTGCTGAACCATCTCTGCATTGGAACGTCGATCAAGGACATTGCCTGCACCATGACGATCAGCGACCGCACGGTAAGGCAGCACATGAGGAGCTGCCGGCAGCATTTCGGCGTCCGGTCCTCCCTGGCGCTGGTCAGCGCGGCCATGCGGGAGCGACTTGGAACCGTCCGCGGCAATGATGGTGATCAGGATAGGCAAGCGCGTTCCCCGACATATCGTCAGGATGGAACGCTACCAGCCGCCGCTGGATGAACGTCAGCAACTGACTTCATCGAGGGTTCAAACATTCACCGCGATACCGTGAAGAGGGCCAGCTAGCTCTGGCCTGGTCCCTGCCGGCGATACGCCGCAGCCCTCAGCGATGCGACCTGAAGGGTAAGTTTCAACGCATCGGTCTCGTTGAATCCGAGATGACGGGCAATGAGATAGACCGCACACGCGGACGCGGTGGTCGACAGTTCCTTCGCCCAGGTTTCAAGCCGCGACGCCGCCAGAGCGGGCAATGTCAGATTGATGTTTTCAGGGATGGCCGGCAGAGACCTGGAGCGGCCCGTCGAAGCGTCTTCAAGGAGCTGGGTCACCTGCCGTTCCGTGAAGCCCAGATGACGGAATAACGCCTCATGGCACACGGCACGGGCGCTTGTCCCCTGCATGCGCATCCGGTCATAAACGACCTTGGCCAGTGATTCCGGAAGCGAGATGCGCAGTGACATCGTCCGGTCGGCGTCTGGCTGACTTGGCCGCTCCGAACCCTGATCCGACAATGCCTTGTCGCCGCCGGCCTTCGGCGGCACACTTCGACCAAAACCGCGCGCCATACTGACTCTGCCCGTTTGCTTCACGCCATCCGCTTGATGCGTGGGCGTTTGTGCTTGGGGAACCTACAGCAAGATTGCACATTCCATCTATACGAATCACACTTTGTACGGGCCTAAATGGATCGTTTCTGTTTCGTCACGGCGATTTCTAAACGGTAGGTTTTCTATTCCGAGGAATGAGGCGCCCACACATATCTCTCTATACGAGTATTGTGACATATCAGGTTGTTGCCTGTTCCGCGTTCCGGATCCGGCTCCAGGTGTCCAGCGTCTGCTGCAAAGTCGTGGTGCCCATTAGCGAGGAAATGCTGGTAATCCTGTTCCTGGCGGTGCCAACGGTGATGCTCTGGCCGCATGCGGCCACCGCTATTGCAGACTGTCCATCTCCTCCGACTGACTGCGCCGTCTGCAAGCGTTCGAGGAAATCACGCTGTGCCGGGGTTAGGCCGCCACCGACATAACGCAGAAGGCAGTTGGCGATCCTCGACATCCGGAACTCGGCCTCCTCGCCAATGCTTCCTTCCGAATACCGAGGATGGATTTCGGCAAGTTCGAGGATCACTGCCCTGAGGCGTCCGTAGGGCAAATCCGGATGTGCCGGTGAGGCCTCGAAGTCCATGTTGATCCCGACCCTTATACGTGTATCAATTCAACACGTAATGTATGAGTGCGGTTGAATCCCGTCAAGGATGCGTGGTGCAGGCTCCATATCGGGCAGGAACACAAGCATCTCGAATGGTGTCATACCATGTGTGGACGGCCCCGTTAGGACAAGGGGTGTGCGAAAGGATTTGTACCGGTCGAGAGCGTTCATGTGTCCGGCCTGTTTTTTGCGGCCGATGACCGCTTGCCCAGATGGGGTCCGCCAAGCGAGTTCCAAACAGCGGCGCGACCTTATCGGCCACAGGTATTAACGGAATGTCTCGCCTGTCGGTTCGACCTGTTCTCATCTTGTCGCTTTGCCCTTG
>JAIXTS010000060.1 GCA_027483805.1 Azospirillum sp. | reverse complement strand
TGGACAATGCCATACATGGCCTGCGGCAGGCCGTTGGCCGAGATGCCGCCAAATTCCTTGAACGCCGTCAGGGAGCGGTCGCCCCAGCGGTGCGACATCTTCATCGACCGGGCGGTATATTTCCGGTCCACATGGAACGGCGTGCATTCATCCAACTGCACAACAAAGTCAGGCCCCAGCTTGCGCTGGATATCAATCGACTTTTCCGGCGTCAGGAACAGCTTTTCCCCGTTGGTATAGGACCGGAAGGTCGCCCCCTCCTCGGTGATCTTCAACAGGGTCTTTTCCCGCGTCGTCGTCCGCCGGCCCTTCACCTCATCCGCCACCGACCCATGGCCCATGGCGAAGATCTGATACCCGCCACTGTCGGTCAGCATCGGCCCATGCCAGTTCATCATCTTATGCAGGCCACCCAGCTTGGCCACCAGATCGGCGCCCGGCTGGATCATCAGATGATAGGTATTGGCCAGGATGATGTCGGTCTGCTCGTCGCGCATCTGCTCCGTCGTCAGCCCCTTGATGGCCGCCTTGGTGCCGCAGAAGATGAAATTCGGCGTCTGGATGGCGCCATGCGGCGTGGACAAGGTCCCGATGCGGGCCTTGCTGCCCGCCGGGTCACGATGCGTGATGTCGAAGGAAAAACCGGGGTAGGAGATGGACATGGCGTGAAGACAGACTTTCAGGGAATGGGGTGCTCAGGCGCACAGCGCCGCTCGCCTACCGGTATTGGCGAAAACGGCGCTTTTGTACAGACGCGGTGCGGAATGGCAGGGCGGATTAGGGTGGGGTGGCGCGGAAGTGGGCGAGCAGGGTTTGCATCCTTGTGAGCCACTTCCCCGCCTCGCTGTTGGGATAGGCCTCCGCCTGTGGGGTGATCAGCGTGATGGCCCGCTCCATCAGCCTGATGGCTTCACCCCGATCACCACCGTCAAAGGTCTTCATTGCAAGGATCGCCAAACTGCCTGCCAAGTCTGGATTGAAGCGGGCTGGGTTCTCCTTGGCCAGTATCTCTCTAATCGCCACGGCCTTTTTGATGGCGTCCAGCGCCCCCGGCCCGTCCCCGGCGTCGGACAGGCGGATTGACAGGTTGTTCAGGCTATCTGCCCAGTCTGCATTGAATCGGGCCGGGTTTTCCTGGGCCAGTGTCTCTCTGATCGCCACGGCCTTTTTAATGGCGTCCAGCGCCCTCGGCCCGTCCCCGGCCTCGGACAGGCGGAGTGACAGGTTGTTCAGGCTCATTGCCCAGTCTGGATTGAAGCGGGCTGGGTTTTCCTTGGCCAGTGTCTCTCTGATCGCCACGGCCTTTTTAATGGCGTCCAGCGCCCCCGGCCCGTCCCCTGCGCCGGACAGGCAATTTGACAGGTTGTTCAGGCTGTCTGCCAAGACTGGATTGAAGCGGGCTGGGTTCTCCTGGGCCAGTGTCTCTCCAATCGCCACGGCCTTTTTGATGGCTTCCAGCGCGCCCGGCCCGTCCCCTGCGTCGGATAGGCGGTTTGACAGGTTGTTCAGGCTGGCTGCCCAGTCTGGATTGAAGCGGGCCGGGTTCTCCTTGGCCAGTGTCTCTCTAATCGCCACGACCTTTTTGATGGCGTCCAGCGCCCCCGGCACGTCCCCTGCATCAGACAGGCGGTTTGACAGGTTGTTCAGGCTGCCTGCCAAGTCTGGATTGAAGCGGGCTGGGTTCTGCTTGGCCAGTGTCTGGTAAATCGCCACGGCCTTTTTTATGGCGTCCAGCGCCCCCGGCCGGTCCCCGGCGTCGGACAGGCGGTTTGACAGGTTGTTCAGGCTGCCTGCCAAGTCTGGATTGAAGCGGGCTGGGTTCTCCTTGGCAAGTGTCTCTCTAATCTCCACGGACTTTTTGCTGGCGTCCAGCGCCCCCGGCCCGTCCCCTGCGTTGGACAGGCGGTTTGACAGGTTGTTCAGGCTGCCTGCCCAATCTGGATTGAAGCGGGCTGGGTTCTCCTTGGCCAGTGTCTGGTGTATCGCCACGGCCTTTCTGATGGCGTCCAGCGCTCCCGGCCCGTCCCCTGCATCAGACAGATATTCCGAGAGATTGTTGAGCAGCGTCGCGCGGTCCGCCTCATCCAGTGCGGGATCGTCCAGCAGGTTTTTTACCACCATGGCGGCCAGAGTCGCAAAGCGGTGGGTCCGGTGGTCTTCGCTGTAGGCAAGCATCTTTAAGCCACGCGCCCGGTCCATCCGGCCATCAACCATCGTCGCCAGCAGACGACTGATACGCTGGTTCGGCTGATTGGTCAGCAGTTGCAGCGTGCCTTCGGCATCGTGGCACACCTGTTCCAGGCGGGGGATAAGGCCCATCGGGTTGTCGGCAATAGTCTGCCATATCCAATCGGGGGCGATACCCGCGCGTTCGGACAGGACCAGGGTGGCAAAGGCCGCGCCCGGCAGGTCGGGCTCCAGGGCGGGCAGGATGTTATCCTTGATCCGCCCGTCACCCCCATCGCGCAACCGGTCGCACAAATCCTGTCCCGCCGGTGCGCCCAGCATCTGACCCAACTCATTCAGCTTGGCCGCCTCCAACCCGCCGCGCAGGGTGGCGAGCGCCAACAGGCGGGGAAGGATATTCTGGTCCCAGCCAAGGGCGATGCTTTCCCGCTCCGCCCTGCGCCGTTCCCGCTCCACCAATGCCTTGACCGCCTCTGGCCCGCCAAGGGCCAGCCCGCTTTCTGGATGCAGACAGAAATGCAGGGCGACAGCCGCCATGAACAAAGGTTGTTGATAGGGCCTGTTGCCGGCCAACCACCGGTCTGGCTCCCCCGCTGGCAGGGCGGGGGCCGCCACCTTCAACGTGCTGGCCAGACCGTTCAGGATGGTGATGAATTGCGCACGGGGATCAACCGACCGGCCCAACCGGATGGGATCGGCCTGAAACAACCCCTCTGCCCGTGCCCGCCCGATCGGGGGTTCCCATTCGTCGCTGTCCCGCCGGGACAGCAGCAGCAGGCGGATGCGCAAATTGTCCTCGCCCACATAATCACGCAGCGATTCCAGCAGCCGTTCCACCAGGGGCATCCGGCCCTCTGGATAATCCACCACAATCAACAGGCCGCCCTTGTGCGCTGGCTTGTTGATCGGTTGTCGGTTTTGCAATTGGTCGGCCAGCGTGGCCTTCGGCTCTGCCGGGCGGAAATCACCCAGCGGCAGCATGACCTCCTCGGTCAGCCTTTCCGCCAACTTTTCCGCACGCCAGCCGCGTTTCACCAGTTCCTGGGCCAGATCACCGCCCAGACGGCTTTTCCCCGTGCCGCCATCCCCCGTGATCAACCGCGCCTCAACACCGGGGCCACCACCATCGGTCCAGGCCAGCAGATCATCAAACTCCGCATCACGCCCCACCCGGTCGGTAACGCGGCTGTCCCAGCGCAGCAAAGACAGATGGTTTTTCAGGTTTGGGGGTTTGGTTTTGAACCAGGGTGATTGCGGCGGAAGCTGTGCCTTATGGTCCCAAACGACAGAGGCGCTGCCAGCCGCGTTGATGATGACGCAGTGGCTGTTGTTGTCGCCCAGATTGGTGCTTGCCGTCATCATGGCCCCTTCACCGGGGGCCACACGGATACGGCAATCCCGATCAGGCCAAGACCGATTCCCGCCAAGCCAAAGAACCATTGCCAACCCGCCGACGGGCCGGGGGCGGAGCCGCCGCTGTTATAGTCTCCAGCGACATTGGTGATGGTCACGTTGCTGTTGGCGTTACCAACATTCACCACGGCCTTCCGGCTTGGCCGCAGCATCAACAGCAGCAACCCCAGGGCCAGCAAAACAACGCTGCCGATCAGCAGCCATGGTTGCAAATCACCCATTCGTACCCTCCCCAACCGGACAGGATGATCATATCCCACCGTCGCCGGGTGCGCCAACCTCACGCGCGCAAATGCACCCGTTCCATCAACCTTTCACCCCCACTCCGCCCACCCGCCGCGCCATGCGCCACTATCACGTGGGCAGGGCTGCCGGCATGTCGGTGCTGGCGAAATCGTCACCTTTATACAGAAGCGGCAGGGCGTGGCTGGCTGCCAGGGCGTAACTGGCGCAGTCGCCCATGTTCAGGGCGGCGGGGTGGCGGCCTTTGCCGAAGCGGCGGAAGGCGTTGATGGCGTGCGCGGCCTGGTCCGCATCGAAGGGCATGATGCGGATAGAGAAGGTCTCGATAAGCTGTTGAAGTTTGAGGACCCCGCCTTCACCCAGCCGCCCCGTGGCCACCATGCTGGCTTCCAGCAGCGAGACAGCCGACATGATCGGGCCGCTGGCCGCCCCCAGGCAGGCCGCAAAACGCTCCGCCTCTGCCTCCTGCAACAGGATGACCATTAAAGCAGAGCTATCGACAGCGATCATCGCGGTAAGCCGTTCTCATCATAGAGGTCGGCAAACAACTCTTCGACGGGGCGCGGGTTCAGAACCGGCATCTGCTGAACGTCGGCCTGAATCGCCTTTACCCGCGCCAGCTTCTCTTCATAGGACAGGGGCCGTTCGGGCACCGCCTGACGCTGCACCCCGCCCGCGACGAACACGGCACCCGCCTGTTCCAGCGCCCGGCGGGTCCGGCGCACGATGTCCGGCGGCACCTTGGCCGTGCCGCCCACCCCTTCCAGGCGACGCAGGCTTGGCAGCGGCACCCCGGCGCGTGCGGCCAGGTCCCGTTGCGCGATGCGCAGCAGGGAACGGGCGGCACGAAGCTGTTCGGCGGTCACCGGCTCCGGCGTAGGGGGAAGGATCGTGTCCATGGATT
>JAIXTS010000279.1 GCA_027483805.1 Azospirillum sp. | reverse complement strand
TCCACCGACGGCACGCCGTCCAGCGGTTCGTTACGACCTTCGATCATGCGGTAGGCGCGTATCATCGGCCTTCTCCCCCGCGTCATGTGCTGCTGACACCTCGCCTTTACCGCTTCCGGGGGCGGCGGGGAAGCGAAGTTTCGCCGCAGGAGGGATGAAACCGGTACTGGCGTCACGGCCCTGTTCCGGGTACATGATTTTCCCCATGAATCCGCTGCTGAAACTCGCCCTTGAAGCCGGGCCGCTGGCCCTGTTCTTCATCATCAACTCCCGTTACGGCCTGATGGCCGGCACGGGCGTTTTCATGGTTGCCACCACAGTGGCGCTGACCGTCAACTGGCTGCTGGAACGGCGCCTGCCGGTGATGCCGCTGGTTGGGTGTTTTTTTGTGCTGGTCTTTGGCGGGCTGACGCTCTGGCTGAATGATGAGCTGTTCATCAAGATCAAGCCCACCGTGGTCAACCTGCTGCTGGCGGCCTGCCTGTTCATCGGCTTGGCGATGAAGCGCAACCTGCTGAAGGTGGTGCTGGGGGCGGCGCTGGACCTGACGGACGAGGGCTGGCGCATCCTCACCGTGCGCTGGGCCTGGTTCTTCCTGGTTCTGGCCGTGCTGAACGAGCTGGTCTGGCGGAATTTCGGCACGGAGGTCTGGGTCAACTTCAAGGTCTTCGGCATCATGCCGCTGTCGCTTGTCTTCTCCATGGCCCAGATCCCCGTGATCATGAAGCATCAGAAGCCGGAGACCGGCAGCGACACGGCGGCATCGTGACCGCAGCGCGTACCTGGTTCGACGATCTGGCCCTGGGGGACGTGCAGCGGTCGCGCACCCTGATTGTGGACCGCGCGGCGATGCTGGATTATGCAAGCCGTTATGATCCCTGGGATTTCCATGTGGATGAGGATGCGGCGGCACAGAGCCATTTCGGCGGCCTGATCGCCAGCGGCGGCTATACGATCTCGCTGTCTTATATCCTGGGTCATGAGACCATGGCCAAGGACGGCAAGCCCTGGGCCTTTCTGGGCGGCTTTGACTGGCAGCTGAAATTCCAGAAGCCGGTCAGGGCGGGGGATGAGTTGACCCTGACCGACACGATCCTGGACCTGAAGCCATCCCGCAAGGGCGGGCGCGGCATCGTGAAATTCCGCCGGGAGATGTGGAACCAGGCGGGTGAGGTTGTGCTGTCGATCGATATTGTCGGGCTGGTGGCGGCCAAGGCGTGAGGCCCTATCCTCCCGCATAGGCTGTACTGGGTCCGGCGGCTTGTTAACCTTGATACACCGCAGCACTCAAGGATACCACCATGGAACGCGCCCGCGCCGCCCTGACCAGTTTCCGCGCCAATCCTGACACGCTGGACGATCTTTACCGCGCCATCTGTCAGGATATTGTGGAGCATGTCGGGTCCACCCGCGCCTCCATCTGGCTGTTCAACGGGATGAAGGACGCCATCATCAGCCAGTGTCTGTTTGACAGCCGCGATGGCACCTTCAGCAGCGGCGTCACCCTGGCGGAAGATGATTTCCCACAATATTTCGACGCCATCAAACGCGATCTGAAGATCGTGGCGCCTGATGCCGAACATCATCCCGCCACTTCCTGCTTTGACGAGATCTATTTTACGCCGCTGGATATCCGCTCGCTGCTGGATTTTGTGATCCTGGAAGGGACAAGCCCGATTGCCGTGCTGTGCTGTGAACATTGCGGTGTGATCAAGGACTGGAGCGAGGCGGATGTGAAATATCTGCACCAGATGTCGGCCGTGCTGGGCATGACGTTCAAGGTGCGGGCCAAGGCGGGGTGAGTGGCACCATCCTGTTACAATCGCGGCTGCACCGGCCGGTACCATTTCGCAATCAATTCAGTTGGTAACGCCGGGGTAACGTAGCTTGCGCCGCGCCCGGCGGCCCTTCCATGATCCCCCCGGTTTCGATCCATCGGGGGAATTTTATCATGTCGCGTCTGGTCCGTGTTTCCGCATTCGCCTTTCTGACCCTGTCGGCCGGCGGGCTGCTGGGGGCCTGTTCCATCAATGTCAATGATGGGGAATATGAGCATGGCAAGTACCAGGCGCCCCGTACCGCCACCGATATCTGCCGGCGTGAGGTGGATCGGTCGTTCGGCGACCGTTACCGTATTGCCTTCGACCTGCCGGAACTGTCCTCCAATGGCAATGTCCAGACGGTCCAGCAGCCTTTTACCATGGCCAGCCGCAAGGACGCGTTCGAGGCACCGCAGCGCCGGACCCTGCGCTGTACCATCACGGACGGGGTGCTGACGCAGGCCGTGCCGAACTGAGCGAGTGAATGAGAAAGGCCGCCGGGAGCGATCCCGGCGGCCTTTTCATTTCCAACCATCCGTTCCGCGTTATGCCGCGCGGGCGGCCATCAGCTTCTTGATCTCGGCGATGGCTTTGGCGGGGTTCAGACCCTTGGGGCAGGTCTGGGTGCAGTTCATGATGGTATGGCAGCGATAGAGGCGGAACGGGTCCTCCAGCGCGTCCAGACGCTCACCCGTCATCTCATCGCGGCTGTCGGCGATGAAACGATAGGCCTGAAGCAGCACGGCCGGGCCCAGATACCGGTCGCCATTCCACCAGTAGCTGGGGCAGGACGTGGTACAGCAGAAGCACAGGATGCATTCATAGAGCCCGTCCAGCTTCTCCCGCTCTTCCGGGCTTTGCAGCCGTTCGCGCGAGGGGGCGGTGCTCTGCGTCTGCAGCCAGGGCTTGATGGAGGCCAATTGGGCGTAGTTCTGGTTCAGGTCAGGGACAAGGTCCTTCACCACCGGCTGATGCGGCAGCGGGTAGATCTTGACGTCGCCCTTCACCTCGTCAATCGGCTTCAGGCAGGCCAGGGTATTGCGCCCGTCGATATTCATGGCGCAGGAGCCGCAGATGCCCTCACGACAGGAGCGACGGAAGGTCAGCGTGCTGTCCACATCGTTCTTGATGTGGATCAGCGCGTCCAGAACCATCGGGCCGCACTTGTCCAGGTCGATCTCGTACTTGTCCTCACGCGGGTTTGCGCCCGAGTCCGGATCGTAACG
>JAIXTS010000225.1 GCA_027483805.1 Azospirillum sp. | reverse complement strand
CGCCTTCTCCCTTCGCCGGCATGACCCGGATCAGGTTCTATGGGTGTGATCTCAGCCGTGTGGCGATAGGCCAGACGGCACCCCAGGGTCCATGCGCTATGTCATGGGCCTGTCACGGATGGAATGCAAGGGGGTGACGCCCGACAATTCCGCCCCGCCGGGATCGCGCTTGACCATTGGCGGCGCGGGGCATATTTGCCCCCATAGGGAACATTCCCATCCTGCCAGACTTCCTGCCCCCGGAACCCGCCCCCATGTCGCTGCTGCCCATCCTTACTATTCCCGACACCCGCCTGAAGGCGAAGTGCAAGCCGCTGACCAATGTCGATGGCCGCGTCGCGACACTGATGGATGACATGCTGGAGACCATGTACAAGGCGCCGGGTATCGGTCTGGCCGCGCCGCAGATCGGTCTGCTGGAACGCGTGATTGTTGTGGACGTGTCGGAAAACCGCAGCGACGCGCTGGCCATGGTCAATCCGGAACTGATCTGGACCTCGGACGAACTGGCCGTGACGCAGGAAGGCTGTCTGTCCATCCCGGAGATTTATGCCGACGTGACGCGGCCCAAGATGGTGCGCGTGCGCTTTGTCGATCGGGCGGGCGAAGTGCGGGAAATGGATGCCGACGGCCTGCTGGCCACCTGCATCCAGCATGAGATCGACCATTTGAACGGTGTACTGTTCATCGACCACCTCTCCTCGCTGAAGCGCAACATGCTGCTGCGCAAGTACAACAAGGCGAAGAAGTAAGGGGAGCCTACGCATTCCTCGGTCGCCGGCGCTGCATGTGCGGTGCGGCGGCGGTTGCCGACTAAGCGCTTTACGGACACCCGTAGAGCGCCCCCTTCCACTCTCCGCCGGGGAGGTGCCCCATGCCGCTGCGTCTCGCCTTCATGGGCACGCCGGATTTTTCCGTCTCCATCCTGGATGCGCTGGTTGCGGCCGGGCATGAGGTTGTGAGCGTCTACAGCCAGCCGCCCCGCCCCGCGGGGCGGGGTCAGCAATTGCAGGCAAGCCCCGTGCATCGCCGGGCCGATGCCCTGAATATTCCCGTCCGCACGCCCAAAAGCCTGCGCAAGGCCGAGGAACAGGCCGAGTTCGCCGCCCTGAACCTGGATTGCGCCATCGTCGCCGCCTATGGCCTGATCCTGCCACAAGCCATTCTCGACGCGCCCCGCCTGGGCTGCGTCAATGTCCATGCCAGCCTGCTGCCACGCTGGCGCGGGGCGGCACCCATTCAGCGCTCGATCCTGGCCGGGGATGCGGACACGGGCGTGACCATCATGCAGATGGATGCCGGCCTGGATACGGGCGCTATGCTGTTGAAGGAGGCGCTGCCCATCACGCCGCGCATGAACGCGGCCGATTTGCATGATGCGCTGGCCGCCATGGGGGCACGGCTGATGGTGCAGGCCCTGCCCGGCATCGCCGATGGCAGCCTGTTGCCCATGCCGCAGCCGGATGAGGGTGTGACCTATGCCGCCAAACTGTCGAAGGAGGAGGGGCGCCTGGACCTGACCCGCCCCGCGGTGGACCTGGACCGGCAGGTGCGCGGCCTTTATCCCTGGCCCGGCACCTGGGTCGATCTGGCCGATGGCGAGAAACTGAAGGTGCTGGAGGTGCAGACGGTGGATGGCGCCGGGGCGCCGGGCACGCTGCTGGATGCCGGTCCGACCCTGGCTTGCGGACAGGGGGCCTTGCGTCTGGTGCGCGTGCAGCGGCCGGGCAAGGGACCGGTGGATGGGGCATCCTTCCTGCGCGGATATCCGCATCGGATCGGCGGGAAGCTGACGGCGTGAGGCCGCTGCCCGCCCCGCCCCTGCTGCTGATCACCGACCGGACACAGGCGGCGGGCGGGTTGCTGGCGGCGGTGACGGCCTGTGTTGAGGCAGGCTGCCGATGGGTCAGCTTGCGGGAAAAGGATCTTCCCGCCAGCGAACAGGCGGCGCTGCTGCGGGCGTTGCGGCCCCTGCTGGCCAATGTGGGTGGGACCTTGACCATCCATGGCGATCCGGCGCTGGCCAGCCTGTGCGACGGGGTGCATCTGCCCGACGGGGCGGATATCGCCGCCATACGGACCACACTGAGCCCCCAGACGCTGGTCGGTGCCTCCTGTCACGACCCGGCGGGCGTGATGGCGGCGGCCAAGGCCGGGGCGGATTACGCCACGCTCAGCCCCATTTTCCTGACCGAGTCGAAGCCGGGATATGGCCCGGCCCTGGGGCCGTCCGTCCTGTCGGGCCTGCCGCTGCCGACCCTGGCGCTGGGTGGGGTGGAGGCGGGCAATCTTTTGGCCTGCATGGCGGCAGGGGCAGCGGGTGTGGCCGTGATGGGCGCACCGATGCGCGATCCCGGCGACATGACGGGGCTGCTGTCCGTCCTGGCTGCGACGCGGGGCCGCAAGGCGGGCATTTGACCGGGACCCGGGTTCGACCCCATATCTCGCCATCCTTTCACCGACCGAACGGCCTGTCATGAACGCCGCCCCCGCCCACGGTTCCCGTGCCGTCGCCAACTGGTTGCTGTTATGCGCCGGTATGGTCTTTGTCATGGCCATCATCGGCGCCATTACCCGCCTGACGGAAAGCGGCCTGTCCATCACCGAATGGAAGCCCATCACCGGCACCCTGCCGCCGCTGAACGAGGCCCAATGGCTGATCGAGTTCGAGAAATACAAGCAGATCCCTGAATATCAGGTGTTGAACCGGGGCATGAGCCTCGATGAGTTCAAATACATCTTCTTCTGGGAATGGTTCCATCGCCTGTGGGGCCGGCTGATCGGGTTGGTCTTCGCGCTGCCGCTGGTCTGGTTCGCGGTGAAGGGCATGGTAACGCGCGCCATGCTGCCGAAACTGATTGGCCTGTTCATCCTAGGCGGGCTGCAGGGTTTCATCGGCTGGTTCATGGTGCAGTCGGGCCTGTCGGTGCGCACCGATGTCAGTCATTACCGGCTGGCCATGCATCTTTCCATGGCGCTGATCCTGTACGCCTTGCTGATCCAGACGGGACTGGGCCTGCGCCATCCGGGGGCCGACCATCGGCCAGACCGCTTGGGCCTGCGCCGTCATGGCTGGGCCGCCATGGTGATGGTGTCGGTCACGGTGGTCTGGGGCGCCTTCGTGGCGGGGCTGGATGCCGGTTTCGCCTACAATACCTGGCCATTGATGAACGGCGAATTCGCGCCACCGGAAATGTGGAACCTGACGCCGATCTGGCTGAATCTCCTGGAAAACACGGCAGCAGTGCAGTTCGCCCATCGCTGGCTGGCCATTGCCACCGCCGCTGTCGTCCTGTCCTATGCTTGGCGGGTGGGACAGCGGACCGACCTGCCTGATGTGGCGAAGCGGTCGGCCCTGTGGCTGTCGCTGGGTATTGGTGGTCAGGTGGTGTTGGGCATTACCACGCTGCTGCATGCCGTGCCCGTGGCGTTGGGATCGGCGCATCAGGGTGGGGCGTTGGTGGTGATCGCGCTGCTGATCCGGTCCATCCATACTTTGCGCCGCTGACCGCCCGCGTCAGCAAAAAGCCCCCGCCGAGGCGATCCGGCGGGGGCCTTCACTTTACAGACCTCAGTTCACACGGGCGCCGGTGCCCAGCAGACCACGGTTGCGCAGCAGCGCGTCAACCTTGGGTGCGCGGCCCCGGAAGGCGACATAGGCCTCCATCGGGTCCTTGGAGCCGCCGGCGCTGTACACTTCCTCGTACAGCTTTTTCGCCAGCTTCGGATCGAAAATGTTGCCAGCCTCCGTGAAGGCGTCGAACCCGTCTGCATCCAGCACTTCCGCCCACATATAGCTGTAATAGCCGGCGGAATAGCCGTCGCCGGAGAAGATGTGGCTGAAATGCGGGCTGCGGTGACGCATGACGATTTCCTTCGGCATGCCCAGCTTGGCCAACTCATCGCGCTCAAACTTGTCCGGGTCCAGGTCCTTGGCGTCGGTCAGGCTGTGATAGGCCATATCGACCAGCGCCGACGAGGTGAAGGAGACGGTGGCGAAGCCCTGGTTGAAGGTCTGGGCCGCCAGGATCTTGTCCAGCAGCGCCTGGGGGATCGGCTCACCGGTCTTGTAATGGACAGCGAAGCGCCGCAGGATTTCGGGCTGCTCGACCCAATGTTCCAGGATCTGGGCCGGGAACTCCACGTAATCGCGCAGCACCGACGTGCCCGACAGCTGCGGATAGGTCACATTCGACAGCATGCCATGCAGACCATGGCCAAATTCATGGAACAGGGTGCTGGCATCGTCGAACGACAGCAGCGTCGGCTGGCCCTCGGCCCCCTTGGCGAAATTATTGTTGTTCATGATGATGGGCGTCACCTTGCCCGACAGTTTCTCCTGCTCACGCAGGGACGACATCCAGGCGCCAGACCGCTTGCTGGGCCGGGCGAAATTGTCGCTGTAGAACACGGCGACATGCTGACCTCGTCTGTCCTGGACCTCATACACCTTCACGTCGGGGTGATAGCGGGGCACATCCTTCAGCTCATGGAAGGTCACGCCGAACAGCTGATTGGCGGTGAAGAACACCGCTTCCAACATCTTATCGAGCTGGAAGTACGGCTTGATCTCCTCCTCATTCAGGTCGTACTTCGCCTTGCGCACCTTCTCGGCATAGTAATACCAGTCCCAGGGCTCAATCTGAATGTTCTGGCCTTCGCTGGCCGCCATTTTGGCCAGATCGTCCTTTTCCTCCGCCGCGCGCACCTTGGCGGGCTCCCACACCTGCAACAGCAGGTCCGTGGCGGCCTGCGGGGTCTTGGCCATTGTGTCAGCCAGCTTGTATTCGGCGAAGGTCTTATAGCCCAGCAGGTTGGCGCGCTCGATGCGCAGCTGCACGATCTCCTTGATGATGGCGTTGTTGTCCTGGGCATCGCCATTGTCACCGCGGGCGACCCAGGCCTTCCAGGCCTGTTCGCGCAACGCGCGGTTGGCCGAGAAGGTCAGGAACGGTTCGATCGAGGAACGCGACAGGGTGATGACATATTTGCCGTCTTCCCCGCGCTCCTTGGCGGCCTGGGCGGCGGCGGCGCGCACGAATTCAGGCAGGCCGGCCAGATCGGACTCGCTGGTCAAAACCAGCTTATATTCCTTCTCATCGGCCAGAACGTTCTGGCTGAACTGCGTGGACAGGACGGCCAGCCGCTGAAGAACGGTGGCCATCCGTTCGCGGTCCTTGCCCTCCAACTTGGCGCCAGCACGCACGAATTCGGTGTGGTAGCGCTCCAGAACGCGGGCCTGTTCTTTGGACAGTTTCAGGTTGTCGCGCTGGGCATAGAGCGCATCGATACGCGCGAAAAGATCGGCATTCAGGTTGATGGCGTTGCTGTGGGCGGCCATCACCGGTGCCATTTCGCGCTGAATCTTCTGCAGCTGGTCATTGGTGTTGGAGGCCGTCAGGCTGCTGAACACGCGGGCCACCGTGCCCAGCATCTGGCCGCTCTTTTCCAGGGCGTCGATGGTGTTGGCGAAGGTGGGGGCGTCCTTGTTGTCGGTGATCGCCTTGATCTCCGCCAGATGGGCTTCCATCGCCCGTTCATAGGCCGGCTTGAAATGCGCCGGCTTGATCGCGTCATAGGGCGGGACGCCAAACCGGGTATTCCATTGATGGAAGAAGGGATTATTGCTTGTCACCGTGTCCGTCTCCACCTGCGCCACCTGGGTGGCCGCATCCGCCGCCATGGCTGCCACCGGGCCCATTGCCCCGGCCATCGCCAGGATCAGGGCCGAGGCCCCGCACTTCAAGACCGTCTTCACTGCCTGTCCCCTTTATTCTTGCAAGGGATTGTCCGAACCGACATGGGTCTGCCATCGGGCGCCGGCTGACAAGGGGTGAAACATTTCCGTTACAATGACTGCGAATCCTTGCCGAAATTGTCACGGATCATGTCGGGCAGGGGCTGGCGGGTTTATCCAGGCGGTGTCTACACTGCCCATCCCGTCCTCCCGATCGGAAGCCCGATGACCGCTGCATCCCCCCTCGTTCCCCGTCTGGCCGACCTTGACATGAAGGTCCATCGCTTTGCCGACAAGGGGGCTTACCAGAAGGAACTGGAAAAATTGCAGGAGACGATCCTGCATGTGCAGCAGGCCTACTGGCACTCCAAAGGGCGCGCCATCATTGTCTTCGAAGGCTGGGATGCCGCCGGCAAGGGCGGGGCCATCCGGCGCCTGACGGAAAACCTGGACCCGCGCGGCGCCCATGTCTGGCCCATCGCGGCACCGACAGCGGCTGAACAGGGGCGCCATTACCTGTGGCGTTTCTGGCAGCGCCTGCCGGAACCGGGTACTTTCGCGATCTTCGACCGGTCCTGGTATGGCCGCGTCCTGGTGGAGCGGGTGGAGGGTTTCGCCAAGCCGCATGAATGGCGCCGTGCCTATGACGAGATCAACGAGTTCGAACGGCTGCTGACCGATGATGGTGTGCGCATCGTCAAGCTGTTCCTGCACCTGTCACCCGATGAACAGCTGGAACGGTTCAAAGAGCGGCTGAACAATCCTTACAAGCGCTGGAAACTGACGGCGGAGGATTTGCGCAACCGCGACCGGCGCGGGGAGTATGAAGGGGCCATCGACGAGATGTTTGCGCGCACCAGCACGGATCGGGCGCCCTGGGTGGCCGTGCCGGCCGATACCAAATGGCATGCGCGGGTGGCCGTGCTGCGCCATGTGGTCGCGGCGCTGGCCGACGGGGTGGACGTCACGCCGCCATCCATCGATCCGGCGGTGAAAAGGGCCATGGAGAAGCTGCTGAAGTAATCGTGTTCACTCGGCTGCTGCCCGGCCGCGGGGCAGGCGGGTCTGGGCATCGGCCAGGATGGCGTCCATCGCCGCCAGGGCGGTATTCAGGGGCTGGCCCGGACGCAGCAGGCCCAGACAATCACGCAGGGCCTGGGCGTCGGCGGGGAAACCGACGCTGTCCAGCCCGTCGGCCATACGCAGGGCCAGGCGGCGGATGGCCTGCATGTCCGGATCCCCGGCATCACCGCCGGCGGGATGCAGTATTCGCCGGGCCTCCGCCACGTTCTGGGCCGCCAGGGTCAGCAGCCTGTCCACCGCCGGCCCGCCCAGCCGTCCCCGCAATGCGCCCATCGGGCCGGTATCGGCCGAGCGCAAGGGCAGGACAGGCGCGGTCTGGGCCGGGTCGCCGGTCAGGGCCACGGCCCCGACCCCGTCTGGCGGAATGATGCGCGCCAGTGTGGTCAGCAATTCTTCAAGACGAATGGGTTTGGCGATGAAACCCTGCATGCCCACGGCGCGGCTGCGGGAGACGGTTTCGGGCAGGACATTCGCTGTCAGGGCCACCACGGGTACGGCGGCCATCGGCCCCCCGCTCTCCCGCAGCCGGGCTGTCGTTTCGAACCCGTCCATGCCGGGCATGCCGATATCCATCAGCACCAGTCGCACCCGCTTTTCTGCCAGCATGGCAAGGGCGCTCTCCCCATCCTCGGCTGTGATCACCTGCACACCCTGACGGGTCAGCAACTGGCTGGCCACGAACTGGTTGACGCTGTCATCCTCGACCAGCAGCACCAGCGGCCGGCCGGTCCAGTAGGGCAACAGCCGGGCCGCTCCACCCGGTACCTGGGCAGGGGCGGTTGCCAGCGGCATGGGCAGGTCAACGGTGAAGACCGTGCCATGGCCCAGGGCGCTTTCCACCTGGATATGGCCGCCCATCATGCTCACCAGCTTTTTGCAGATGGCAAGCCCCAGCCCGACCCCGCCATAGCGCCTGTTATCCCCGCCTTCGGCCTGGTAAAAGGCATCGAAAACGTGGGTCAGCTTGGCGGCCGGAATGCCGATGCCCGTATCGGCGACGGTGATGCGGACCAGGACGGCACCTGGGGTTGTGCTGGCATAGCCCACACTGGGTGGCTGGCGCGCGGCCACGACCTTGATGCCGCCTCGTTCGGTGAATTTGATAGCGTTGCCGATCAGGTTCAGCAGAATCTGGCGCAGGCGGGCGGCATCCACACTGACATGGCGCGGCACGTCGGTTGCGATGGACAGTTCCAGGGTCAAGCCGCCCGCAGCCGCCCGCCCGGCCATCAGGTCGATGGCATCATGCAGACGCTGGTGCAGATCGATTGGCTGCGGCAGGAGGGACAGGTGGCCTGCCTCGATCCGGGTGATGTCCAGCAGGTCGTCAAGAAGCGCCAGCATGGACTGTCCCGCCTTCTCCATGACCTCCAGCACCTTGCCCTGGGGTGACCCCGGATCGGGCCGTCCGTCGCCGTTCAGGATCTCCAGCCCCCCCATCACAGCATTGATCGGGGTGCGGATCTCGTGACTGACGGCGGCCAGGAAGACGGATTTGGCCCGGTTGGCGGCGTCGGCGGTCTGGGCCGCCTGATCACGTTCGCGTGCCACGCGCGCATTCTCCACGGCTTCGGATTCAAGGCGGCGCTGCAGGTAATCATTGGTCAGGGCCATGACCGCCATGCAGCCCGCGACCAGCCCGACAATGGCCAGCAGGAAGTTCAGCGACGCCGCCGGATTGGGGGAAAAGAAGCCACCTTCATCCTGGCGGATCAGGATATCGATCATGCGCAGGGCCAGTACCGCCGCCATGATCAGGAAAACCAGCGTAATCACCACCCACAGTCTGGGTGCCACATGTCGGCCCTGCCGCCAGCTTTCATAGGCGATGGTCAGCTTGATGCCGATCAGCCAGATGGTGGCCACGATGGAGCGCAGAATGATGTCGTCGCGGTTCAAGACGTCATAGACCATGACCGCCATCAGAATGGCCAGGGTGACAACCGGGACCGTGGCGCGCAGAGGCCGCCCGCAGAAGCGCCTTATGCCCAGCAGCAACAGGACATGCGCCAAACCGACCCCGGTATTGCCCAGCATAACGGATAGCCAGAGCGAGAAATGATCCCGTGCCGCCAGGACGGCCACGCCCGTGGCACCCATGACGACGCCGCCGGTCAGCAGGCCCAAACCCGGTATCGTGCGCTGCCGCCACCAGTAGACGCCCAACGAGAAGGCCAGCCCTGTCGCTACCGCGGCAAAGGTGACCAGCAAGGTCATGATATCCAGTTGACGCAGGATTTCCATGGCGTTTCCCCCGCCGGGCGCGCCATCGGCCCCCGCTTCTTTCAACCATGGTGGCGGGTTCTTGTCACGGGTCTTGGTGGGATGGGGCGGGCAGGGTACCCCTTTCGGGAGAAAAAACGCAAAGGGAGAGGGGCTGAACGGCCCCACCGCCGCCATCTTTCGGCCCCGCGCCTGCCATGGCGGAGGGTCATCTGTTTTGGACGAGAGAGGTTGGCGGGGGAGGACGCCGACAAATCATCAAGAAGGAGCAAACCCATGTCACTCAGCGGCACGACCCTCGCCGCATCGGCCCCACCCCAGGGGTCGGCCGGCAGTACCCCCCTGTCCCCTCTGGTGCGGGGCAACCTGCACCTGCGCTTCGATACCGGCCGTGCGCTGTGGCGGGGCCGGCAGGTCACTGTGACCGGTACAGAGCTGAAAATGCTGCACCTGCTGGTCCGTACGCCGGGTACTGCCGTCGGTTACCGTGCGCTGTATGACCTGGTGCATGGGCCAGGCTTCATGGCGGGCAAGGGCAATGCGGGCTATCGCGCCAATGTCCGCGCCTTCATCAAACGAATCCGCCGCAAGTTCCGTGAGGTCGATGATGGTTTTGATGCCATCGGCAATGATCCCGGCACCGGCTATATCTGGCGCGACTGATGAGAAGGGGAGGCGGCGCTTCCCCTTCTTCCATCGTTGCCGCCGCTTGCGCCCCGCCGCCGCCTGCGGGTACACCGGGGATGCAGAACAGCGGATGGAAGGTACCATGCGGCAGGGTGGCAAAGGTCTGGGCTGGCAGCCTGTGCCGGTCCATCTGGTCGGCGTACATCTGGGCCTGTCCTTCCGCCATTACCTGGTCGGCATGGTGGCGCTGGGCCTGCTGGTCGTCCCCATGGCCAAGTTGGCGGGCGGCGTGTCGGAAACGGTCAGCCTGTCGCTGGGCTGGGCCGAAGGGGACCCGGCCATCCACCGCATCACCACCCTGATGGCCCTTGCCGCCATTATCCTTGTCCTGCGCATGGTCTTGACTATGCAGGGCCGGACGCTGATGAGCGTGGTGGCCCCGCAACAGCATCTGGACCTGGGCATGATGGCCCGGTCGGCTGTCACCTACAGCCTGGCTTTCACGCCTGTGATCCTGATGGCGGTGTTGAGCGGACAATTGAGCCTGGGCAACTGGCAGGCAGCATTGGCGCTTCTGCCCATGATGCTGGTGCTGGTGGCATTGCAGGCCACGGCGGAGGAGATGGTGTGCCGGGGCTACATGGCCCAGGGGTTCCAGGTTCTCTTCGGCCATGCCGTCCTGGCCGCGTTACCGGTCGCGGTGATTTTCCTGTTCCTGCATGATACCGGCGCCTGGGACCAGGGGTGGGATCGCAAGATCAATATCCTGTTGATCAGCCTGGCGCTGTCCTGGCTGACCACACACGCCGGCCGTCTTGAGCCCGCCATGGGCGTGCATTTCGCCCATAACCTCATCGTTTTCACCCTGGCCGCACGGCCCGACCACGGGTTGCCGTCGGTCAGCGGCTTCGCACAGGATATCCCTGACCCGCCCTTCGACGCCGAAGCCTTGCTGGCCCAAACCCTGGTCTATGGCGCGGTCTGCGCCAATTACTGGTTCATCGGGCTGCGGACGGGTTATGTCACCGGTCTCTGGCGGGAGCGTTCGGAATGACAGACGGACCGCCCATGCATCTGGCCGGGGTCGGGACGGGTCAATCGCGCGGTGCCTATCTGTTCGGCACCGTGATGGCCATGATCTTGATGTTGCTGGCCGGCATTCTGGTCTATCTGCTGATGGCCGGGGCCGTGAGGCAGTGGCCGGACTTCCCCTATATCCAGTCCTATGGGCTGCTGGTCATCAATGCTCTGGCGATTCCCGTGCTGGCGCTTATCACGCGCTGGCTGCACGGGATGACATTGCGTGACCTGATCGCACCCGACCGGCCGATTGATTGGGGTATGGCGGGGCGATCGGCCCTGATCTACGCCGTTCCACTGCTGGTGCAGGTGGTGATCGGCTTCTGGACCGGGCAGTTAAGGCCCACCGATACGGCACTGGCTGTCGTTCTGATGCTGGCGCCGGTCAGCATCATCTTGTTTTCGCTTCAGGCATCGGCGGAGGAACTGCTGTTTCGGGGCTATCTGGCGCAGGGGGCGCAGTTGCTGTTCCGCCATGCCGTGCCGGCGGCTCTGTTGACCGGGCTGCTGTTCACACTGGCCCATGAAGGGTCGGGTGCGCGCGCCATCTGGGCCCAGCGGGCGGAAATCATGGTGATGGCCCTGTTCTTGTCCTGGATGACGGTACGCTTTGGCCGGCTGGAGGCGGCGATGGGGGTGCACATCATCAACAATGTGCTGTTTTCCTTCTTTATCGGCGGAACCGACCTGCCATTTCCGGATTTGTTGACCCGCACCGATCCGGACCCGCCGGATTTTGAAGCCTGGACCGATCTTGCCGAATTCGCCCTGTATCAGGGGCTGACCATCGGCTTCTACTGGCTGGCCGGTGTGAAGACCGGTTTTATCGAACAGGGTCGCTTTTCAGGGGGGCGGACGCCGCGACAGGCTTGAACCCACCGCCGCCAGACAGATCAGGCCTATGGCGGCGACCGCCGACAGCGACAACACCTCTCCCAGCAGAAACAGGCCGACGACCGCCGACAGGGCCGGCTCCATCGCCATCATGATGCCGAACAGGGCCATGGACACGCGGCGCAGGGCCACGAATTCCAGCGCATAGGGCAGCAGGGTCGACAGCATCGATACCGCCGCCACCTTGGCCACCATCTCCGGGCTGGACAGATAGGGGCCGGCGACGGGCAGTCCAACCGGCGCCGTGAACAGGGTGGCAAAGAGCAGCGCCAGGGCCAGGCCCGTCATGCCCGGTATCTGCTGTCCGGCATGCCGCGACAGCAGGATATAGGCAGCCCAGGCGCCGGCCGTGATCAAGGCGAAGCCCAGGCCCGCCGGGTCCAGCCGGTCGGCCCCCGCCAGGGGCGTCAACAGCAGCACCCCGCCAAAGGCCACCAAGGGCCAGAGATAATCCACCACCCGCCGTGCGCCGACCATGGCAACCGCCAACGGCCCCAGGAATTCGATGGCGACCGCAACTCCCAGGGGCAGGCGGGCCAGCGCCAGATAGAAATTGGCATTCATGATGGCCAGCGAGGCGCCCAACGCGGCCGCGGCACCCCATTGTGCGCGTGTCAGACGGGTGAGGGAAGGGCGCACGATGGCCAGCATGATGATGGCCGCCAGAGCGTTGCGCAGGAAGGCGAGTGCCAGGATGTCGTGACCCTGAGACACCTCCTTGGCCAGCCCGCCGCCCAGCGGCGGCATGGAAACGGACAGAACCAGCAGCAGCGGGGCCAGCAGGGTCAGCTTTTCCTGGCGGGCCGTCGGTGCGGTCCTGGTCATGGCAGCAGACGCAGCCCCATATCCCAGAATCCGGCCTCCAGCCGGCTGGCCGCGTCGAAGGTCCGGGAAAGGTCGGCCATGCGCGCCTCACCGCCGCGCGTGGCAGCAAGCCGGTCCAGCAGGGCCACCTGGGCCCCGGCCACCGCCCGGTATTCAGGATCGGCATACATGGCGATCCAGTCGGCATAGGGATTGTCATCCAGCCGTGTCGCCGGGTCGGCCAGCAGGTTGGCTGCGATTTCGGCATAGCCGACGATGCAGGGCGCCAGTGCCACATGCAGGTCCAGCAGATCACCCGCCAGCCCGCGTTCCAGAACGAAACGGGTGTAGGCGAGTGTTCCCTGCGCTTCTGGTGCCGCCTGCATCGCGGCCTCGTCCAGGCCCCAGCCGGCGCAGTATTTGACATGCAGGCCCATTTCCAGATCCAGGATCGCCGCCATGGACCGGGCGGCGGTGCGCATGTCGGCCAGTGTGTCGGCCTTGAAGGCCGCCAGCGCATAGGCGCGGGCGAAATGGATCAGGAACAGGTAATCCTGGATCAGGTAGTGCCGGAAGCTGGCTTCCGGCAACGTGCCGTCGCCCATGCCCGCCACGAAATCATGGCGGACATAACGATCCCAGGACGGCCGTGCGGCCGCGCGCAGCCGGTCGAACAGGCCGCCTGGTGTGGCCAGATCGGGCAAGGGCTGGCGGGCCGGCGGCATGACGGGCGCCTTACTTGGCGCCGGGCAGCTTTACCGTCAGGCCATCCAGTTCCGGCGTGATGCGGATCTGGCAGCCCAGGCGGGAGGTCTTGGTCAGGCCGAAGGCCAGATCCAGCATATCCTCCTCGTCCTCCTGCGCGTCGGGCAGACGGTCGTACCATTCCGGGGCCACGACGACGTGGCAGGTCGAACAGGCCAGCGACCCTTCGCAGGCACCTTCCAGGTCGATATCGTGGCGCCGGGCGACTTCCAGGATCGACAGGCCCAGGGGGGCATCCACCTCGCGGCGGGTGCCGTCGGTTTCAATGAACACCATCTTCGGCATTGCGCCAGAACTCCCAAACGAGACAGTGGCGCCTTGTTACGAAGCGGCGGCGCCCAAGTAAAGCGCCGTTTCGTCAAGGGGGGGCGGCGGCGGGCTGTGGCCATCTCCCCCCGGACCCGACGCCTACCCGTCAGGCCACCGTCAACCCGTGATCGCTCAGGGGCGGCGATCGCAGTCGCCCCTGAGCGATCACGGGCCGAGGCGCACATTCACGATATCGACGAGTGACCCCAGATATCGACCGATGATCAGCCGCCCGTCCGGGTCCAGGGCCAGCGACGAGTTATACAGCGCGTCGGGCAGGTCACCGACCCTCCGCATCTCTCCCCCATCGGCGGGCAGCAGCAGGATGCGGGCCTGACCATCGCCGGGCCGTTCGATCAGATAGACACCATCCGGTCCCACCACCCAGCTTTCATCGTCAGAGGCGTCGGGCAGGTCTGCGAGCTTTTCGGGCAGGCCGCCATCGGCCGGCTGCCGCCACAGCCCGCTTTCGCCGTCGCGCACCAGGTAGAGCCAACGTCCGTCCGCACTTTCCTTGGCGACACGCCAACCCGCCTCCGTGATGGGCATGGCCTGATCGTAGGGGGGGCGGGTGATCCAGATGCGCCAGGCGCCCAGGCGGTTGGAGGCGAAATACAGCCGCTGCCCGTCACGCGACCAGGCCGGGGCCTGGTCTTCCGATCCGGGATCTGCGGCAACCCGGCGGAGCCGTCCCGATCCGCGATCCAGGATGAACAGGCCAGGCGCCCCTTCCACGACGGAGATCAGGGCCAGCCGTTTGCCATCGGGTGCCCAGCGTGGTGACTGGGTGAAGGGCCCCTGGAATTGGGTGACGGGGGTGGGGGCCTGGCCTGGATCGGCCACCCAGATTTCAAACATGCCGGACCGGTCAGACGCGAATGCCACGGCACCCTGGCGGCTGACATCCGGGTCCCAGTCCAGGCGGTTGCTGGGCGGCACCACCGCCTGCTGTTGACCATCGGGGCCCAGGCGCAGCAGGGTTGAACGGTTAGTCCACATTTCCACCGCGACCCGGTCACCGCCGGTGCCGATACGGCCCAACTGGTTCAGGCCCGGGGCGATCCGCATCTGCGGCGCCTCGCCATCCGGGTCCACCCGCCAGAGACCAAAATCGCCGGCCCGGCTGGACGTGGTATAGAGCCAGCGCCCATCGCCTGACCATTCCAGGCCATGCATCTTGCGCCCATCCTGTGTCACCTGCCGCTCCAGGCTCGTGGCGAGATCACGGACAATCACATCCGATACGCCGATGGCCCGGTGCCGCATGAAGGCCAGCCTGTTGCCATCCGGCGACAGGGCCGGATCGCCGTCGCCGTTGATGTCGGCCGGGGGGTCTGTCAGGGGGACCGGCTGCCCGGCCTCCACGCCTGACAGGGCGACAGACCACAGGCGCGCAGGGGCGGTTTTATCCGCCTTGTCGGCATAAATCATATGGTCATTGTCCCGCCAGGCGGGCTTGACCTCCCGGAATGTCGTACAGGCGGCCACCTGCCGCTCCGGCCCTGACGGCACCGGCTTTACCAGGATGCGGCAAGGGCCGGCCGGGTCCAGCCGGATAAAGGCGATACGGCCACCGTCGGGTGACCAGGCAGGCGACAGGTCCGGGGCGGGATCATCGGTCAGGCGTACCGGCGTTCCGCCCGCAAGGGATTGCACCCAGATATCGAAGCCCTGGCCGGCCCGGTCGGCGGCATAGGCAATCTGGCCGCCGCCCGGGCTCAGCGCCGGCTGAATTTCCTGGCCCGGATCACTGGTCACCGGGGTTACCTGCACCCTGGGTGGCGCATCCTTGTCGCCGCCTAAAAGCAGCAGGCCGCCGGCCAGAAGCAGCACGATCAGGGCCATACTGGGCCACAGCCAGACAGAGAGCCGCCGGCGCATCGGCACGGGCGCGGGGCCATGGGCTTCGACGGCAGGGGAAGCGGCACCCCCGGTGGCCACAGTCAACCGGTAACCGATCTTTGGGATCGTCTCGAATCCGATCACGCCATCCACGGCCAGTACCGCGCGCAGCCGCCCGATGCAGCGGCCGATGGCGTCGTCACCGACCTCCAGTCCCCAGGCTGTGCGCATCAGTTCGGTTCGGGACACTGGGCGCCCCTCTGCCCGAACCAGGACAATCAGTGTCAGCAGCACACGGGGTTCCAGCTTCACCTCCGCCCCGTCCCGGCAGGCCATGCCCAGCGAGGGGCGCACCAGCCAGGGACCCAGGCGGAAATCCGGCTCGACTGCCAGATCAATGGTACCCATCGCCACGCCCATGCCGCACCCGTTCGCCTGTTCCATGACAATGCAGCGCAGAGTGCGATGAACATTCACCCTTTGGCAAATAGCGTGGCAATTCCGGCACCCTGTTCGGAACCCGGAATGGTTCCGGCCTGTTGCGGCCAGCCACTGGCGCGGGCGGATCGGTGCATGTAGCCTTGCCCCCGGGACTGTGCGGGCCAAGGATGACCGGGCAGCGCGAACAGAGAGGGGAACAACAGTGAAGCTGAAGAAGATCCTGCTGGGCACCGTGGGGGGTGTTGTCGGCTTGGGTGCGCTTGCGGTGGCCTATGGCCTGTGGGGCCCGCTGCCCATCCACCCGACCATCGAGCGCCAGACCATCCTCCAGGTGCTGGACAGCCCGGAAACCCTGACCCAGCTGGGCATGATCGACGGGACTTTCCTGGATTTCCATTCCGGCAAGCTGGACGAAATCCGGCCCGAAGACCTGGAGAAGGCCCGCAAGGACATGACCCGCTATATTGCGGAGATCAAGGGCTTCACGGGCCTGACCGGTCAGCAGGCGCTGTCGCAGCAGGTGATGCTGGAATTCTATTCTACCAATCTGTCACAGCTTGATTTTCCCTGGGTGGTGCCGGGGGGCGGCCTATACCCGGTGGATCAGCTTTTCTCGCCGCCGGTCAGTCTGCCGCAATTCATGACCAATGGCCATGTGGTCACCGATGTCAAATCGGCTGAGCGCTATATCAGCCGCCTGCATGCCGTATCGCGCAAGTTTGAACAGTTGGGCCAGTCGGTGCGCAACCAGGCGGCGGCCGGTGTCGTGCCACCCGATTTCGTCGTCGATAAAAGTCTGGTCGTGCTGGACAGTTTCACCAAGGATCCGGTCGCCGACAATCCGCTGGTCACCACCTTGAAGACGCGGCTTGAAAAGGCGGGCGTTCCTGACGCGGAGCGTGCCCGTCTGATCGCCGCCGCGACGCAGGCGGTGGAACAGGATGTCTATCCCGCCTATCAGAACCTCGCCAAGCTGATGCGCGAGGAAATCCGGCCCAAGGCGACGTCCGATGCCGGTGTCTGGCGGCTTCCCGATGGTGCGCGCTATTACAAGCTGGCGCTTCGTGCCAACACCACTGTCGATACGGAACCCGAGGCCATCCACGAGATCGGTCTGTCGGAAGTGGCCCGCATCACGGCTGAGATGGATGCCCTGCTGAAAAGCCTGGGCCGTGCCGACGGTACGGTGAGCGAACGTATCCAGGCGCTGGAAAAGGACCCGGCCCAGCATTACGCCCCCGGCCGCGACAGCCATGCCGAGGAACTGGCCGACCTGAAGCGCATGACCGATGCCGTCATGGCCAAGGCGCCGGACTGGTTCAACACGCTCCCCAAACAGCCCTTGGATATCCAGGCCGTGCCCGAATATGCCGAGGAGACGTCGCCCGGCGGTTATTACAATCCCCCTGCGCTGGACGGCTCCCGCCCCGGCATCTTCTACATCAATCTGGGCGAGAAGTCGCGGTCACCCAAATTCAGCCTGCCGACCCTTGTCTATCATGAGGCGGCACCCGGCCATCATTTCCAGCTGGCGCTGGCCCAGACGATCGAGGATGTGCCGACCTTCCGCAAGGTCTACCCCTTCACCTCCTATGCCGAGGGCTGGGCGCTCTACGCGGAGCGGCTGGCCAAGGAAATGGGCATGTATGAGAACGATCCCTATGGCGATCTGGGGCGCCTGAGGGACGAGCTGTTCCGCGCCGTGCGGCTGGTCGTGGACACGGGTATCCATGCCAAGCGCTGGACCCGCGAACAGGCCATCACCTATATGCGCGACACGACGGGCATGAACGAGGGGGCGGTGACGATCGAGATCGATCGCTACATCGTGCTGCCCGGTCAGGCCTGTGCCTACAAGCTGGGCCAGCTGAAAATCCTGGACCTGCGCGACAAGGCGCGGGCGGCCCTTGGCGACAAGTTCGATATCAAGGGCTTCCATGATGTCGTGCTGGGGTCGGGTGGTCTGCCGCTGACCGTGTTGGAAGCACAGGTCGATGCCTGGGTGAAGCAGGTGAAGGGCTGATGCCGGCCCTGCCCCCGCCGCAGGCCAGGCGGCGGGGGCACCTGTCCATCAGGCAAGGGGTAATCCATGCAGCAAACCCCTGTTATGTCCGTACTCTTATGCTATGGTAGCGCCCCTTCCGCCGGGCAGGCGGGGGATAGAGCAACGTTGACGTCCCCGTCCGGGGACCATAGCCGACCGGATCCAGGATGAAGATCATCATCGAACGTACCGCCCTGCTTGGCTCCCTCGGGCATGTGCAGAGCGTTGTCGAACGGCGCAACACCATCCCGGTCCTGTCCAATGTGCTGTTGAACGCGGCCAATGGCAGCCTGTCGCTGCTGGCCACCGACATGGACCTGGAAATCTCCGAGACAGTGGTGGCGGAGGTTGTCCGTCCCGGTTCGGCCACGGCGCCGGCCCACACCCTGTATGACATCGCCCGCAAGCTGCCCGATGGCAGCCAGGTGGAGCTGGATGCGTCGGGTGATGTGCTGACCCTGCGCTCGGGCCGGTCCAAGTTCAACCTGGGCACCCTGCCGGTCGCCGATTTCCCGGAAATGACGCGCGGGACCTGGTCGCACCAGTTCTCGCTGAAAGCCGATGTGCTGAAGGGTCTGATCGACCGGACCAAGTTCGCCATCAGCACCGAGGAAACCCGCTATTACCTGAACGGTATCCATATCCATGCCACCAAGGGCAAGGCGGGTGAAGTGCCGGCCCTGCGCGCCGTGGCGACCGACGGCCACCGTCTGGCCCGCGTCGAGACCCCGCTGCCCGAGGGGGCGGACGGACTGCCCGGCGTGATCATTCCGCGCAAGACCGTGCTGGAGGTCCGCAAGTTGCTGGACGAGGTGGCTGGCAATGTCGACATCTCCCTGTCGGAGACCAAGATCCGCTTTACCCTGGGCGATGTGACCTTGATCAGCAAGCTGATCGACGGCACGTTCCCGGATTATGAGCGCGTGATCCCCGCCGGCAACAGCAAGCTGCTGTCGGTGGACAGCAAGCTGTTCGCCGGTGCCGTTGACCGCGTGGCCACCATTTCCACCGAAAAGTCGCGGGCAGTGAAGCTGGCGCTGGAATCGGGTGTGCTGACCCTGTCGGCCACCGCCGCCGATGCCGGCTCCGCGTCGGAAGAGATTGAGGTGGATTACGACGGTACGTCGCTGGAGATCGGCTTCAACAGCCGTTATCTGCTCGACATCACCGGTCAGATCGAAAGCGGCAAGGCCCAGTTCCTGATGGCCGACGGCAATTCCCCTACCATCGTCCGTGACGCGGCTGATCTGGCGGCGCT
>JAIXTS010000033.1 GCA_027483805.1 Azospirillum sp. | reverse complement strand
CAGCAGCGATTCCACCGCCGGCACCGACAGGTTCAGCATCCGCCCGGCCTCGGCGGCACTCATTTCCTCGTAATAGCAAAGGGAGACGGCCACCCTTTGCCGTTCCGGCAGCTCGGCCAGAGCCGCCGCGATGGTTTCCGACATCTGCCGCCGCGCGATCAGCGTACCGGCCGCCGGCGCCGGATCGGGAACTTCCGGGGCGTCTTCCAACGCCTCGAACCCCTGTTTACGACGACGGTCGATGCACAGGTTGACGACAACACGGTGCAGCCAGGTGGAAAAGCGCGCGGAGCCGCCCGCCTGCCACTGACCGGCCTTGGTCCAGACCTTGACCCAGGCCTCCTGCACCACCTCGTCCGCTTCCGCCGCGTTGTTCAGGACGCGTTGAGCCACGGACAGGGCGCGGGCGCTGTGGCGTGTGGCCAGCAGCGCAAACGCCCCCCGATCCCCATCGGCGATAAGGGCCAACAGGGTGTCATCATCCACCATGGGTTCCGCAAGAGCCATACCGGTCACGGTCACCTGCGTATCCTTATGTCGATCCCGTCCGGACCTGCCGGGCCACCGGGCGTCACGCCCCGGCAGGTCCAGCGGTGACGGAAGCCGCTTCGTCGCCAGCATGCCCCTTCCACGGGCCATGGCGCAGATCCCTGTCGCGGGCCTTACGGAACCATCGCCCATCCGTCAGAAAAATTTTTGAGCAGCGGCGACAGGATTTGTTTGGGTGTGACGTAAAAGCAATATCGCAGGCCGGTGCCCCATCCCACCCCAAAGCACCGGCTACTGTCGATGGCCCTGGACGCCCCATCCACCATCGGCATCGCGATAGCTGGGAAGCCCGCCCTCGGTCTTCCGGTTCCGCCTGCCCGCCCCTTCAATGGCAGGACCGGAGCCGGGGGCGGCATCCCGTTAAGTTTAGTTCCTCTCTCCAGAGTGCCTGCCCCCGTCGCCCCTGCCTGGGCGGCGGGGGTTTCTCTTTGTGGAGAAGGTCACTTCCCAGCGTTGCCTGGAACCCTTTCGAAAACACCGGTAAAGGGCGGATCAGGCCAGACGAGGCGCCATACCTGGCCGCTGCCCCGATGCTGGAACCATGCCTCATGCATGGTCGCCGCCCCGATGCAGGGTGATACGACGGCAATCTGCCCGGCATGGCCGTGATTGACCTGCTCCTCCATCCTGGCACGAAACCGGGCGAACTCTCCGGGAGACCGGGGGAAACATCCCGCATGCTTACCCCCGCGCCGGCACCGCCTGGCTGACCAGGAACAGGGCGGCGGCGGCGGCCACGATGGCGGGGCCGGTCGGCACATCGACCTGGAGCGAAGCACCCAATCCCGCCACGACCGCGCCCACCCCGATCAGGGCCGACATCACGGCCATGCCCTCCGGCCCCTTGGCAAAGCGGCGGGCGGCGGCGGCGGGGATGATCAGCAGGGCGGTGACCAGCAGGATGCCCACAATCTTCATGGCCAGCGCGATGATGATGGCGATCATCAAGGTGAAGCCCAGGCGCACGCGCCGTACCGGTACCCCTTCCACCCGCGCCAGATCCTCATCCACCGTCAGGGCCAGCAGGGGCCGCCAGATCCAGGCCAGAAGTGCCAGGACCAGCGCGCCCCCACCCCAGATGGCATAAAGGTCGGCATCACCCACAGCCAAGATATCGCCGAACAGATAGGATAGCAGGTCCACCCGCACCGACCCCAGCACGGCCAGCGCGATCATGCCCAGGCTGAGCGTAGAATGCGAGATGATGCCCAACAGCGTATCGCTGCCCAGGCGGCGCTGTTCCTGCAGCAAGGTCAGCGCCAGGGCGATGGCTAGGCAGACCAGCACGATCCCCGTCTGGGTGCCGATGCCCGTCAGGAAGCCCAGGGCCACGCCCAGCAGGGCTGAATGCGACAGCGTATCGCCGAAATAGGCCATGCGCCGCCAGACGATGACGCAGCCCAGCGGGCCTGTGACCAGCGCCAGCCCGATGCCGGCCAGCAAGCCGCGCAGCAGGAAATCATCCATGGCGGTGCCCCCCGTGCCCATGATCATGGCCGTGATGATGGTGATGGTCATGGCCGCAGCCATGATGGTCGCCATGTCCGGTATGTTCCTGCCCCGCCGGAACCACACAACCATCATCGGCGTGGGAATGGTCGTGGCTGTGGTGATAGATGGCCAGCGCGTCGGCATGCCGTCCGAACAGGGCAACATATTCGGGATGGCGCGACACATCTTCCGGTTTGCCATGACAGCAGACATGCCGGTTCAGACAGATCACGGTATCGGTGCGCGCCATCACCAGATGCAGGTCGTGGCTGACCAGCAGCACACCACAACCGCGCCGGTTGCGGATGGTACCGATCAGTTCGAACAGTTCGATCTGCCCATGCACATCCACGGCCTGCACCGGTTCGTCCAGGACCAGCAGGTCGGGCTTGCGCAGCAGCGCGCGGGCCAGCAGCACCCGCTGCAACTCCCCGCCCGACAGGGTCTGGATGGCCCGGTCGATGGCATGCTCCACCCCCACCTCACCCAGCACGGACAGCATTTCGGCCCGCGTGGACCGTGACCAGAGCGACAGGAAGCGCGCGACCGGCATGGGCAGCGTGACATCGACCGCCAGGCGCTGCGGCATGTAACCGATATTCAGGCCCGGCGCCTGGATCACCAGGCCCTTGTCGGGCTTGACCAGACCCAGGCACAGTTTCACCAGACTGGTCTTGCCAGCCCCGTTCGGCCCGATCAGCGTGACGATCTCCCCCCGCCCGACGGACAGGGACACATTGTCCAACACGGTGCGATCCCCGCGTGTCAGACTGATATTCCGGGCTTCCAGTAACGGGGGGACAGTCAAGGCTCGGGCTCCTGCGGCGCATGCTGGCTGGGCTGCCCTGCGCCTGTCGCAGGGTTTACGCCATGGCCGCCGCCTTGACAAACGTTACAATATAACACATCTGCAGGTCTGCCCCTTGGTATCAGGTTCCTGTCCATGTTTCGCGCCCTGTCCCTTTCCACCTTGATAGCCGGCCTCATCGCGCTGCCGGCCCTTGCCGCCGCGCCGCCGAACGTGGTGGTGACGGTGAAGCCGTTGCATTCGCTGGTGTCCGGGGTGATGCAGGGCGTGGGTGAGCCGTACCTGCTGGTGCGCGGGGCCGCCAATCCGCACGCCTTCGCCCTGCGCCCCTCGGATGCCAAGGCCCTGTCGGGGGCGGAACTGGTGGTCTGGGCCGGGGCGCCGGTCGAAACCTTCATGGAGAAGCCGCTGGCCACGCTGGCCAAGGATGCGCAGGTCCTGACCCTGGTCAAGGAACCATCCGTCCGCCTGCTGCCGGTACGCAAGGGCGGGGCCTGGGACACGCACGACCATGACCATACGCATGAGGATCGGCCCGACACCGACCTGGGCAGCGACGGCCATGTCTGGCTGGACCCGCAGAATGCCAAGGTGATCACCGATCTGGTCACCGCCCGCCTGTCGGCGCTGGACCCGGCGCGGGCCGCCACCTATCAGGCCAACGCAGCCCGCCAGAAACAGGCACTGGATGCGCTGGACGCAGAGATGCGCGCGGCCCTGGCGCCGCTGAAGGACCGGCCCTTCATCGTTTTCCATGATGCCTATCATTATCTGGAGGACCGGTATGGCCTGACCGCAGCCGGGGCCATCACCGTTTCCCCGGACCAGCCGCCAGGGGCGGCGCGCCTGTCGGCCCTGCGTGAGCGGATCAATCAGGCCGGCGCCGTCTGCATCTTCGCCGAACCGCAATTCGAACCTGCCCTGGTCCGCACCCTGGCCCAGGGAACGCCGGCCCGCACCGGTGTCCTGGACCCGGAAGGGGCCTACATTCCCGACGGGCCGGACCTTTACGGACAGTTGATGCGCTTCAACCTGCGCTCACTGGTGGATTGCCTTTCCGGGGGCTGATCCCGGACGCCCGGCATGCTATCCGTTCTGCCCATTCGTCAGCGCAACAGGGGATATCGATGCGTATCGGGATCGTGGGCGGCAGCGGCCGCATGGGTCAGATGCTGATCCGTGAGGTTCTGGCGAACAAAGCCGCCACCCTGTCGGGCGCTACAGAACGGCCGGGTTCCGCCGCCATTGGCCGCGACCTGGGCACCCTGATCGGGGCCGATCCGATCGGCGTTTCCATCACCGACGACCCCGCCGCCCTGTTTGCCAACAGCGACGCCGTCATCGATTTTACAGCACCCGCCGCCACGGTGTCCCATGCGGCGCTGGCAGCCCAGCATGGAACCGCCCTGATTGTGGGCACCACGGGCCTGTCCCCTGATGACCATGCCAGGCTGGCCGAGGCTGCCGCCAAGGCTCCCCTGGTGGTGGCCGCCAATTTCAGCCTGGGCGTCACCCTGCTGGCCGGGCTGGTGCGCAAGGTGGCCGCCACGCTGGGCCATGATTGGGATATCGAGATTGTGGAGATGCACCACCGGCACAAGGTGGATGCGCCCAGCGGCACCGCCCTGGCCCTGGGCCATGCCGCCGCATCCGGGCGGGGCGTCGACCTCGCCGATGTGAAGGATGCCGTGCGCGACGGTCACACGGGCGCCCGCACCGTGGGCGATATCGGCTTCGCCACGCTGCGCGGCGGCGACGTGGTGGGTGACCACACCGTCATCTTCGCGACGGAGGCCGAACGGCTGGAACTGTCCCACAAGGCCGGCAGCCGCGCCATCTTCGCCCGTGGTGCGGTCCGCGCCGCCCTCTGGGCCGCCGGCAAGGCGCCGGGGCTTTATTCGATGGATGATGTGCTGGGGCTATAGGGGCCGACGGCCCCCTTACTCCTTGATATTCAGGAACCGGGTCGGGTTCTGGTCCAGCGGTGCCTTGGTCCAGCCGGTGACACGCGGATTGACCAGGCGGCGGCGGGTATTGTGGAAGATCGGAATGACTGCATTATCTTCCAGCATGATCGCCTCCGCTTTGCCCAGCAGGGCGATGCGGTCGGCCGGGTCCAGGCTGGCATTGGCCTTGTCCAGCAGCGCATCATAGGCCGGGTTCATATAGGCGGGGTAATTCTGCTGGTCCACATCGCTGCGCAGCAGCTTCAGGAAATTGATCGGGTCGGCAAAGTCACCGATCCAGCCATAGAACAGGACGTCCTTGTAGGTCTTCTGATTGCCGATGGAGGAAACGACGCGGAATTCCTGATTGTTCATCACGGTTTCCACGCCCAGCTTCTGCTTCCACATGGCGGCCACCGCCACCATGGTCCGCTTATTGTTCTCGCTCTGGGTCAGCAGGATTTCCACCGGGGGCAGCGGCTTGCCCCCCGGCCCGTACCCGGCCTCCATCAACAGCCTTTTGGCCAGCGCATCGCGGGCGATCTGCGGCTGTGCTGCCCAGGACGGGCGGGGCGGTTCATATCCGGCGACCTTGCCGGGCGGCGTGAAGCTGTAGGCGGCGCGCAGGTCACCTTGCAGCACCTTGTCCACGATCACCTCGCGGTCGATGGCCATCGACAGGGCGGCGCGCAGCTTCGGGGATGATTTCCATGGCTCATGCTTCAGGTTGAAGGCCATGAAGAAGGTGGAATAGGTGGGCGTGGGCATATATTCCGCCGCCGCCTCCTGACGCGCCCAGGTCACCGCCGTGACGGGCAGCGTGTAGGTGACATCCAGTTCCCCGGCGCGGTAGCGCTTCAACTCAGTATCCACATTCTCCGTCACGATATGCATGACGGTGTCGATCTTCACATTGGCCGCGTCGCGGAAATAGGGGTTCTTCACCAGCTTCAGATGTGTCTGTGGCACCATCTCCGCCAGCTTGTAGGCGCCGTTGCCCACCTGGCCCGGTGTCGCCCCCTCCTTCACCGGCGACATGGACTGGTGTGCCACCTGCCCCAGGAAATAGGCGGCGGGTTCGGTCAGCTTGACGCGGAACATCAGGTCACCCACCGCCTCAACCCCCAGTTCGGTTGGCGGCTTGGTGCCGGCTGTCACCTCCTTGCCATTGACGATGGGCCAGACATAGTACGCATAGGGCGACGCCTGCTGCGGGGTGGCCAGACGGCGCCAGGCATGGACAAAATCCTTGGCCGTCACTTTCGATCCGTCAGACCAGCGCCCGTCGGGACGCAGGCTGAATGTGTAGGTCCTGCCGTCGGGACTGACCTCCCAGCTGGCGGCGGCCCCGGCAATGGGCTTGCCGTCCGGCCCCGGCGTCAACAACCCTTCATAGAGATCATAGATGACGATGGATTCGGGGTGCAGGTCGGCCTTGCCCGGATCGATGCTGCCGGGGGCGGACCCGATGCCGCGCCGGAACACAGTCTCCGCCAAGGCGTTGACAGGGCTGATCAGGGGCAGCAGGACCAGGCAGGAGAGCAGCAGCGAGCGGACCAGACGGCGCATGGGCTTGGTTTTCCCTCATAGGCATGGATTGGGCGCCACGCTATGCCTGATGGGGGCCGCCCGCAAGGTCCACTACTCATTTATTGGGCGGCAGCAAAAGCCCCCCTCTCTGGTGCTATCCTTAACAAGTCGTTTTCTGGGGGCAGGGGTAGATAATGTTCGAGTGGATTTATGACCCAAATGCCTGGGCCAGTCTGGCGACCCTGACGGCGCTAGAGATTGTGCTGGGCATCGACAACATCATCTTCATTTCGATCATGGCGAACCGCCTGCCAGAGGCGCAGCGCGCCAAGGCACGGCAGGTGGGTCTGGCACTGGCGCTGATCATGCGTCTGGGACTTTTGGCCTCCATCGCCTGGATCGTATCGCTGACCGAGCCGCTTTTCACGGTCTTCGACCTGGCCATTTCGGCCCGCGACCTGATCCTGCTGGGCGGCGGCCTGTTCTTGCTGTGGAAGGGCACGCAGGAAATCCACCATACGATGGAAGGCCAGCACGAGGAGGAGGGAAGCTCCCGTGCGGTCGCCACGTTCGGTGGGGTCATCGCCCAGATCATGGTGCTGGACATCGTCTTCTCACTGGACAGCGTCATCACCGCCGTCGGCATGGCCACTGACCTGTCGGTCATGGTCACAGCCGTGATCATCGCGGTCGCCGTCATGCTGTTCGCGGCCGGCCCGACATCGAAGTTCGTGCAGGACCACCCGACAGTGAAGATGCTGGCGCTGGCCTTCCTGATCCTGGTTGGGGTGGCGCTGATTGCCGATGGGCTGCATTTCCACATCCCCAAGGCCTATCTCTACTTCGCCATCGCCTTCTCGATCGGCGTGGAAAGCCTGAACCTGATCGCCGCCAAGCGCCGCAAGGCCAAGGCGGCCAGCAGCGGCGGGCATTGACGAACAGGTTGTTGCAGCACAAGTGTGGGGGCGGTCGTAAACGGCCGCCCCTTCTTTATTGCCCCAACCGGATACGCCCATGACCCGCCTGACCCTGCGCCTGGATTTCGCCAATGGCAGCCAGATCGGCCCCGGCAAGATCCGGCTGCTGGAGGCCATCGCCGATACCGGCTCCATCGCGGCGGCGGGCCGGTCGATGGGCATGTCCTACCGCCGGGCCTGGCTTCTGGTCGATCAGATCAACCGCGCCTTCAGCCAGCCCGCCGTGACGGGCCAGACCGGCGGCAGCGGCGGCGGTGGCACCGCCCTGACCGACTGGGGCCGCGAACTGGTGGCGCTGTATCGTCAGGTGGAGGCGGAGAGCCGCACCGCCAACGCCACCGCCCTGGCGCGGATGGAGGGGATGCTGGGAGCGGCAGGTGGCGTCAGCCGACAGCCAACTCCTGTTCCGCCTGTCGCCGCAATGCCTCCTCACCCCATTGATTGAGGCTCTTGCCGGCCGCGCGCGCTGCCAAGGCAGCGGCTGCGTGTGTATCCGGGGCGACCCGCAGCATCAGGCGGCCAGAATAGGGCTTTTCAGGGGCCTTACCGACCGCTTCACAGGTGGCGATGTAATCATCAACACCCTCGTGAAATGCCCTCACCAGATCCGTCACGGTGTCGGCATGAAAGCCCACGACGTCGTTGATCCCCGCCAGATGCCCGACGAACAACCCATCCTCGGCATCAAACTCCACCCGCGCAACGAAGCCCTTATAGACAAGCCGATTCATGGTTTGACTCCCAAGCGTGTCAGATAGGCCCGCGCATCGCGGACCTGGTACCGCTTTGCCTCTTTGCCAGGATGCGGGCGGTGAAAAATGGCGACGACACCATCCCGTTCAAACCGGACCTGCGACCCGTCGCCCTCAACAACCCGGCATCCGACGGCCATCAAAAGCGACTCTATCGCCGCCCATTCAATGTTGACGGCGGAAGGCTCCTTGAAAACAGCGGCCAAGGTCCGGGCTTGTCGTGCGATCATGCTATCAGTTTATGATAGCATCTCCATCCTCGCAACCGCCTTGCCGCCGCCATCATCATCCCCTATCGTCGGCACAAACATTCCCCTGGTGGAGATCACATCCGTGAGCGGTTCTGACTTTTCCCGTCGCCACCTTCTGGCCGCCGGTGCCGCCCTGTCCCTGGCGCCTGCCCTGCCCGCGCTGGGTCAGGCCGCCCCCGTCATTGATGTGAAGGCCGCCACGGCGGACATCGTCTATGGCAACCCGAACGCCAAGGTGACGGTGGTCGAATATGCCTCGCTCGCCTGCTCGCACTGCGCGCAGTTCGAGAAGGAGATGTTCCCGACCTTCAAGAAGGAATTCATCGATACGGGCGAAGTGAAATTTATCTTCCGCGACTACCCGCTGAACGGGCCGGGTCTGCGCGCCCATATGCTGATGCGCTGCGCCGGCGGGGCCAAGACCCAGGCGCTGAAGACCGCCATCTTCAACAGCCAGGCCACCTGGCTGAACCAGAACTTCCTGGCCAATCTGGCCAATATCGGCAAGCTGGCGGGCGTGTCGCAGGCCCAGTTCGATGCCTGCATGGCAACCAAGCCGCTGGAAGATTTTATCATCAAAAGCCAGTACACGGCCCAGCAGGAACATCAGGTCAATTCCACGCCGACCTTCATCGTGAATGGCGAATATGTCATCGCCGGCGCCTATCTGGACCAGTTGACCGACGCCGTGGTCAAGGCCGGGGCCAAGCGCAAGGCGTCGTAAATTCAGTCATCGACAGGTACGGCAGGGGTGGTGCATAAGCGCCACCCCTTTGTCATTCCCCCCACCATATCCGGCCATTGAGCCTGCCCCGTGCAATTCACGAAACTCCGTCTTTCCGGCTTCAAATCCTTCGTCGATCAGACAGAGCTGCTGATCGAGCCGGGGATGACGGGTGTTGTCGGCCCCAATGGCTGCGGCAAGTCCAACCTGCTGGAAGCCTTGCGCTGGGCCATGGGCGAGACCTCGGCCAAGCGCATGCGCGGGGAGGATATGGATGACGTCATCTTCGGCGGCACCGCGACCCGGCCCGCCCGCAATATCTGCGAGGTGACGATGGTGCTGGGCAATAATGCCCGCACCGCCCCCCCGCCCTTTACCGAGGCGGAAGAGCTGGAGATCACCCGCCGGCTGGAGCGCGGGTCGGGGTCCGATTACCGCATCAATGGCAAGCTGGTGCGTGCCCGTGATGTGCAGATCCTGTTCGCCGATCATTCATCGGGCGCCAACAGCCCCTCCATGGTCAGCCAGGGCCGCGTTGGCGCCCTGATCAATGCCAAGCCGGGCGATCGGCGGCAACTGCTGGAGGAAGCGGCGGGCATCAGCGGCCTGCATGCCAGGCGGCATGAGGCGGAACTGCGCCTGCGCGCGGCGGAAACCAACCTGACGCGGCTGGAGGATGTGCTGGCCGCCATGGACGGGCAGTTGCAGGGTCTGCGCAAACAGGCACGGCAAGCCCAGCGGTACCGGCAGGTGCAGGACCATATCCGTCGGGCCGAAGCGCAGCTGCTGCATCAGCGCTGGGGGGAGGCGAACCGTCTGCTGGACCGCGCCCGCGACGGCCATGCCGCCGCCGACCATGCTGTGCGCGACCAGATGCTGGCCGTCAGCAGCAGCATGACCGCCCGCGATCAGGCGGCAGAGGCCCTGCCCCCCCTGCGGCAGGAAGATGCCGCCGCCGGTGCCGCGTTGCAGCGCCTGATGGTCGCGCGCGAACAGCTGGACGCCGAGGAGGCCCGCGTCAAGGAGGCCCATGGCGCCATGCAGCGCCGGCTGGCCCAACTGGCCACCGACCTTGCCCGCGAACGCGCGCTGGCCGCCGATGCCGACAGCGCCGCAGCGCGTCTGGCGGAGGAACGGGCCAGCCTGCTGGACGCGCAGGGTGAGGAGGCGATGGAACTGGAAGCGGCGGAGGAAGCGCTGCTGACCGCCCGCGACGCGGTGGAGGCGGCCGAACGCGACCTGTCCCGCGCCCTGGAACAATCCGCCGCCGAGGAAGCGGCCCGCAACGCCGCCGGCAGCCGGCTGCGCGACGCCCAGGCACGCCTGTCCACGCTGGAAAGGCGCCTGTCGGAACAGGCCGCCCAACTGGGCGCACTGGACGCACAAATCGGCGACGATGCCGCCCTGGAGGCGGCTGCCGAGGCGTTGGCCCTGGCTGAGGAACGGCTGGACCTGGCGCGCGACGCCGCCGAACAGGCGGACCTGGCCAAGCAGGCGGCCGACGGCGCGCTGGAACAGGCGCGCAGCGACGGACAGGCGACCATCGCCGATGCCCGCAGCAAGCTGTCGCAGGCAGAGGCCCGCGATACGCAGCTGCGCGCCGAACGCGACGGGTTGCGGGCGCTGCTGAACCTTGAAGAGGAAGACCTGTTCCCGCCGCTGATCGACGCGGTGACGGTGGCCGCCGGCTATGAACAGGCGCTGGCCGCAGCATTGGGTGACGATCTGACGGCCCCCCTGGATGAGGCGGCGGCCCGGCATTGGCGCACCCTGCCGCCGCTGGACGCCACCCAGCCTTTACCGGCGGGGGTGGCGCCGCTGTCGGCCCAGGTGAAGGCCCCGGCGGAGATGGCGCGCTGCCTGTCGCATATCGGGCTGGTACCCGATGCCGCGACCGCCCGGCGGCTGGCCCCCACCCTGTTACCAGGCCAGATCCTGGTCAGCCGTGATGGCGGGGCCTGGCGCTGGGACGGGTTGACCACCACGCCGGGCGCCCCCACGGCCGCGGCTATCCGCCTGACCCAGCGCAACCGTCTGGCGGAGATTGAGGCGGAACTGAACCGCGCCGATGTCGACCTGTCCGCTGCCCGCCATGCCCATTCCGAGGCCAGCGCCACCGCCGACGCGGCCATCCTGACCGCACGCCGCGCGCAGGAGGCAGCCCAGGCCGGTGACCGGCAGGCGCGCGAGGCCGTGCGCCACGCCTTCACCGCCGTTGATCAGGCCCGCAGCGCCCAATCCAGGTTGGTCAGCGACGCCGCCGCCGCGCGGTCGAGGCGCGAGGCCATGGCCCAGTCACTGGAGGTCCTGACAGCCGACAAGGCCGAGGCCGCGCGTCTTGTGTCGGAATCGCAGACGGCACTGGACGATCTTCCCGACCCCACCGTGTCGCGCATGGCGCTGGCCGATGCGCGTGGCCTGCTGGCCGAACAGCGGGGGCACCTGTCGGGCGCACAAGCCGCCGTTGACCGGGTAAAGCGCGACGCCGAACAGCGACGCCGCCGCCTGTCCAGCCTGGAAGCCGACGAAGCCTCCTGGAAAGCCCGTGTCGAAGGGGCGGCCAGCCGCCTGTCGGAACTGACGGAACGGGCCGAGGAAGGGCGGGCGGAACTGGAGGCCCTGACCGAACGGCCCCTGGAGATCGCGGCGGAACGCGAGACGCTGCGCGGCCATATCGCCACCGCCGAACGCCGCCGCCGCCAGACGGGCGACGCCCTGGCCGCGGCGGAAACCGCCCAATCCCAGGCAGACCAGACCGTGCGCAGGGCTGAATCCGGCCTAGCCGACGCGCGTGAGGCCCGCGCCCACGCCGAAGCTGCCGTGGCCCAGTCGCTGAATGCGCTGGCCGGGCTGGTGGAGCGTATCCGCGAGAAACTGGATTGTGAGCCGGGTGAGGTGCTGGCCGCCGCCGGCATCGACCCGGACGACGAGATGCCGCCGCCATCCCAGCTGGACCAGCGCCTGTCGCGCCTGGTGGAGGATCGGGAGCGTATCGGCCCCGTCAATCTGCGGGCAGAGGTCGAACTGGCGGAGATGGAGGCGGAGACCGCCAAGCTGACCGGTGAGCGCGACGATCTGACCGCCGCCATCGCCCGCCTGCGTCAGGGCATCGGCGCCATCAACCGCGAGGCACGCGAGAAGCTGCTGGCCAGTTTCGAGCTGGTGGACGGCCATTTCCAACGCCTGTTCACCAAGCTGTTCGGCGGCGGTGCGGCGCATCTAAAACTGACGGAGTCAGATGATCCGCTGGATGCAGGACTGGAGATTTATGCCAGCCCGCCCGGCAAGAAGCTTCAGGTCCTGTCGCTGCTGTCGGGTGGGGAACAGGCGCTGACGGCCCTGTCGCTGCTGTTTGCGGTGTTCCTGTGCAATCCCGCCCCCATCTGCGTGCTGGACGAGGTGGATGCGCCGCTGGACGAGGCCAATGTCGGCCGTTTCTGCGACATGGTGGAGGAAATGGCGGCCAGCGGCGCCACGCGCTTCCTGATTGTCACCCACCATCGCCTGACCATGGCCCGCATGCATCGCCTGTTCGGCGTCACCATGATGGAACGCGGGGTCAGCCAGCTGGTCAGCGTCGATCTGGAAAAAGCGGCGGAGATGGTGGACGCCTGATCCGGTCCGCCCCTCCTCCGGGGGCGGGCTGCAATTCCCGATAGTAGATCGACTATATAGATCAAACGCTCGATGCTAGGTATCCTGCGTCCTGAGGCTTAAAAGGAACTCTGTTCGGAGGGGATAGAACATGGGAGCCGCACGCATGGTCGGGATCGCTTTACTCCTGGCGACCATGCCGGCCCACGCGGCCGATCCACGTCCCGCAGACGTTATGGAAGCTTTCTAGAAGCTGTGTATCGAGCCGCAGATGGGTCAGGCGGGCGGCCTGGATGAAAGCCGCTATACAATGAGGGCGGCTCAGGCGCTGGTTCCCCACCTGATGCCGGAGAAGGCGAGCGTCGTTAAGAATTTCCGAATAGTCATCGCCAACAATACGAATGCCAAGATGTTTGTTTTTGAGGATGAACGGCGCAACTGTGTCATTCAGGTCCAAGAGGCAGACGAAGCGGTTCTTCAGGCTGCCTTTGCCCCTATTCTGGCTGCGTTCCGAGTACGCGACCAGGTGCAGGAGATCGACAGCATCCAACAAACGATTCCACGGGCGGGCCGTTCGCTGACGGCAAAAATGTGGCTGTTCGGGTCCCAGAAAGGCCAGATGACCTTGGGGATCATCACGTCTCCGACGCCCGTGGGACATTTCCAGCATCACCTGAACTTTGGCCCTGCTGAGTGATGCGTTCTGTTGGTTGATGCTGCCATCATTGCCATGGCCGAAATTTCGATGCCGGGTATGTTTGAATTATCCATGCGATCATATCGTGTACGATGCAATATCAAGGGCCATCCCTGTTCAACGCCCCACAGGTGCCGCCATGTCCGACGCCCCCGCCCTGAAACTGGGTGATTTTATCTGCTTCTCGCTCTATTCCACCAGCCACGCCTTCACGCGTGTTTATAAGCCGCTGCTGGACCGGCTGGGCCTGACCTATCCGCAGTACCTGGTCATGGTGCTGCTGTGGGAGAAGGACGGGCAGACCGTGGGCCAGATCGGCGAACAGCTGTTCCTGGAAAGCAGCACCCTGACCCCGCTGCTGAAGCGGCTGGAGGCGGCGGGCCATGTGCGGCGCGAACGCAACCCCGCGGATGAACGCCAGGTGCTGATCCGCCTGACCGACGGCGGCCGCGGCCTGAAGGACCAGACGGTCGATTTTTTCGAGCACCTGACCCAGGCCGTGGGCATGGGGTTGGAGGAGATCAGGGAACTGCGCGACAATATCCAGCGGCTGCGCGCGAACCTGAACCGGTTTGCGGGCTGATACCAAGGGTCATTGACAATGACCCTTGGAGGCCGGCGACCGCCGGCCCGCGCACCCATGTGCGCGCAAGCCAAGCCCACGGATGTGGGCGCCCGGCGCTTGCGGGAACAAGCATTACTAAGAGTCACTAACAATGGCTCTTGCTATAAGGGGTCAGCGCACCCCCCGCTGCGCTTCGCCCGACCGGCGGACCAGATCGGCGATGTCGAGGAGTTGCTTGGAGAGCGGGCTGGATTTACGCCAGACCATGCCGATGGTGCGCGAGGGTTCCGGGTCCTTGAACCGGGCGATGGAGACGGCGGCGGAGCGGGTTTCCACCGCCACCGCCATTTCCGGGATCAGGGTGACGCCGATACCGGCCCCCACCATCTGTACCAGGGTGGACAGCGACGACCCGTCCAGCAATTCGCGCGGCAAAGCGCTGTTCATGTTGCAGAAGGATAGGGCCTGATCGCGGAAACAATGCCCCTCCTCCAGCAGCAGCAAGCGCATTTCGCGCAGCGCCTCGGGGCTGGGGACGGGCTTTCCCTCCTCCTCCGCCGGTCGGACCAGCACAAAATTCTCCTCAAACAACGCCACTTCGGTCAACGACGGCTCCGACACGGGCAGGGCCACCACGGCCGTGTCCAGCCGTCCCTCCAGCAGTTCATGCAGCAGCTTCGGCGTCACCGTTTCGCGGACATGAATATCCAGGTCGGCATTCATCCGCGTCAGGTCGCCGATGATGGCCGGCAGCAGATAGGGGGCGACCGTGGGGATCACCCCGATGCGCAGCCGCCCGGCCAGCTGGTTGCGCGCGGCGCGGGCCAGGTCACCCAGCTCATCCACAGAGCGCAGGATGGCGCGCACGCGGGCCGCGAATTCCTCCCCGAACCCGGTCAGCCAGATCTGGCGCGGGCCCCGCTCAAACAGCGGCGCGCCCAGCCCTTCCTCCAGCTCCTTGATCTGCATCGACAGGGCCGGTTGCGAGATGGCGCAATCATCCGCCGCCCGCCCGAAATGGCCCAGCCGCGCCAACGCATCGAAATAGCGCAACTGCTTCAACGTCAAGTTTGTCATAAGTCAGCCTTATTAGCGCAATCAGAAAATCCGACTTAATCTTATCACATAAGTTTGCTAAGTCTTATCCCGCGAGGATGAGGAGCCCCTATGTCCCAACCGCGTCGCGTCACATCAATCCGATGGATCGCGGGTTCCGGGTCACCGGAACGGCCGGGGGGGCTTGTGTGCCGGTCCGGCGGGAAATGCCGGGGCCGGTCGTTTTGGCCAGAGATACCGAAGTCTGACGTCCTGACGGGCGCGATGCCGCTTGTGCGCGGCAAACCCATTCGCGTCCCCAACGCCGTAATCGATCCATGACAGGAGATAAGAATGGACGGGAATAATTCCGGGAGTGGCGCCAAGTGCCCCGTGCTGCATGGGATTCGTCCCAATGCTACCTTTGGCGGCCGTTCCAACCGTGACTGGTGGCCCAACCAGCTGAACCTGAAGATCCTGCACCAGAACACGGCCCTGTCCGATCCGTTCGGCGGCCGGTTCAGCTATGCCGAGGCGTTCAAGGGCCTGGATTATGCGGCGCTGAAGGCCGATCTGACGGCGCTGATGACTGACAGCCAGGATTGGTGGCCCGCCGATTACGGCCATTACGGCCCGTTCTTCATCCGCATGGCCTGGCACAGCGCCGGCACCTACCGCACGTCGGATGGTCGCGGCGGGGCGGGTTCGGGCACGCAGCGTTTTGCGCCGCTGAATTCCTGGCCCGACAATGGCAACCTGGACAAGGCGCGCCGCCTGCTCTGGCCCATCAAGCAGAAGTACGGCAAGGCCATTTCCTGGGCCGATCTGATGATCCTGGCCGGCAATGTCGCCCTGGAATCCATGGGCTTCAAGACCTTCGGCTTTGGCGGCGGCCGCGCCGATGTGTGGGAGCCGGAAGAGGATATCTATTGGGGCAAGGAAGATACCTGGCTGGGCGACAAGCGTTACAGCGGGGATCGCGACCTGGAAAACCCGCTGGCCGCCGTCCAGATGGGCCTGAT
>JAIXTS010000256.1 GCA_027483805.1 Azospirillum sp. | reverse complement strand
GAATGGACCGACGGCATCTATGCCGGCATGAAGGGCACCTGGAAGGATACGCTGATCACCGACCCCAACGCCGTGATCACCATCCGCACCCGCTATGCCCGCTATATCGGTGAATTTGTTCTGCACTGCCACATCCTGGACCATGAAGACCAGGGCATGATGCAGAATGTGCAGATCGTCCTGCCCGACGGCCAGGGCAAGCCGATGGCGGCCGGGCATCATTGAGGGGGGGGCCGGCGGCAGGCATGGCTTGCCGCCGGCCTTGTTGCGGGTCAGAATGTCAGGCCCTCCAACCGCCGGGGAGACTGACACCATGCCTGCACCCGCCTACGCCCACCTGACCCCCGCCGAAAAACTCGACCTGATCGGCGAGCTTTGGGACAGCATCGAGGCCAAGCACATCCCCCTGACCCCAGAACAGGCCACCGAACTCGACCACCGTTACGCGACCCTGGATGACGACGCCAAACAGGCCCGCGATGCGTTGGCGGTTTTCAACGACCTGACGGCGCATTATCGGTAATGCGGGTTGTCCTGACGGCGCTGGCCGAAGCGGACCTCGCGGCTGCGCGGGACTGGTACGATGGTGAGGTCCCCGGCCTGGGCCTGCGTTTCATGCAGGCGTTTATGACAGCCGCCCGGCAATTGGCCGACAATCCACGCCTTTACCCCGTCGTGCGACGGGATATCCGCCGGGCGTTGCTCCCCCGTTTTCCCTACGCCTTATTCTTCCGCATCCGTACCGACACCGTCGAGGTTTTCGCCTGCCTGCACGCCAAACAAAGCCCATCCCGATGGAAACGCCGAGGATGATTGTGTGCGTGGCCTAATGGGGGGGGCCGCAGGTGTGGCTTGCCGCCGGCCTTGTTGCGGGACGCGGTGGTCGGCGAAGTGTGGTGCCAACGTCGGTGTCCGGACGGCGGCAGTGCTGACCGCTAAGGGGCCGGTTGGGGGCCGGATACGGAAGGGCGGGTTTTCGGTCAGGTCACGGGGAAATCAGCCATTTCTGTTTGTCCGTCAAACGTCCGTTTGACGGACAGGGGGCGACCGCGGGCGGGTTTCCGGTTCACGCCTCAAAATTTTCATGTAGAGCTATGACTGCTGCACTCATATCGTCGATAGTCGTGTTGTGTTCCGAGTTTTAAATTACCGTATTAGCCACTTGACAAATCTGTTTTCGCGCCTTTATATGTACAGATATAGTTTATCTACCTTATATCTCGATCAAGGGAATGCCCTATGCCGCCACTTAAGACATACGACCTATTTATCTCTCACGCCTGGTCGTATAACGAAGATTACTACCGTTTGGTTAATCTGCTAAATGGTGCCAGCAATTTCAAATGGCGAAACTATTCGGTTCCTGAGCATGACAGCTTTGGGAAATTGACTGAAAAGCAGTTGCTTGCTGAACTAGATGGACAAATTAAGCCCGTTAACGCGGTCCTGATAGTAGCTGGAATGTATGTGAATCACAGCAACTGGATTCTTAAAGAAATCGAGATAGCGCAAAGCTATGGGAAGCCAATCATCGGCCTCAAGCCGCGCGGCGCTCAGGTGATACCGAAAGTGGTTCAGGACGCTGCCAAGGAAATGGTTGGGTGGACCACAGAAAGTATCGTCGAAGCCATTCGGAAACATGCCCTATAGTTGGCTGGGTCGGCAATTCCGACAACCGAAGCGTTAATGCGCGTTACGCCGAGCGTGTTCGCCCCAAATCTTCCTCGATCCTCACGATCCAACCGACATCGAAACCACGGTTCTGCCTCGCTGTCCGAAGCAGACGAATGTTGCGGGCCGTCGTTTCCGGTTCCCAAACTTCGCGAACGCCAGCCAGCGCATCGGCCAAAGATGTCTCAGCCTGATCCTGGTCGTTCGCCAGCACGGCCAGTTCAAGCAATGTTGCATGGTCCCAATAATCCGCGATTTTTCTGCCGAGGCGGTGTTTCACAGCGTAACGCACAACGGGCAACAGTTCAGCCTGTCGAGGATCGACGGGGTCGCTCATCTCCATCAGCGTGACCGCATTTATACCGGGGTAGGCATCCCGCCAATCGGCCTCGAACCCAGAAAGATAGGTGTCGATGGCCTTGCGGAGAAAGCCCTTCGCTAAGACCTGTTGCCCATTGGCGGTGGCTTCCTCCCAGCGGTCTTTATAGACTCGACCGAGAATACCATTGGTTTCACTGCTGGGCCCGTGAGTAGCGATAACGCGCTTCAGCACTGTTTCGGCTATATCGCGTTGCCCGAGGCGGTTGAGGGCAAAGCCAAACTGCTCTTGAACTAGAACGGTTTCCGCAACTAGTCGAGGCATGATGCGGATCAGGTCGGTCATTTGCCGCCATGCCTTGACCGCTCGATAGGAGAGGAGTAGGTCGATTAGGATGGCGGGGTCGGCATCTACCAGAACCAACTCGGACTGGACAGCGGCGATTGCCTCAACACCGTGGGCGCGAGCATTCTCCAACTTACGCTTGATGGTCTTTGCATAGGCGACCAGTTCCCGAAACCGGTCTGTCTTGAGGCGTCCGATGTCGGGTCGCGGCCATTCAGACACCAGTTGGAACAGCGGGCTGTCCTCCTCTGGCGATCGGCAGCCCTTTAACCGTTCCGCCAACTCCTGCCGATCGGCATTTGAATCAGCGGGAAGGCCGCGACTATCAATTTGATAGGGAAGGCCGCGAAGTGGCGCTACATCGAATGGCAGACGCGATCCGTGGGCGAACATGAGGATAGTGCTGTGCGGTCGGATACCGTGACGGATGCCCAATTCATAGAAGACATTGGCGTTGGCCGTGGTCAGATCGGCAATTGCATAGTCACAGAGCATCAAACGCTCAAACATTGCCTTGTGGATGATCCCACCCGCCGTCTCCTGATCGGCCCGGATAGGCTCCATCTGTGCATCCCAAATGGCGGGGGCGATGATCTCGGCGAAGACGCGGTCGAAGTTGATGGTCCGCCCGGCATCGTCGGGCTTGGTGCCAAACGGCATCAGCACGAAGCAGAATGGCTTCATATCATTCTCCAGCGGCGAATCGGTCAGTCGCGGGGATTGAACAGCGCGTCGATGTCCTGCAAGCCGACCTCATTACAAACGCGATTGGCGACCAGAATGGCCTGAGCATAAATGGAATCGACATCTCTGGGGGAACGGGCGCGTGCGATCGCCAGCGCATAACGCGCGCGTGCGCTCGCCGTGTCCCCCAGCAGAAGCATGGCTTCGGCCTCGGTCGCCAAGCGCCAGTGTGTATAAGACGCATGTTGACAATGATCGAGCGCCTTGCGAGCCAAGTCCTGAACCGATGCGGGGATTGCGCTCCCTGGTAGAGTTCGCATCAGGTCGAGGAAGGCGACGTTGATGGCATGATAGTAGGCTTGGTCATGGTTGCTGGTGTCCTCAGCGACCCCCAATGCTGCAGCGTAGAGTTTCCGTGATCTGTCCCAATCCTCCTGTTGGCGTTCAATTAGCCAACGCCTCTTTAACCGACCAGCGAGGACGCCCATAGCATCTGTCGAGTTGCTGATGCAGGGCGAACGTTCCAGAATCGCCAGCGCTTCCTTGCTTTGTCCCAAGCCGTCGAGAGCAAGGGCAAGATCCACCAGCGCCTCTGAGTCGAGTTTCTCTGGCTGATGGCCCCACATAGTAACTACCTTCTGGAACTGGCGCTCCTCAATCGCGATGCGCGCGCTGTCGATGGAACTGAGAGTCATTGATCCGCCAGACAAAATGTTCTTGAGAAGGACCAGCCCAGGATGGAGCGGCGTCTCCGGCTTGACGATAGAGAGGTGATTACCACTGATTGCATTCCAGCATTCCCGGGGGAAGGGCTGAAGGGATGAGTTAGGTGGCACGAATTGATCGAGGTTGCCAGCCACGACATGCAGCTTGAAGGGGTGGCGGGGCCGGAATTTTCCGTCCCAGTCAGACCGAAGCCCCTGGACGAAGCGGCTATCTTGCGCCATATCGCGCACCTGCTTTTTGAGCCAGCTTGCTAAGCCGGCCTTCACCAGACCCGCGCTCGGCGTACCGAACAGGACCAAGTGTCTTACCCGCGCCAACAACTTATCATCGTCAAGCAGTGCCCGCTGGGCGATGAGGCCTCCCATGCTGTGAGCGACAATACAAAGTGCCTTATAGTTAGAGAAAGGTGGCTGGGAAAGCGTCGTTACCAACTGGATGGCAAGCATTGTCAAGTCGGGGTCAGCATCCCACACAGGAATGTCGATGCGGAGACTTGAAGGGTAACCTAATCCAAAGATGTCCCATGACTGAAGACGCTCGTCGCCCATTAGATAGAGCGGCATATCGTTCCAAGTTTCCTTGGCTTTGCCGGTGAAACCATGAAGAAGGACGACAGCCGCGTCTTTCCGCCACTCCCTGAAGGGAAATGTGGTACATTGCGCCATTCGTTCCAGTCCTCAACCATGAAAGCAGTTATACTGCTGAGCAGTATAACTTGGTGTACTTAAAGGATGCAATGGCGCCTGACGATGATGATGAAAAATCGGATTTCAGTGATGCTTCACTTAAACTGGAGGTCCATCTCACAGCCCCCATTTCTTAAACCCGCCCTTCCATTTCCAGGTCCCCCACAAAGTCTAAGCCAGTCCGCCAAACCGTCGTTTGGCGGTCAACTCGATGGCTGTCCGGAAATCGGCGTCCGCGATGGCAATCCGGACAAATTGTTTGTCGGACGGCTTTCCGGACAAAACGTCTTTCCCAATGTCCGCTGATAGGACGTTCACTGAAGCGGCCGAACGACCATAACGGAGCGCAAACCAACCCCCTCCCCATTGCCTCCCCCCCTCCATTGGCCTATGCTTCAAGCCTATGCCAATGGAGGGCGACATGGTTCCTGACCAGCGGGCGGTGAAGCTGTTCCGTAATGGGCGCAATCAGGCGGTGCGGATTCCGGTGGAGTTTGAGCTGCCGGGCACTGACGCCATGATGTACCGCGAGGGCGACAGGATTGTGATCGTTCCGGTGCGCAAGCGCGGGCTGGGCGCGCTGCTGGATTCATGGGCACCGCTGGACGAGGATTTTCCGGACATTGACGATCCGCCCCCCGGCGCGGAGGAGGTGCTTTGAGCCCCCTGCGCTATATGCTGGACACCAACATCCTGTCCGACATGCTGCGTTTTCCGCAGAATCCCGCCGCCTTGCGGGCGCGTCGGCATCAGGGCGAACTTTGCACCAGCATCATCGTGGCGTCAGAACTGCGCTATGGCTGTGCCAAAAAGGGCTCCAGGGCGTTGCTGCACCGGGTGGAGGCCGTGCTGGCGGAAATCCCGGTGCTGGCCCTGGAAGTCCCGGCGGACAGCGACTATGGCCGATTGCGGGCCGAGTTGGAGGCGGCTGGTCAGTTGATCGGCGGCAACGATCTTTTCATTGCCGCCCATGCCTGCAGCCGGGGTCTGACGCTGGTCACGGCAAATGTGCGGGAGTTTTCACGGGTGCCGGGTCTCCGGCTGGAAAACTGGATCGCATAAGGCCGCCCACCCGCCACCGGCGACTTTTCCCCCCGCCCATGCTATAATTCTCGCCTCAACGCCACCCGTGCGCCCCCGGCCCCGCCACTACCCGGCGCGGGGGTTCGGGCCTTGGGCGCGCGTGAACCGCACCCTCTGAAACACACAAGGTTTTTCTGTTCCACAGTGTTGCACAGCGTGCCGCATTCGGAGTGGCGCCCCCACCACCTCCGAATGTGCCCGACAAAAAAGGCGGGGTTGCCCCCGCCTTTTCCGTCACTCTTCACGCCAACCACCCCGGCGGTTTACGCCCCGGCCGCCGCGTGCTTCTTGCGCAGTTCATAGATCACCATGCCGATGGCCAGCCAGATGCCCAGCCGCAGATAGGCATGTTCGCCCAGGACCGAGATCAGGTAGCCGCAGACCAGGATCGACACGATGGGGATCAGCGGCACCCATGGCACGCGGAAGGGCCGGGGCGCGTCGGGGCGCGTCCGGCGCAGGACGATGACGCTGACCGATACCATCATGAAGGCCAGCAAGGTGCCGGACGAGACCAGTTCCGCCAGGAAATCGATGGGGAACAACGCTGCCAGCGATGCCGCCACGCCGCCGGTGATGAGGGTGGCGATATGCGGGGTGCGATAGGTCGGATGCACCTTGCCGAAGACAGAGGGCAGGATGCGGTGCTGTGCCATGGCAAAGAACACGCGCGGCTGTGCCACCAGCAGCACCAGGATGACCGAGGTCAGGCCGGCAATGGCGCCAAGCGAGACCAGCGGCAGGATCCAGGACACGCCCTCGCCCATATTGGCCACGGCCAGCGCCACCGGTGAGGGCACCGACAGCTGCGTATAGGGCACGGTGCCGGTCAGGACCAGCGACATGGCGATGTACAGCACCGTACAGACAGCCAGCGAGCCCAGGATGCCGATGGGCACGTCACGCTGCGGCTTGCGGGCCTCCAGCGCCGTGGTGGCCACGGCATCAAAGCCGATATAGGCGATGAACACCACACCCGCCGCCTTCATCACGCCGCTGATGCCATACTGGCCGAAGGTGCCGGTATTTTCCGGGATGAACGGGGTCCACAGGTCGGGGTTCACATGGAAGGCACCGACCGCGATCACCACCAGGATCACCGCCACCTTGATCAGCACCACCACCATATTGGCCGCCGACGACCGCTTCACCCCGATCACGGCGCAGAGCGTAGCCAGACCGATGATCAGGGCCGCCGGCAGGTTGATCAGCGCACCGGTCGCCACCAGATGGCCGTTTTCCAGGGCAAAGGGCGCGCTGGTGAAGGCCTTGGGCAAGGACAGGCCAACACTGTCGCACAACGCCGAGAGATATCCCGACCAGCCGACGGCCACAAAACTGGCCGCCACCAGATATTCCATGATCAGGTTCCACCCGACCAGCCAGCCGATGCGCGGACCCAGCGCGTCGCGGGTGTAGGAATAGGCGCCCCCCGATTCCTTCGACGTGGCCGCCAGTTCGGAATAGCACAGGCCCGCGCAGGCGCAGGCAAAGGCCGCCAGCAGGAAAGAAAGTGATACGGCCGGGCCGGCATAGTCCGCTGCGGCCGAACCCGTGATCACAAAAATGCCGGCGCCGATGATGCAGCCAACCCCCAGAAGCACCAGCTGCACCGGACCCAAGGCCGGCAGCAGACCGCTGCGATGATCCCTGTCTTCGTTCATTATCTTTTGACCCCTGAGGTCTGTGATTTATGCACGCTTTTTATGTTGTAGAGACACCCGGAGCAAGCGCCATTGGTTTCATCTGAAACGATCGGCGCGGCAATGCTTTTGTCAACCGGTGTCATTGCAATTGACACCGGTTTCCTTTAGGGTTTGTGCACCAATAAAGGCCGCAACAGACGGCCAACACCAGTATCCTGTCAGACTCAGGGGAAAACGATGGGAAGTGAAACGACCGAGACCAACGGCGTTCGCGTCGGCATGGTCCGCTGGATCGTGGTGGCCTTGCTGTTCACCGCCATGGTCATTAACTATGTCGATCGCGGCATGCTCGGGTTCCTGAAATCCGACCTGTCCAAGGAATTCGGCTGGTCGGAAACCGATTATGCCGACATCGTGCTGTGTTTCCAGGCGGCCTATGCCCTGTCCTACGTGGCCTTCGGGCGCGTCATGGACAAGATCGGCGTGCGCTGGGGTTATGCCCTGGCCTTCACCATCTGGACCATTGGCCATATGTGCCATTCGGCGGCCCGCTCGCTGGTTGGGTTCATGATTGCCCGCGCCATCCTGGGTATTGGTGAAGGCGGTGCCTTTCCTGGCAGCATCAAGGCCGTGGCCGAATGGTTCCCGCGAAAGGAACGCGCCTATGCCACCGGCCTGTTCAATGCCGGCAGCAATATCGGCGCCATTGTCACGCCGCTGGTGGTGCCCTTTCTGGTACTGAGCTATGGCTGGCAGATGGCCTTCATCATCACGGGTGTGGCCAGCCTGCTGTGGCTTCCCCTGTGGATCATCGTCTATCGCCGCCCGCGCGAAAGCAAGATGCTGAGCCCGGCGGAGCTGGCGCATATTGAAAGCGATCCGCCCGACACGACGGAAAAGATCGGCTGGCTGCGTCTGCTGCGGGTCAAGGAGACCTGGGCCTATGCGCTGGGCAAGTTCCTGATCGATCCGATCTGGTGGATGTTCCTGTTCTGGCTGCCCGATTTCCTG
>JAIXTS010000313.1 GCA_027483805.1 Azospirillum sp. | reverse complement strand
CGGGGTTGATCTCTGCGCCGGCGATGGCAACGGCGCCGGTGCCGAAGGCGCGGGTGATCGTCCTGACGGATATCGAGAATGAGCCGGATGACACGCAGTCGCTGGTGCGTCTGCTGCTCTATGCCAACGAGATCGATATCGAGGCGCTGATCGCCACCACCTCCACCCATATGCGGAACGAGATTCACCCGGACTCCATCCGGCGCACCATCGCCACCTATGGGCAGGTGCAGCCCAATCTGCTGCTGCATGCGCCGGGATACCCGACAGCGGAAAGCCTGTCGGCGCGGGTCCATGCGGGACAGCCGACCTATGGTCTGGCGGCGACGGGACCGGGCAAGGACAGCGAGGGGGCCCGGCGCATCATCGCGGCCCTGGACAGGCCCGATCCCCGCCCGCTCTGGATCTCCATCTGGGGTGGGGCCAATACCTTGGCGCAGGCGCTGATGACCCTGCAGGCCACGCGGTCGCCCGCGGAACTGGCCCGGCTGGTGGCCAAGCTGCGGGTCTATACGATCTCTGACCAGGATGATGCCGGTGCCTGGATACGGCGTACCTTCCCCGCCCTGTTCTATATTGTCAGCCCCGGAAGCTATGCGGCGGCCACCTGGGGCGGCATGTTTGTCGCGGTGGATGGGCTGGACAACAGCACCATCTCCACCGATTGGATCGCCCGCAACATCCAGCAGGACCGCGGGCCCCTGGGTGCCATCTATCCCGATGTCGCCTATGGCATGGAAGGGGATACGCCCGCCTTCCTGGGCCTGATCCCCAACGGCCTGTCTGATCCTGAACGCCCGGACTGGGGCGGCTGGGGCGGGCGCTATGTCCTCTATACACCGGCGGTGGAGGCAACGGACCCCAACGGCTTCAACGGCAATGTGCCGGTGGAGCCTGAAACGCGGCCCATCTGGACCAATGCTGTCGATACCGTCACGCCCTATGTCGTCAGCCCGCATGGCCGTCCGGTCAAGCCGGACATACGCAGCCATGTTCATTATCAGGCCACGATCTGGCGCTGGCGGCATGCCTTCCAGAATGATTTTGCCGCCCGCATGGCCTGGACCACCCAAGCCTGGGATCAGGCCAACCATCCGCCTGTCGTTCAACTGGACCATGCCGACCGCCTGACGGTGAAGGCCGGCGACTTGTTCATGCTCAGCGCCAAGGGCAGCAGCGATCCCGATGGCGACAGCCTCTCCTACCTCTGGTTCCATTACCCGGAGGTCGGTAGCTGGAACCAGCCCATCCCGGCCAAGGGGGCGGAGAATATCTACCGCGTCACCTTCCGCGCGCCCCCGGTGACAAAGCCGGAAACCGCCCATTTCATCGCCGCTGTGACGGACAAGGGCACGCCCGCCCTGACACGGTACCGGCGGGTGATCGTGACCGTCCTGCCCCGCGGCTGACCCCGCCTTCAATCACATGACAAGGGGCCGGTGTGGCGAAGGCTGCACCGGCCCCCTTGTCATGTCTGGGTCATGTCTGGGTCATGTCTGGGTCATGTCTGGTGCCTGCCCCCTGCCTGCGCCGCGCCGGCGGGCTGGCCAGTTGACAGCCGCACGAGGGGGCATTCCGACGCGCATAAATGTCAATGAAATGAATTTTACGAAATAATTGGTCATATGCCTTTGGCATCCATTGCGAGTCTATTCCTGTGGTGGTATGACTCTCACGCCAACTCAACCGATTTCCGCTTTGCCCTGCGCAGGTGTGCTGATACAGCACGCCGCGATCCCCCTTGCCATCCCGATATAGCGTGAGGAGATCATCCAAATGCCTGCCGACACCAGCAATCCCCGTAAAGGCCGCATCGCCTTTGTCGGAACCGGTCTGAAATCTATTGCACACATGACCATGGAGTCCGTGGCCGAAATCAAGGCGGCGGATCGTGTCTTTTATCACGCCGCCGATGGCGTGACTGCTGCCTTTATTCGGTCACTGAACGATAACTGCCACGATCTTTATAAATATTACGGCACGGGCAAGCGCCGCAACATCACCTATATGCAGATGGCAGAAGCCATACTGAAAAGTGTCCGGGCCGGGGAATCCGTCTGCGGCGTCTTTTACGGCCATCCCAGCGTCTTTGTGAAGGCGGTCCGCCGGGTCGTCTATCAGGCGCGGCAGGACGGGTGCGAAGCCATCATCTATCCCGGCATCACCACTATGGATTGTGTTTTTGCCGATCTGGAGGTGGACCCGTCACGCAATGGCTGCCAGATTCTGGACGCGACCGACTATTATATCCGCAAGCGGCCGCTGAACACCGACAGCCAGGTCATCATGATGCAGATCGGCGCCTTCGCCGATAATAAGTTCGACTTCAACGGCTATGGAAAAAAGAATCTCAGCCTGCTGATCCAGGCTCTTCTTGACGATTACCAGGGCGACCATACCTGCACCATCTACCGTGCGTCCAATTATCCCGGATTTCCGCCTTCGCGCATTGAGCTGAAACTGTCCGATCTTCTGAACCCCGATGTGCAGAAGGTGCATGTTTCCGGTGTCAGCACCCTTTACCTGCCGCCCAAGACCCTGCTGGGCGCGGTGCAGGAACGGGTCGATGCTGCCGGTTATGGCAAGGTCGGCACCATCCAGGCCGTCGGGCCCACCCGCTGGGAGATGGCCAATAATGAAAAGACCAAGCGCGCGGCGGACAGCCTGGCCCGTCACAAGCTGCCGGAAGGCTATTTTGAGCGGCGGTCCAGCGACGCGCTGCTGAAGCTGGTCACCGATCTGGCGACCGATGCGCAGGTGCTTCAGAATTTCCAGCAGAACCCCCGCAAGACCCTGCGCGCCTATCCCGCCCTGTCCAGGGCGGAGGCGCAGGCCATTCTGTCGCGGTCCACGGGCCGGGTTTCCAGCGTCTCCAAGCGTGACCCGGCCACCCTGTCCACGACCGCCCCAACAACATCCTATGCCGTGACCGAAACCGCCACGGCCACAACCACGACCACCGACAGTTCCACCGACAATGCCAATGACTATCTGAACAGCCTGCTGGAGAACAATACCAGCGCCACGCTCTACACCACCTACTACAACGCCCTGGCCGCAGGCGGGACGAACGCCGATGCCGACGCGGCGGTACAGACGCTCATCACCAATGACGGCTACACCCAGGTCACGACGGACGATGTCTACAATTCCATCGCCACGGTGAGCGGTGGCACGATTGACGGGACATCACCCACGACGGCCCTGGCCACGGCGCCCACGGCCAATGCCACCACGACCAGCAGCAGCACAGGGCTGACCACCTACCCGCCCTTCGGCTCGTCACCATCGGTTGCCTATGGCTCCTATCAGACCTTCACCTCCACGGGTGATGCCAGCATCTATATTTCGCTGGGCAGCAACAATGGTGTGTTGCAGGTGAAGGCGGCAACATCAACCATTCCTCTGGTCGATATCAGTGCCAATGCCGGTTTCAACTCCACCAACGGCACCTTCTACATCGTCAGTTCGACGAGCTTCCCCTATAGCGGGACCTTCAGCCTGGCTTCCTGCGTGGTCATCCCGCCCGGCGGGGTGCAGACGACCGACTTCAACATCACCGTGATCCTGACCTCCTCCACGGGCGGGGCGGCCATCAATTCGACAGGCCGGCGCAGCGTCTATTCGTCCAGCGCCGCCTTGCAGCCCAGCGGCCTGGACTCCGCCAGCCTGTGGGCCGGCGATTATCAATGCACCCTGAACAGCTCCACCACCGCCACCCTGACGATTTCCGCCGATGGATCGACCATCACCTTCCAGGGCACGACGGCAACCGCCACCTTCAGCCCGCTGAACAGTACCTTCACGGCCACCATCGGGAACTCCACGCTGCTGGTCTATATGCAGTGGTGGTACAACCAGATGTATTCGGACAATACCTACACGGGCGCCAACCTGTTCGGCTATTATTACACAACTGGCACCACCAAGCCGAGTTCGCCCAACCTGTATGGCAACGAAGGCAGCGCCTCCAACCCGCCCACGCCGTCACCGAGCCAGCAGTCGGACGCTGAATTGCTTGCGGTCGCCAAGGCGATCGCCATCGGCGTGTCCGTCATGGTGGTGTTCGAAGCCATGAAATACCTGGCGCAGGCTGGCTATAACTATCTCAGCACCGCGTTCCAGAACCTGTTCGGCGAGGGCAATGCGCTGAACGGAGAAGCTGCCGCCGGGGAAGTCCCGGCCGAGGAGGCGAACCAGTTCAATGAAGAGGATAATCCGGACGGCGACGACAATGATGATGATGATAATGACGACAACGATGACAATGACGACGACAATGATGACAACGACGACAATGATGACAATGACGACAATGACGAGGATGATGCCAGCTGCTTCCTGACCACGGCGGCGGTGCGCTCGCGTGGCCTGCCCGACGATTGCGAACCCCTGACCCTGGCCCGGTTCCTGCGTGATGAGAAGATGCAGACCGGCAAGGAGCGGTCGGCGGTCGATCTGTATTACAAGGTCGCGCCGCAGATCGTGGAACGGTCCAGCGATGCCGAATGGCAGCAATTCTGGAACGATCATCTACACCCGATCACCGAACTGGTGAAGCTGGGCGAACATGATCTGGCCAAGTCGCTGTATGATCTGGCCTCGGCCGACCTGATCGATCGCAAGGTCACCACCTACAAGGATGCCGAGTTGGTGGAGGCGGTGTACCGCTACGGTTTGGGTGGCTTTGCCCGTATCCCGCTGCCCTATGCCGCCCGCTACGGCATTCTGAAACTGTCCTTGAAGGTCTATCTGACCTATCGCTCGCTTACGCTCGGTTTAGCCAAGCGGCGCTTCAAGCGTCTCTTCGATCGCTGACCGGCCTGTCCGGGAAGGGGTCCGGCGGTGGAGGCGACAACGCTTCCGCCGCCGCTGCCCACCATGATTTCACCTGGCACAAAGAACACGCGATGAAGCCTCCGGCATTGAGCAAAACCATTGTTGATTTGTTTCAGTCGCGCGTGAAGGACGGGTTCTACCAGTCGCCCCTGGGCCGGATGCGCGTCGAATACAGTTCCGATGCCACGCGGATCGCGGAATATGCGCGTTCCCGATTTACGCGCTCGCGGCTGGTCAGAACCATGATTGCGGAGTTCCACCTGAGCCGCAATTCCCTGGTGGTCAGCGACGACGATCATGTCAAATGGTTGAAGCCGCTGTTTCTATCCCATCTGGCCGTTGATGGGGCCATGCCGCAGATGGCCCGGACGATCCTGATGGCGGCCCTGCCGGCCCCGCCGCCCGATTCGCCGCCAGTGACGATAAACATCTCCGACGAGCTGATCCGGGAGACCTACCGGGCCATGCTCGACAAGGTTCTGAAGGTCGATCTGCGGGCGCCGCTCGACGAATACATCAAGGCGACCCGGTTCCGGCATGCGACACGGCCCATGGTCCTGGAAGGGCTGATGTATTCCCTGAACCTGCATCGGCTGCTGCTGCGGCCCCTGCTCTATGCGCTGGAATGGCTGTTCTTCCGCCGGACCCGCTACATGCAGCGTATCTCGCGCAAGCTGGAAAAGCTGATCGCCACCCAGGCGATAGCGCGGGAAGGCTCCTGGCTCACCACGCTGCAACAGTTGCGCGATCAGGGAAAACTGACCGATGCCCAGGTGAATGGCGAAGTGACCAGCATGCTGGTCGCCTCATTCAGCCTGTCTTCGGCGCTGGGGTCGGCGCTTCTCTGTCTGGCCGCCTTGCCACGCTACCAGCGCCTTATCCATGACGAGCCGGACTTTGCCCGGTATTTCGTCATGGAGGTCCTGCGGCTCTATCCGCCCTTCCGGCAATTCGGCTATGAACGATTGGCCGATGAACAGGGTGGCAAATGTCCGGTCGCCGCATCGGGTGAATTTGTGATCTCGACCTATGCCCTGCATCGCAAGGCCGATCATTGGGACCGGCCGCGCAAATTCTTTCCCGAACGTTTCCTGGATCCCGACGCGGCGAAGGGCTTCCGCTACCTTCCGTTCGGCATGGGCAAGCGGCTTTGTCCCGGCCGCTGGTTCTCCCTGGCCTTGCTGGAAGAGGCGGTGAAATATGTCTGTTCCGATGACAGCCACATCATCCTGGCCCGCCGGGACCGGCTGCCCACTGGCCATCGAGGCTGCCTTGTCTCCTTCGCCATCGATGACAGCCTGACCTATCAGGCCAAGGACAAGGCGTCCTGACCGCCGTCGCCTCACCTCAATCCAGCGGCATGAAATCGTGACCGTTGGTCACTCTTTCCTGCCCTCAATCGCCGGCGCCCCTATCCATGGGCTTGGCGACGCGCCCCGTGGCGCGCGGCGGCGGCCGCCGCCGTACCGACGGTCAAGAATGTTGACCGTCGGTATCAATCCAGGATCCGGGCCACTTTGCGCATGCCCAGCGCGTTGGTCAGGACCATGTCGTCGGCACGCCGCAGGTCGGCTACCGTCACGGCCCGCTCCTCCGCCCGCCAGTTCTTGATCAGGGCCGCACGCATGGTGCCGGGCAAGGCCCCTTCGGCGACCGACGGCGTGATCCAGCGCCCGTCCAGCGACAGGAACAGGTTGGCGGCGCTGGCTTCGGCCACCCGGCCCTGGCTGTTCAGCAGCACGGCATCATCCGCCCCGCGCGCCGCCGCCTCGCGCCTGGCGATGATACTGTCCAGATAGTTCAGGGTCTTCAGCCGCGACAGGGGTGACCTCTCATTGCGGCAGGTGCTGCGGGCGATGATCATCCTGGCCGGCGGCGCCTCGGCGGGGATGCGGCCCGCCGCCAGCATCAGGGTGGGGGCCGGCACCTCCGGCCTGGGCAGACCCCGGGGGCCGGGACCGGCCGTCAGGGTCAGGCGCACCGCCGCCTCCCCCTCCAGCCCGTTTGCCCCCAGCAGACCCAGGATGGCATCGTGCAGGACCTGATCGCCCGCCGGAACAGGCAAACCCAGGAAATCGGCGCCGTCGCGCAGGCGCTTCAGATGGGCGTCCAGCCGCAGGGGCACCCCCGCCTTGACCGCGATGGTCTCAAACAACCCATCGCCCAGCGTCAGGCCCCGGTCATGGGCCAGCAAGGCGGGCTTGTCGGCGGCAACAAAATCACCGTTCAGCCAGAGGACACTCATGCCGCGCGCTCCCCATCCTCATCCACCGCGATGGCGGGGGGCCAGGCCATGGCGGGGTCCAGGGCGGTCAGGATGGCCTTGGCCTTGGTCAGGCTCTCCTGATATTCCTCTTCCGGGTCGCTGTCGGCCACGATGCCGCCACCGGCCTGCACCTGCACCCTGTCGCCGGCAAGGGCGGCTGTGCGGATGATGATGGAACTGTCCATGGCCCCGTCCCAGCCGATCCACATCACCGACCCGCAATAGGGCCCGCGCCGCGCCGGTTCCACTTCATGGATGATCTCCATGGCCCGGATCTTCGGCGCGCCGGTGATCGACCCGCCGGGAAAGCTGGCCCGCAGCAGATCCACCGGCCCCAGGCCCGACTTCAGCTGTCCGGTGACCACCGACGTCAGGTGATGGACGGTGCGATAGCTTTCCAGCGCCCACAGGCTGGGCACCTTCACCGACCCGATCTGCGCCACCCGCGACAGGTCATTGCGCAGCAGGTCAACGATCATCAGGTTTTCCGCGCGATCCTTCCCCGATGCCAGCAGTTCGGCGGCAAGGGCAGCGTCCCGCGCGGCATCGGCATGGCGGGGGCGGGTCCCCTTGATGGGCCGTGTCTCGATGGCGCCATCGGCCGTCAGCGACAGGAACCGTTCCGGCGACCCCGACGCCACGGCCCGCCCTGCCCCCAGGTTCAAAAAGGCGGAGAAAGGCGCCGCCGTACGCGGGCGCAGCCGGCGATAGGCATCCCAGGCTGTCACGCCCGGGCGCAGATGCCCCAGGAAACGCTGGGTCATGTTGGCCTGATAGATGTCGCCGGCACGGATATAATCCAGGATGCGCGCCACCCGGTCGCGGTATGCCGCGGGCGCAAGCTCCGCCTGCCATCCCGGTCGGCGCAGCAGCCCGTCACCCGCGTCGCGGGCCAGGGGCGGGGCCGCCAGCAGCCGGTCATGAAGCGTCTGGGCCAGACGCTTGGACAGTGCGGGCCGCGATGCGGCATCCGCCGCCCGCTCCGCCCCCGACACAATCCAGGCCTCGCCGGTTTCATGGTCAAAGACGGCCACGGTATCGTAAAGCCCGAAGGCCATGTCCGGCAGGTCCAGCCCCACCCGGCGCGGGGCCGGCAGCCTTTCCAGATGCGCGCCCAGTTCGTAGCCCATCACCCCGATGGCCCCGCCTGTGAAGGCGGGCAACCCCGCCGCGGCGGGTCGGCGGAATGGGGCCAGCGACTGTTCCAGCGCGGTGAACGGATCGACCGGCTGCACCCGGCCATCGCGCTTGACCGTACCGTCACCCATCACCTCGATCCATGAAAACGGATCGCAGGCCAGGATGGTGTAACGGGCCCGGCCGCCGTCCGCGGCGGCACCGTCCAGCAGCATGGCGCCCTTCTCCCCCGCCAGAACGGCAAAGGCCGCCAGCGGATCGGGCAGGGTCACGGACAGGACAGAGGGGGCGGATCGCTTGCTCATGCCGGGACCATAATCGCTGCGGGCCGGTTCAACAACGGGGGGTTCCGTCCAGCCTTCTGATACCGCGATGCAAAAGGGTCCGCCATGCGTTGTTCGCTGTTGCAACAGATGCCCCGATGATTTGATCTGGTCATGTGAATGCCATCGTTTTGGATCAACGGCTTCGCAATTCGGCCTTAATGGTCGGCGATGCTGCAGTGCGTGAGGGATGCGGTCCGGTGCCGTTCTCCAGCACCGGACCGGCCCGATGGACCCGAAGATCGTACAACCTGCGAAGGTGACAAGATGAGCAGCGCCGATTTCCAGAATGCTTTTAACTCCGCCTGCAACGAACTGGGCCTGGACCCGGCCAACACCAACATCTTCGCACTGGAATGCCGCCGCCAGGGCCTGGACCCCAAGAATGCCCGCGCCTTCGACCTGGACAAGAACCCGTCCCCGATGTGGGCGCAGTTCCGCAAGCTGAAGACCGCCTCCTGATCACCCCGCCCCTTCCTGGGGTGGCTTTGTGATGGAGAATCGAAAGGGTCGGCCCTGGGGGCCGGCCCTTTTGTTTTGGCCGCACAAGGGATGAGAAAGTCTTCGTGGAACAACGCAAAGGTTGTTCCGCGAAGATCGACAAGCTTGCCCAATAATTGCTTGTACAGCCCGGTCCGTTTTCGGGCATGATGTGGCCTGCGAAACATCGCAGCACTGTCATGCAGCCCCTGTCGGGGAACAGGACGGTGGCGCTGAATAAGCGGCCGATGCAAGCCTCCGGGGAGGGCGATGCGGAAAGGGCTGGGCAGTTCCTTGGCGGCAAGACAGGCGGCGCGTGCCGTACTGGCCGCCTGTATCATCGGGCTGGTGTTGAGCGGGCTGGAAGTCGCCTGGGCCACGTGGCGCGAGCGCGGGAAGGCCAGCGATCTGGTCGAACAGATGCTCGACCTGACGGAAGGCAGCGCCGCCGCCGCCGCCTGGAATGTGGACGAGGCGCTGGCCCAGCAGATCGGCAATTCCGCCCTGTCCATCGGCGCCATCGCCGGTATTGATATCCGCATCTCGGAAGATCAGCCCCTCTGGTCCCGCCACCGGGCGGTGCCGACCGATTCTCAGGCAAACAGCACCGTCGGGCGGCTGGTTTTCGGCGATCTGGCGCGGGGCACACGCCTGCTGTACCGGCCCCAGGCTGATGGCAGGGACAAGCCACCCATCGGCATCCTGCGCATCGATCTCGACATGGCCCGGATATCGGCCGACTACATCGCCTTTGTCGGCTCCTCGCTGCTGGGCGGGCTGGTGCGCAACCTTCTGCTGGGCCTGATGCTGACCCTGGTGTTTCACCGGTTCCTGACCCGGCCGCTGGTGGAACTGGAACAGGCCGTTGCCAGCATCGATCCCGACAATCCGCGCGACACCCGTCTGGCCGTGCCAGCGGGACATGAGCGGGATGAACTGGGCCGCCTGACGCAGCGGATCAATGAAACGCTGGACAAGCTGGATGAAAGCCAGGGGCAGTTGCGCCAACTGGCAACCCGTGACCCGCTGACCGAGCTTCCAAACCGCGCGCTGCTGCTGGAACGGCTGGAACATGCGCTGGCGCGGGCCCGGCGGACCAAGCGCGGGCTGGCGGTGCTGTTCCTGGATCTGGACCGGTTCAAGCATGTGAATGACAGCCTGGGCCATGACATGGGCGACCGCATGCTGCAAAGCATCGCCCGGCGGCTGGCCGACACGCTGCGCCATTCCGACACGGTGGGCCGGCTAGGTGGTGATGAATTCCTGGTGCTAGTGGAAGAGGTGCGGGAACCGAAGGAGGCGATCCAGGTCGCCGACCGGATCCTGGCCACCCTGGCCCGCCCCATGGACCTTGACGGACATCTGTTGCACCCCAGCGCCTCCATCGGCATCTCGCTCTGGCCGTCTGACGGCCAGGATGCCCGACAGATCCTGCGCTGCGCCGATGTCGCCATGTATGCGGCCAAGGCGGCGGGCACCGGCTGCTGGCGCATGTTCTCGGCCGAAATGTCGGAACAGGCCATGGCGCGCCTGCGAACGGAGGCCCGCCTGCGGGCTGCCGAACTGCGCGGGGAGTTTGAGCTTTTCTATCAGCCAAAGGTCGATACCCGCAGCCTGATCCTGCACGGGGCGGAGGCGCTGCTGCGCTGGAAAACCGATGAAGGCTATGTGGCACCGGCGGATTTTATCCCGGTCGCGGAAGAAACGGGGCTGATCGGCCCGATTGGCGACTGGGTGCTGGGGGAGGCCTGTCGCCAGGCCGCCCATTGGCGGCGTCAGCATGGCGACCTGCCCATCGCCATCAATGTCAGTCCCCGGCAGCTGGCCGACGCCGATTTTCCCCACCGGGTGCGGACGGCGTTGGCCAATGCCGGGCTGCCCGCCCATCTCTTGACGCTGGAGATCACCGAAACCGTAGCCATGTCACAGGCGGCGGGCGATTTCGCCATGCTGCGGGTTTTGCGCGATATCGGCGTCGGCATGGCCATTGATGATTTCGGGACGGGCTATTCCTCCCTGTCCCATCTGCGCCGCATCCCGCTGACGGTGCTGAAAATCGACCGTGGCTTCATGCATACGGTGCCGCATGACGTGGCCATCCCCGCCACAATTCTGGAACTGGGCCAGCGGCTGGGGCTGGAGATTGTGGCGGAAGGGGTCGAGACGGAGCCGCAGCGGGACTGGCTGTGTGACATGGGCTGCCAGACCATTCAGGGTTTCCTGATCTCTCGCCCCCTGCCCGCCGCGGAATTCGAGGATCGTTTCCTGGCGGAACGGGTGCGCGCGGTGGGTTGACCCCGTCAGTCGAAGGTACGCAGCGCCGCCGGCGCCCCCTTCAGATGCTTGTCCAGCAGGACCACGATCTCCTCCATCTGGCCGCGGACCTTGTCCAGTTCCATGGAGGTCTTGTCGTCCAGGGCGGCTTCCATCAGCATCATGTCAAAATCGTTCAACAGGCTCATCAGCCCGTCGCGTTCCTGTTGCAGGATGTCATAGGCGCCCAGCGCGTGGATCAGCAGTTCCGGCGGTTCACGGAAAAAACTCAGGCTCATGCGCGTGAAGCTGGCGATGGCGCGCAGCCGCATGCGAATCAGCCATCCTTTCAGGTCGCCCGGCACCCCACGGTTGGGCGCCTCTTCCGCCTTGTCGGTGATGGTGAAGATCAGCGCCTGGATCTCCAGATAGCGGGCACGCGCCTTCTTGAAGTCCGGGAAGGTGGCCAGCTTCACATTATCCTGCTTCTCGAACAGGGAGACAGCACCGGCGAGCGATTGCGACAGATGCCGCAATACCGTCGCCCGCTGTGCCGCATCCTGTTCGTACCGCATGAATGTCCCCATGTGCCTTTCAATGACTGTCGCGCACTCTATCCATTGAAGGCAAGGGACGCCATCAACCGAAAGGATGCAATCGAAAGTCTGTGCCCTCCCGCCAAACCGGCGGGTCTGCCCCGGCGTGCCCGTCGCTTGTCGCCGTGCCGCCTCGATGATAGACGAAGGCCCATGACGCAAGTGCTGCTCCGCCCCCTGCCCTACACCGCCCCCGCCGCGCCGCCGCGCGATGCCGGACAGGTGGTGCTGGTCGTGCGGGATCTGGTGGTGACCACGCTGATCGGCATTTACGATTACGAACATGTGAAGCCGCAGCGCCTGCGCCTCAACCTTGAACTGGCCCTGGCGCCGGCTGATCCTGCACCCTGGACCCACGCGGGGCTGGTGGAAACCGCCAGCCGGATCGTGACCGAGGGCCATACCAACCTGCTGGAATGCCTGGCCGAACGCCTGGCCAGCGCGCTCCTGTCCCCGGACCGCGCACTGACCGCCCTGATCCGCCTGGAAAAGCTGGACGCCTTCCAGGAATGCGAAGCAGTGGGTGTGGAGATTGTGCGGGCGGCTTGATGTGACGGCTGTCACACACTCACCCTGATTCCTCCTTGAAACTAGTCACCATCGCCAGACAAATACCGCCCGCGAATGCTGGGACGACCGCACTCATGATTCGGGTCCCGCCGATTGTATTACATACATATGCACACAACGAATCGGGTTTTTCCTTTCGATTGAACATTGATTGAATTTTGCATTTTTCAAAAAATTGACACGAAATTTAATGTCATGAGAGGATTAAATTTCCGTAGTCGCTTAATCATCAAAATAAAAAGGGGCAATTTTGAAGAAGATTATCCTCCCGCTTGCGGCCGTGGCTCTGCTCTCGGCCTGCTCCACTATTTCAGATGGCACCACACAGGAAATTGTCGTCAACACCAATCCTGAGGGCGCGAACTGCGCCCTGATGCGCGAGGGTGTGGCTGTGGCTCGCGTCAACCCAACCCCGGGCGCTGCCACCATTCAGAAGACCAAACACGACATCACGATTGTGTGCACGAAGTCTGGATTTCAGCAGGCAACCTTCATGAACAAGTCGGGCGTCGCTGCCAACACGTTCGGCAACATCATCCTGGGCGGCGGCATCGGCTGGGCGATCGACAGCGCCACGGGCGCCGACAACAAATATGCCTCCCCCGTCAATGTCACCATGATCCCGGAAGGTGCCACGCCCGCCCCGGCGACAGGTGAAGCCACCGGCAATGCAGCCGGCGCCGCCACGCCCGCGGCACCGAAATAATGCCGAGGGTCAATATTCTTGGCCCATGGCATTTCACGCCCCCGATAGAAGGATCCGCCCATGCGATTCCTCCGCTTTCTGGTCCTCACTGCCCTGGTGCTGCCGCTTGCCGCGTGTTCATCGCGGCCCGAGGCCATGGTCGCCAGCGCCCCCGCCGACGCGAGGGGGCTGGTTCATTCCTCACCGCTGTTTCTCTCGACCGGTGTCGGGACCGTGGTAACGGCGAAGGAACAAGGCAAGTCCTGGGAGTTCGTCTCCGAAGGATTGTTCCGTGAAGGTTTGCAGCAGTCGCTGGGTGCCACCGGCCTGCTGGCCACGGACCGACCCCCGACTTACGTCGTGGACGTTGTGCTGGTCGATACCGATCAGCCAATTTTCGGCGTTGATTTCACAGTGACCTCCACCATCGACTACACGATCCGCGACAAACGGACGGACAGTCCGGTGTTCAAGGAACGGATCGTGGCCCCGTTCACCGCCAAGTTTTCCGAGGCATTCCTGGGCGCGGAACGGGCACGGGTCGCGAATGAAGGGTCAATGCGGGCGAACATCGAAAAGTTTCTCAGTGCCGCCCTTAAGGCGCTGAAGGACGCAAAGGCAGGAACGCCCACATCCTAGAGCTGTTTTCGGCTGCCCGGAGACAGTGCCAGCGATTGAGAACGCAGGGTCAGCGGCTGTTTCCGGCACCGGGAACTGGCTCCAGTTGGCAGCATGGGCTGTGCGGTCCATAGGGGGGGCCACACAGCAGGTCAGGTCACGGGCAAAAGCCTGGAGCCCTGGCAGATAAGGATTGCAGGCCATATACCATCAGCCAAAATTTTGATCGATGGTACGGCGGCACGTGCCGCGTCGCCAAGGGCGCGGATGCGCCCACCCGGCGAATATGGGGCACAAAATCCTGACCATCGGTCAGGATTTTGTGCTGCCGGCATTATTCTGTCAGGGCCCGCCTTCGGCGCCGGCCGCAACTTGGCCAATGGCGCAAGGATCACTCCACCCCACCCGCCAGCACCTGCACCGTCAGGCCACCCGTGGTGCGCAGGGTTTCCAGCACACGTTCGGCATGGCGCTTTGACCGGCATTCGATGGTGAGGTCGATGTCGGTGGCCTTGACGGTCGTCGTGGTGAAAAGGCGCTGGTGGGAGGCTTCGATAATATTGCCCCCGGCCTCCCCCACCAGACCGGTAATCCTGGCCAGCACGCCGGGCCGGTCCGGGATGGCGATACGGATGGCGATCAAGCGGCTTTCGCGGACCAGCTGGCGCATGATCACCTGGGCCAGCACCCGGCTGTCGATATTGCCGCCGCACAGGACCAGCCCGACCTTTGATCCCTGGAACAGGGCCGGATGGGTCAGAACGGCGGCCAGCCCCGCGGCACCGGCCCCCTCCGCCACCGTCTTTTCGATGTTCAGGAACAGGGCCACGGCCTCTTCCACCGCCACGTCGGGGACCAGCACCACCTGGTCGACCAGGGCGCGGCAGATTTCCAGCGTCTTGGCGCCGACATTCTTCACCGCGATGCCTTCGGCGATGGTGTCGCCGCCCACCTGGATCGGCTCCCCCTTCAGGGCCTGGGCCATGGCCGGATAGGCCTCCACCTCCACCCCGATGATGCGGATCTTGGGATTCAGGGCCTTGGCGGCCACCGCGATGCCGCTGATCAGGCCGCCACCGCCCACGGGCACCACCAACGTGTCCAGATGCGGCGCCGCCATCAGCATTTCCAGGCCGATGGTTCCCTGTCCCGCGATGACGTCGGCATCATCATAGGGATGGACAAAGACCAGCCCCTCCTCGCGCGACAGGCGCTCCGCCTCCGCCGCCGCCTCGGCCAGCACCGCCCCTTTCAGCACGACACGGGCGCCATGCTCCTCCGTCCGCTCCACCTTGGTGAAGGGCGTGCCCTCCGGCATGATGATGGTGGCGGGAATGCCCAGGCGGCCGGCATGATAGGCCACACCCTGCGCGTGATTGCCGGCCGACATGGCGACCACGCCGCGCGCGCGCTCGTCGGGTGTCAGCTTGCGCAGCTTGTTCAGGGCGCCGCGTTCCTTGAACGCGGCCGTGAACTGTAAATTCTCGAACTTCACCCAGATTTCCGCCCCCGTCAGTTGCGACAGGGTGCGTGACGGGACGCAGGGCGTGTCCATGATATGGCCGGCAAGGGCTTGGGCTGCGTCCTTGATATCGGCCAGGGTCACGGCCAGGGCGGGGGAATCGGTGTTCATGGTTGCTGTCTCCTTGGACGCCACATTTGCGGCCCCGTCCGTTGTCCGACGGCGGGACCGATGGTGCCCGTTCAGGTCCAGGCACTTCTCAGCATCCTTGCTCTCACGCGCCACCCTTGCTGACGAGACGATTTTTCACAGCGCAGATAGGCGCCCCCCACCCCTCCGGCATAGCCCGTGCGCGAAGGCCCCTGCGCATGTTGCATTCGTGTTATGAAGGGCTCCCCAGCCGGCCTTTCAGCGTCTATATAGGGGCCGCGTCACCACCCCTGGAGCCAGCACGATTTTGGCCCGCGCCACCAGCAAATATGTCTGCCAGAATTGCGGCGCCAGCTTTCCCAAATGGTCGGGCAAGTGCGACGCCTGCGGTGAATGGAACACGCTTGTCGAAGAACAGGTGGCCGACGCCATGCCCAAGGGGCTGGGCAAGGCCGGCGGCGGGCGCAAGATCGAATTCGTGGCCCTGTCGGGCGTGCCGGCTGACGCACCGCGCCGCATGACGGGCATCCAGGAATTTGACCGGGTCTGTGGCGGTGGGCTGGTGCATGGTTCTGCCCTGCTGGTCGGCGGTGATCCCGGCATCGGCAAATCGACCCTGCTGTTGCAAGCCACCTGCTGCCTGGCCCAGGAAACGCGCTGCGCCTATATCAGCGGCGAAGAAGCGGTGGATCAGGTGCGCATGCGCGCCTCTCGCCTGGGTCTGGCCAATGCCCCGGTTCAACTGGCCTCCGCCAATAATGTCCGCGACATCGTGGCCAGCCTGGAAGCCGCCGACGGGCCGCAGGTGGCGGTCATCGACAGTATCCAGACCATGTATATCGACACGCTGGACAGTGCGCCGGGCACGGTGGCCCAGGTTCGCGCCTGTTCGGCGGAACTGATCCGGGTGGCCAAGCGCCGGGGCATCACCCTGCTGATCGTCGGCCATGTCACCAAGGATGGACAGATCGCCGGCCCCCGCGTGCTGGAGCACATGGTCGACACCGTCCTTTATTTCGAGGGCGAGCGCGGGCATCAGTTCCGCATCCTGCGCGCCGTCAAGAACCGCTTTGGCGCCACCGATGAGATCGGGGTGTTCGAAATGGGGGAGGATGGACTGGTGGAGGTGCCGAACCCGTCCGAACTGTTCCTGGCCGACCGCCGCCGCGACATGACCGGCACCGCCGTCTTCGCGGGGCTGGAGGGGACACGGCCCGTGCTGGTGGAGGTGCAGGCCCTGGTCGCCCCCTCGCCGCTCGGCACGCCGCGCCGGGCCGTGGTGGGTTGGGACACGTCCCGCCTGGCCATGGTGCTGGCTGTGCTGGAGGCACGCTGCGGCGTCGCCATCGGCGCCAATGATGTCTATCTGTCGGTGGCGGGCGGCCTGAAAATCTCTGAACCGGCCGCCGATCTGGCCGTGGCCGCCGCCCTGGTCAGCAGCCTGACGGGCGAACCGGTGCCCGCAGACGCCGTTGTCTTCGGCGAAATCGGCCTGTCGGGTGATATCCGCGCCGTCAGCCAGACCGACCAGCGGCTGAAGGAAGCGGCCAAGCTGGGCTTCAACCGTGCCCTGATGCCACAGCCGCGCCGGTCGCGCGGCGATGGCTCGGCGGATGGGTTGCGGCGGGTTGAACTGGACCATCTGTCCGATCTGCTGCCATTGTTCCAGGCGGACGCACCACCGCGCCCGCCGCGCAGCCGGGACTGAGGGAAGCCGCATGGAAGGCAGCAGCCTGAACCCCGTTGACATTGCCGTTGTCACGGTCCTCCTGATCTCCGCCCTGATGGCGTTCGCCCGCGGTTTCGTGCGTGAGGTGCTGTCGGTTGCCGCCTGGATCGGTGCGGCGCTGGCCACGCTCTGGCTGTTCCCGCACGCCGCCCCCTACACACGGATTTATATCAGCACTCAGTATGTGGCCGATGGGGTCACCATCCTGGGTGTCTTCACGTGCTCGCTGATCGTCCTGTCCGTCGTGACCAGCACCATTTCCGGCAAGGTACAGGAAAGCAGCCTGTCGGCCATCGACCGCTCGCTGGGATTCGCCTTTGGGGTGGTGCGGGGTGCGGTGCTGGTATCGCTGGCCTATCTGTTCGCCGCCTGGCTCTGGCCGGAACAGCCGGTCTGGCTGCGCGAGGCGAAGGCACGCCCCTTCCTGGAGACCGGTGCCGATGTCCTGCGCGGTTTCCTGCCCAATGCCGACCTGTCGCCGGCCCAGCGGGAGGCGCAGCGCGCCCAGCACCGGCTGGAAGAGGCGGAGAATGCAAGGCGCACCCTGGAACGGCTGGCCAATCCGCGCCCCACATCTGCGGGGAACGCGGCTGTGCCGGAGAAGGATCGCGGCTATAATGCCGATGACCTTGGCCGTCTCGACCAGGTGATCAAAAGCACCGACCAGCAGCAACCCAACCAACCGGATCGACGTCCCGAAGGGGACCAACGCTGACCCGGCGCATGAACACGACCCAACCGGACACAATCTCCCCCGCGAAAGGCGCCCTGCCCATGCTCACGACCCATCCCTTCGACGACGACAAGCTGCGCGAGGAGTGCGGCGTCTTCGGTGTGTACGGTCCCCAGGATGCAGCGGCGCTGGTGGCGCTGGG
>JAIXTS010000094.1 GCA_027483805.1 Azospirillum sp. | reverse complement strand
ATGGCGCTGGCGGAGATCGACCGGGCCCAGCGCTATGGCCGGCCCTTCTCCATGTTGCTGGTGGATCTGGACCATTTCAAGCAGGTGAACGACAATTTCGGCCATAATGCCGGCGATGCTGTGCTGCGCATTGCCGCGCAGCGGGTGATGGCATCGGTCCGCACAACCGATGTCGTCGCCCGCTATGGCGGAGAGGAACTGTCGGTTCTGCTGCCCGAAACCGACGAGGCAGAGGCGCTGTCCGTGGCGGAACGGATTCGGCAGGCCATCGGCAGCCAGCCGGTATCGTATGAGGATAAGCAGATCCTGGTCACCGCCAGTGTGGGCGGCGCCGAATATCTGCCTCAGGATGACAGCGTCGCCCGGCTGATCGGTCGGGCCGATGCCGCGCTTTACCGGGCCAAGCAGACAGGCCGGGACCGGGTGCGGTTCAGCGGCCGCGAAGAAGACGGCGTCATGGCCGCACCGCCGCAACAGACGGCCGCACAGTGACGGTTGGTGGTCTCGCTGCATCAGAATTGGCTGATACCAGCGTTCCATTCGACATCTGAAACAGGATCATTTGTATTATAATAATGGAAATAAGCCAACGCCCATGCTATTCCCGGATTGTCCGGTTCCGCCCAGGCAGCGCGGTGCCGGTGTTTCAGGGGAGATTGAGGAATGGCCAAGGATCAGGTCGCGCAGGGCACCGCCACCCGCCGCCTGCGGTCGCAGGAATGGTTCAACAACCCGGCCAATGCCGACATGACGGCGCTGTATCTTGAGCGCTACCTGAATTTCGGGTTGAGCCGGGAAGAGCTGCAATCAGGCAAACCTATCATCGGCATCGCCCAGTCCGGTTCAGACCTCAGTCCCTGCAACCGCCACCATGTGGTGCTGGCCGATCGGGTGCGCGAAGGCATCCGCACCGCCGGCGGCATTGCCATTGAATTCCCGGTGCACCCCATTCAGGAGACGGGCAAGCGGCCAACGGCGGGACTTGACCGCAACCTGGCCTATCTGGGGCTGGTGGAACTGCTTTATGGTTATCCGCTGGACGGGGTCGTGCTGACCATCGGCTGTGACAAGACCACGCCCGCCATGCTGATGGCGGCGGCCACCGTCAATATCCCCGCGATCGCTCTGTCGGTCGGGCCCATGCTGAATGGCTGGTACAAGGGCGAACGGACAGGGTCGGGGACCATCGTCTGGAAAGCACGGCAGATGATGGCGGCCGGCGAGATCGACTATAAGGGCTTCATCGATCTGGTGGCATCGTCGGCCCCGTCCACGGGCTACTGCAACACCATGGGCACGGCCACGACGATGAATTCCCTGGCGGAGGTGCTTGGCATGCAACTGCCCGGCTCCGCCGCCATCCCCGCCCCCTATCGCGAGCGCCAGCAGGTGGCCTATGAGACAGGCAAGCGCATCGTCGGCATGGTGGAAGAGGATCTGAAGCCGTCCGACATCATGAGTCGTGACGCCTTCCTGAACGCGATTGTCGTCAATTCCGCCATTGGCGGGTCGACCAATGCGCCCATCCATCTGGTCGCCATCGCCCGGCATCTGGGGGTGGATCTGTCGCTGGATGACTGGCAGACCCATGGCCACCGGATTCCGCTGCTGGTGAACCTGCAGCCGGCCGGTGAGTATCTGGGCGAGGATTACCATCATGCCGGCGGCGTGCCGGCCGTGGTCAACCAGCTGATGCAGCAGGGCCTGATCCGTGAGCAGGCAATGACCGCCAATGGCCGGACCATCGGGGAGAATTGCCGCGGCAAGGAAATCGAAATGCCGGAGGTGATCCGCAGCTTCGACAATCCGCTGAAAAAGGACGCCGGCTTCATCGTGCTGCGTGGCAGTCTGTTCGACAATGCCATCGTGAAGTCCAGCGTCATCACACCCGAATTCCGTGAACGGTTCCTGTCGAACCCTGATGATCCGGACGCGTTCGAGGGCCGGGCCTTCGTCTTCGACGGGCCGGAGGATTATCACCGCCGAATCGACGATCCGGCGCTGGAGATCGGCCCCACCGACATTCTGGTGATGCGCGGCACGGGGCCTATCGGCTATCCCGGCGCGGCGGAAGTGGTGAATATGCGGCCACCCGCCTATCTGATCAAACAGGGCGTCACCGTGCTGCCCTGCATCGGTGACGGGCGGCAGTCAGGAACTTCGGGATCGCCATCCATCCTGAACGCGTCGCCCGAGGCGGCGGCCGGCGGCAATCTGGGCATCCTGCATACCGGTGATCGGCTGCGCATCGACCTGAAGCAGGGCCGTGCCGATATCCTGATCACCGCCGCAGAAATTGCGGAACGCCGCCAGATGCTGGAAGCGGCCGGCGGCTACGTCTATCCACCGTCGCAGACCCCGTGGCAGGAGATACAGCGCCGCATGGTGGGGCAGCTTGGCGACGGTGCCGTCCTGGAACCCGCGGTGCAGTTCCAGCGCATCGCCGAAACCTATGGCGTGCCGCGCGACAATCACTGATCGCCGTCTTGACAGCCTGACGGAATTGAACAATGTTCATATCCATCAGGCTGTGCCGGGCGGCCTCCGGCAATTGGCCCTGATGACCGGCGCCCAGCGGTGTTATACTGGGTCCGTCGGTTGAAGGGTCATTTGTTCCATGAAGAAGATCATCCTGCTTATCCTGGCTTTGCTGGTGCTGGTTGGCGCCGGTGTCGGCGGCTATGTCATGTTCGGTCCCAAGCCCCCTAAGGAGGGGGAAGAACATGTCGAGGAGAAGCCCAAGAAGAAGGAACGCACCGGCCCGCCCGTCTATGTGCAGGTCGGGCCGATGATCGTGCCGGTACTGGGCGCCAAGACGGTCGAACAGAACATCATGATCACCATCAGCCTGGAGGTGGATGACGACTCCGTCAAGGAAGAGGTTCGCCTGAAAAGCCCCCGGCTTGTCGATGCCTATGTCCAGGCGCTGTATGGCGGCATCGACAAGGGACAGGTGATCGACGGGCAGGTGCTGAATATCCCGGCCCTGAAGAACAAGCTGATGGAGACCACGGAAAAGGTACTGGGCCCCGATGTGGCCCATGATGTGCTGATCCAGTCGGTCAGCCAGCGCCCCGT
>JAIXTS010000218.1 GCA_027483805.1 Azospirillum sp. | reverse complement strand
GCGTGCGCCTGTCGCATGGCCATGTGCTGATCTGCGGCATGGGCATGGGCTGGGCCGCCGTCAACTGCGCCCTGCGACCAGAGGTGACGCGGGTGACCGTGGTGGAACTGGACCCCGCCATCCTGGCCCTGCACCGGGACCTGGATCTGGCCGCGCAACTGCCGGAAGCGGCGCGTGCCAAGCTGCATGTGGTCCAGGGCGATGCCTATGAATATGTGCCGGAAGTGCCGGTGGACCTGCTGATGCCCGATATCTGGCTGCCCCTGATGAATGACGGCCGGGTGGAAGAGGTGCGGCGCATGCAGGCCAATGTCCAGGCCCGCGCGATCTATTTCTGGGGCCAGGAGCTGGAGATCGCCCGCCACGCCGTGGCCTGGGGCCATGATCTGGACAGTGACGGCATCGCCGCCACCATCGCCCGCTTCGGACTGCCCCTGATCGGACCGGCCATCGATGATTACCCAAGCAAGCTGCGTGGTGCCGCCCGCCAGCATATGCGGGACCGCTGGTTGCCGGGCAGTGTGGTGGCGGCGGGGTAACGCCAAGCCGCCTGAAGGGTGACCGTCGGCGGATTGGTGGCCACCTTGATGCTGACCATCGGTCAGCATCAAGGCAGATAGATATAATGCCGTGCCCTTACAGCACCAACCCGATCGGGTCCTCCAGCCGCCGCCCCAGTGCCGCCAGGAACGTCGCCCCCAGCGCGCCATCGACGGCGCGGTGGTCACAGGAGAGCGTCAGGCTCATCACCGACACGAAGTGCACCCCGCCCTCCGGCGCCTCCCGCGCCTCCCGTCTGGTGGTCCCGACGGCCAGGATGGCGCCCTGCGGGGGGTTGATGATGGCCTGGAACTGGCGGATGCCGAACATGCCCAGGTTGGAGAGGGTGAAGCTGCCGCCGCTGATCTCCTCTCGGGTCAGGGTGCGCTTGCGCGCCCGGTCGGCCAGGTCGGCGGCCCTGGCCCCAATGGCCCAGGGGTCAAGCCTGTCCGCCCCTCGCACCACCGGCGTCAGCAGCCCGCCATCGACGGCCACGGCGACCGAGATGTCGGCGGTGCGGAACCGCCTGATCCCCTCCTCGGCCCAATGCACATTCACATCCGGCACCTCCATCAGCGCCAGGGCCGCCGCCTTGATCAGAAGGTCATTGACCGACAGTTTGCGGGGGCTGTTGGCGCGTGCATTCAACTGTGCCCGGAAGGACAGCAGCGCATCGACGGTGACGTCACTGGTCAGATAGAAATGCGGGATATTCTGCTTGGCATTGACCAGGGCTGTGGCGATGGAACGGCGCATGCCGGTCACGGGCAGCAGGTCATACTCTGCGGTCACGGCAGCGGGGGCGGCCCGGTCGGCGGCGTCGCGCACATCCTGCTTGGTGGCATGGCCCTTCGGCCCGGTGGGCGTGACGCTGGACAGGTCCACCCCCAGATCACCGGCCAGCTTGCGCGCCGCAGGGCCTGCGGAGGGGGCCGACGGGGCCGGTGTGGTGATCAACCCACGCGCGCGGGCCGCCGCCTGCACATCGGCCAGCGACACACGTCCCCGGGCGCCCGTACCCTTGATGCCATGCAATCTCATGCCCAGCTTGCGCGCGATCTTCTGCGCGATGGGGCTGGCATGGGGTTCGGGGCCGGTGGGTTGCGGTTCAGGCACAGGCTCTGCGACGGGCGCAGGAACGACGGTGCCGCGTGACGCGGCGGCCATCTTCTCCACATCCACCTGACTGATCCGCCCCTTCTGGCCGGTACCGGTCAGGGTGGAGAGATCAAGGCCCAGCCGGTTGGCCAGCCGCCGCGCCAGCGGGCTGGCATGCGCCGCCTCATTGCGGGCGGCCAGCAGGGCGGGGTCGGGGGGTGACGCCGTCTCGACCCGCTCTCCCCCGTCATCCCCGCGAAAGCGGGGACCCAGGGGCGGCGTGCCCGACCTCTCGGCGGCGTCGGACGACGCGGCTGCAATGGTGGTTCCCGTGGCCCCTGGGTCCCCGCTTTCGCGGGGAGGGCTGGAAGCGATCTCAGCGGAGGGGGAAGCGGTTGCCCCCCCCTCCTTCGGCTCAAACGACACATCAATGGGCCTGTACCCGGCCACAAAGGCGTCAATGGCACTGTCCGGCACCGACGCATCGGCCAGCACGGCGATCAAGGCACCCACGGGCAGCACGTCGCCCGCCTGGGCCAACTGCCGGCGCAGCGTGCCGCCGACCTCCAGGTCCAGCGTATTGACGATCTTCTCCGTTTCGATATCGACCAGCTCCGCGCCCTTCTCGGCACTGGACCCGATGGAAAGGCGCCAGGCGGAGACGGTGCCTTCCGACATTTCGATGCCCCATTTGGGCAGGGTGATCGGGTGGATCTCAGCCATCTTTCAGCACCTTGCGCACAGCGGCCTCAATCTGGGCGGGGCCGGGGACATAGGCGCGTTCCAGTTCGCGGGCAAACGGAACGGGTGTGTGTGGGGCGGTGACGATTTGGATGGGCGCCTTCAGGTCACGGAAACCCTTCTGCGCCACAATGGCGGCAATGTCGGACGCCACCGAACAGCGCGGCGGGCTTTCATCCACCACCACCAGCCGCCCGGTATTCGACACGCTTTCCAGGATCGTCTCCTCGTCCAAAGGGCTGGTCGTGCGCGGGTCGATCAGGTCGCAGGTGATGCCCTCGGCATTCAGCTTTTCCAGCGCCTTCTCGGCAAACGGCACCATGCGGCCCAGCGCCACGATGGTGGCATGGTCGCCCTCGCGCACCAGCGCCGCCTCGCCGAACGGGATCATGTAATCCCCGTCCGGCACCTCACCCTTGCGGCTGTACAAGGCCTTATGCTCGAAGAACACCACCGGATCATCATCGCGGATGGCGGTCAGCAGCAGGCCCTTGGCATCGTACGGGTTGGACGGCACCACCACCTTCAACCCCGGCACCGCCGTCATGAAGGGATAGATGGTCTGCGAATGCTGGGCCGCACAATTCATGCCGGCGCCGAATGACATGCGGATGACCAGCGGCGTGCGCGCCTTGCCCCCGAACATGTAGCGGAACTTGGGGGCCTGATTGAAGATCTGGTCCATGGCCACGCCGACAAAATCGGCAAACATCAGTTCCGCCACGGGCCGCAGGCCGGCCAGTGCCGCACCATTGGCGGCCCCGATGATGCAGCTTTCGGAAATGGGCGTGTCGATGACGCGACCCTCCCCAAACCTGTGGATCAGGCCCTTGGTCACGCCGAAAATGCCGCCGGCGGCGTCGCGCTGACCCGATGTGCCACCGGCCCCGCCGGACACATCCTCGCCCAGGACGATGACGCGGGCGTCGCGGGCCATTTCAAGATGCAGGGCCTCGTTCAGGGCCTCGCGCAGGGTGATGACGGGCATCAAACCTCTCCCGTTCAATAGCTGATATAGACATCGGTCAACAGATCGGCCGCCATGGGCGGGGCGGCTGACTTCGCGTCGTTGGTGGCGGTATCGATCTCGGCCAGCACCGCCGCATCGATGGCGTCCAGCGTGGCCGCGTCGATCAGGCCGGCGTCGGTCACCCGTGCGCGGAAGCCTTTCAGGCAGTCGCTCTCGTCGCGGAACTTCTCCACCTCGCCCTTGGCGCGGTAATTCTGGGGGTCGCCCTCGAAATGCCCGAAATAGCGGGTGCAGGTGGCATAGACACAGGCCGGGCCGCCGCCGGTGCGCGCGATCTCCAGCGCCTGGCGCATCGCCTCATACACCGAGAAGAAGTCGAACCCATCGGCGCGAAAGACGGGAATGCCGAACCCTTCCACCCGCCGGCCCAGATCCTGGCCCGCCAGGGCATAGGCGGCCCCGGTATGTTCGGAATAGCCATTATTCTCGAACACAAAAATCTTCGGCACCTTCAGGACGGCGGCCATGTTAAGGGCCTCCAGAACCGTGCCCTGGTTGGACCCGCCATCACCCGTGAAGCTGACGGCGACATGACCTTCCCCCGCCAGCTTGGCGGCGATGGCGGCGCCCACGGCGATGGGCGGGCCGCCGCCGACAATGGCGTTGGCGCCCAGCATGCCCTTGTCCAGATCGGCAATATGCATGGACCCGCCCTTGCCCTTGCACAGGCCGTCGGCGCGTCCATAAATCTCCTTCATCATGCCGCCGACATCGCATCCCTTGGCGAT
>JAIXTS010000066.1 GCA_027483805.1 Azospirillum sp. | reverse complement strand
CTCAGCGCCTCGATATTGGTCAGGGTGTCCGTGCCCTCGTCCCCGTCGGCGGCATTATTGTCCGTCACAGTGACGGTACCGCTGTTGTTGGTGATGGTGTAGTCGGCGATATTGCCGATATAGCGGGCCACGTCGACGATGGCGAAGCCGCCATCACTGCCGTCGGCCCCGCCATCCAGCGTATCGTTGCCGGCCCCACCATCCAACTGGTCGCCGCCGGCCCCGCCGCTGATGCTGTCATCGCCCTTGTTGCCGCGCAGGTAATCATTGCCCGTGCCGCCGGTCAGGGTTTCGGCGAAGTCGGTGCCGTCCATGAACCTGTTGCCGCCATTGTCGGAGACATGGGCTGCCAAGCGCAGATAGCCGTCCTGGAAACCGACGCTCTCGATATTCCGTAAAGTCGAGGTGATGCCGCCGATGGTGATGTGGAAATCGCTGCCCGATACCGCCACCGTCGCCGCGGATTGGGCGACATTGTAGAAGACATTATCCTCGCCACTGCCGCCGTCAATCGTGTCCGCCCCAGTGCCGGGCGCGAAGCTGTCGCGGCTAGCGGTGCCGGTTAGGCTGTCGGCAAACGGTGTGCCTTCCACATGGGTGGACCCGTCCTGGTTGGTGACGACCTGCGGGACCAGCCGCACGAAGCCCATATCCTTGAAGCTCAAGGCCTCGATGCCGGTGACCGTGTCGGTGCCGTCATCGCCATCCTGGGTCGGCTGGTTGTCGGTGATGGTATAGGTCGTCACCCCGCCGCTGGTCGTGGCACTGATGGTGTAGGTGGCGAACGCACCCTCGTAGCGGGCCATGTCGTAGAGCGGCTTACCCTGGTTGGTGCCACTCGTCCCCCCCTGGATGACGTCGTTGCCGGCCCCGCCCAGGAAATAATCGGCCCCAGCCCCACCCACCAGCGTGTCATTGCCGGCGCGGCCGCTCAGGTAATCATTGCCGGCACCACCCGTGATGCTGTCGCCAAATATGTCGGTACCGTCATAGGAAGTGCCGTCCGGCCCGGTGAAGCTGGCCACCGCCAGGCGGACGGAGCCGTCGGTGAAGGACAGTCCCTCCACATTGGACAGAAGATCGGTGCCGAAGGCGGCGGTCGTCAGGGTGATGCGACCATCATTGCTGCGGGTGAGGCTGTAGCCCGCTCCCATGGTCTGGGCCAGCACGACGCTGTCGTCGCCCGCCCCGCCATCGATCGTGTCATTGCCGGCCCCTCCCTCCAGCCTGTCTTCACCGTCGCCGCCCGACAGGCTGTCATTGCCTTCCTGGCCGGACAGATAGTCGTTGCCGCTCAGGCCGGTGATGGTGTCGTCGCCCGGCCCGCCGCGCAGGTTTTCGGGATTGGCGGTGCCCGTCAGGGTCAGGTGGGTGGAGGTGGTGATGTCGGAACCCGACAGGCGCAGATTGGCCGCATCCAGCGGCGTCGACAACTCGATGGTCAGGTCGGCCCCCGCCGTGCCGTCGATGCCGATGTAAAGACGGGTGATCACGCCCACGGTCTCCACCTGCACCTGGCCTGCCGCAAGCGTGCTGCCATTGCCCGATGTGGCCAGATTGCCGGTGAAGGTCAGGCCCGACACGGTGATACGGTCGCCGGGGCCGAAATCGGTGATGCGGTCGATGTTGGCGGTTTCGCCGGCACGATAGAGGAAGGTGTCGTTGCCGCCGCCGCCGGACAGCGTATCGTTGCCCGCCCCGCCGGCCAGCGTCTCCACACCCGCACCGCCCTGCAGCGTATCAGCGAACTGGCTGCCCTGGATTTCGATCTGCTCGATCTGGGTCAGTGTATCGGTGAGGTTGCCCACCTGCACCTGGCCCGACAGGACGCGCAGCAGCTGCCCCGCCGTCGCCCCCTCCGACAGGTCGTAATAGGCGGTGTCTGTGCCGGCTCCGCCATCAAGAATGTCGTTCCCCAGCCCGCCGGTCAGCGTGTCGTCCCCGGCACCGCCGCGCAGCGTGTCGTTACCCGCGTCACCCATCACATAGCTGTCATTGCCCGCCCCGGCATCGATGCTGTCATTGCCATCGCCGCCGGAAAGCTGGTCATCGGCAGCGCTGCCAGTGATGGTGTCGGCGAAACTGGTACCGCTGACGCCGACCCGTTCGATCCCGATCAGCGTGTCGGTGCCGCCAAAGGCATCGACGAGGCTGGAATTCCCCCCCGCCGTAAAGCCCGACAGATCGGCAACGATCCCCGCCGTCAGCCCGGCGCCGTCATAGAGGTAGGCGACGACGTCGAACCCATCGCCGCCATCCATCGTATCACTGCCGGCATCACCGCGTAGATTGTCGTCACCCGCCCCGCCGATCAGGCTGTCATCGCCATTATTGCCGCCGATGATATCGTTGCCGGCACCACCATCGATCGTGTCCGCGCCGTCCAGCGCCCAGGTGGCGGGCGTGCTGGCGTTTGAACCATAGAGCGTGTCGTTGCCGTCCCCACCCCGAATGCTGTCCGCCCCGCTGCCGCCGCGCACGAGATCGCTGCCGGCCCCGGCATCGATGAGGTCATTGCCGTCGCTGGCCGTACTGGTATTGGTGCTCAGCGCCTCGCCGCCATAGAGAACGTCATTGCCATCGCCGCCCAGCAGGCTGTCATTGCCAAGATTGCCGACCAGCCGGTCATCACCGCCCAGGCCGGTCATGGTGTCGTTGCCGCTGGCGCCTGTCAGGTTGTCATTACTGGTTGTGCCGGTCAGATTTAAGGGCTGGTAGGCTTTCAGCGCCAGGTCCGAACCGTTCACCAGGACGAAGTCGCTGGCCGTCAGGGTGACGCCGGCCAGGGTGATGCTGGTGTCCGCGCCGGCCGTGTCGTTGATGCCGACATGGATGATGGTGTCGCTGCCGCTATTCTCCACCCGGACGTTGCCGCGCGACAGGCCGGCCCCATTGCCATTCACCGGCATGTCAGGCGTGATTCCGCTGAAGCGCAGCCTGTCAGAGCCGGAGAAGTCGGTAATCCGGTAGTCGCCCGGATCGTAGCCGCCGGTATTCTTGATCATGAACACGTCGGCGCCGCTGCCGCCGGTCAGGATGTCGGTACCGATTTCACCCAGCAAAGTGTCGTCGCCATCACCGCCATTCAGGCTGTTGGCGGCGAAATCCGCCCTCCATCCGTAGGAGTTTTGCGTACCTGCCGCCAGGAAGTCGTTGCCGTCTCCGCCTTCAATGGTGTCAATGCCGAGGCCGCCCGTAAGGTAGTCGTTACCGCCGCCCCCGCGGATGATGTCCGCGCCGTCATAGCCTTCGATACTGTCAGTCCCGGCCCCGCCATCCAAACTGTCATTGCCGAATCCACCCAGCAATCGGTCATTGCCGTCGCCGCCCGACAGGCTGTCATTGCCGCCGCCGCCACGCAAACTGTCATTGCCCGCGCCGCCATCGACCAGATCGTGGCCATACCCGGCATCGATGCTGTCATTGCCGGCCAGCCCGGAAAGGGTGTCATGTCCGGAGAAGGCTTTCAGCGTGTCGTCGCCGCTGGCACCGCTGATCGACTGCGCAGGCGCGCGACTGTTGGCCAGCAGGATCGCATCACCTTCGACGATGAAATCACTCGCGTGGAAGGTGCCGGCCAAATCGATGACCCAGAAATCGCTGGCTGAACCCGGATAGGCGATATGCAGCCTTGTATAACCATTGCCGAGTGCTTCCACCTGAACGCCGCCGGCGCTGCTGGAGGTATAGGAGACAGGCTGTGACAGACTGCTGGAATAGTCCTCCAGCGTGGGAACCACGATCACGTCGCCACTGGAGAAATCGGTGATCGTGTCGCGGCCGGGGCTGAGGGAATAGAGAGTGGTGAAGATGTCGTATCCACTTCCCCCCGTCAGGATGTCATTGCCGCCGCCACCCCCGACCGTGTCATTACCATCACCACCCCGCACGGTGGCGTTACCAGGCGATGAATAGCTGGCCCCGTCCGAGGCATTCGCGGAGACACGATCGTCGCCGTCGCCACCCTCGATCAGGTCGGCCCCGACGGCGCCGTCCAGCGTATCATTGCCAGCACCACCCAGGATGGTCTCGTTGCTGGAACTACCCCTGATGCTGTCGTCACCCGTACCACCATCGATACTGTCTCTGCCGCCCCAATAGTTGTAGATCGTATCGTTGCCGGCACCCCCGAAGACGGTGTCGTTGCCGTCACCACCGTCGATCGTGTCGTTCCCGTCACCGCCATACAGCGTGTCATTCCCCGCCATACCGGCAATGCTGTCATTGCCGCCCTGCCCGTCATAATTGTCGGCACCGCTGGACCCGACCTTGACATCGTCGCCGCTGCTGCCGCCGTCGGGCGGAATCAGAAGAGCGATATTGTCCGCTGTCAGGCTTCCGGCCGTCACATTCTGCATGCGCAGCAGGGTATTGACGGTACTGCCGGAGCCCGTTCCATCCACATCCAGTCGCAGCAGCGTGTCGGCGCCGTCCTGCACGAAGCTTAGATAGCCCAGGGCAAACGGATCGCCACCGGTATAGCCGGTGGCGCCGGACATGGCCTGGCTGACGACCAGGACATCGCCCGAAGAGCCCGCAGTGAAATCGGTAACGATGGCAGTGCTTGCGGATTGGCTGACAACGATATGGTCGCGTCCCGCTCCGCCCGTGATGGTGCCGATCCCGCCGGACAGGATCATGACGTCATTGCCATCGCCGCCCGCCATGCTGTCGCCGGCCACCAGCCGATCGTTACCGGCCCCGCCCAGCAGCGTGTCACCGCCGGCATAGCCGATCAGCGTGTCGTTCCCGCTGCCACCGGACAAAAGGTCGGCACCCGATGCCCCCGGCACCGACGTCGGGTCAGGCCACAGGCTGTAGATCAGATCGTCGCCGTCACCACCATCCAGGCTGTCATCGCCGATATCGCCTTGAATGGTGTCATTGCCGATGCCGCCTAGGATGCTGTTGTTGCCTTGACTGCCGGCAATCCAATCGTCGCCGGCCCCGCCATCCACCACCACCGGCGTATTGTGAAGCATGATACTGTCATTGCCGTCACCACCGTAGACGGAGCCACCGGTGCCGCTGCTGTTGGAGTAATGGCTGTAGCCGAAGGTGATCTGGTCGTTGCCGGCCCCGCCGTCGAGTAGGTCGAAGCCAGCCCAAGTGCTGATGCTGTCATTGCCGGCGCCGCCCAGCAGCGTGTCGCTGGCGTCGGTCGATGCCCAGTCGGACAAATGATCGTTGCCATCGTCGCCCGCAAGGATATCGGAACCTTCACCGCCCGAAAGCGTGTCATCGCCGGCGCCACCGTTCAGCGTATCATCGTGGTAATCACCGGACAGGCTGTCGTTTCCGGCCCCGCCATTCAGCACATCATTGCCCAGATTGCCGGTCAGCGTGTCATTGCCGTCGGCACCCGACAGGCTGTCGGCTTGGAACCCGCCCGCTAGATTATCGGCGCCGGCACCGCCCGTCACGGTCAGGCCCGGCACGGTGGCGCCGGAGGGATCGGCGGCCGGCAGGAAGTTATCAATGGTCAGGCTGCCGGCCTGGACATTGGTCAGGCGCAGCACGGCGACCGGATCGCTCTGCGTGCCGAATCCATCGGCATCGAAATTGAGCAGCGTGTCCGCCCCATCCTGCGTCAGGCTGACAATGCCCGAGGTGAACGGATTGCCGCTGGTATAGCCCGCCGCACTTCCGGCGAGGTCGAGCAAATCGATCTGGTCACCACCGTCACCGGCCGTGAAATCCGTCCAGACGATGGCACCGGAAGAGGAGGAGTAAAAACTGATCCGTATCAGATCGCGGCCGGCGCCGCCGGTGACGGACGTGCCGTCGCGACCGTAAATATGGAAAATGTCGTTGCCATTGCCGCCATCCAGGCTGCTCCGCGCCTCGGAAGCATAAAGGGTGTCGTCACCATTGCCGCCCAGCAATATGTCCTCGCCCGCGGCGCCGTAGGATGAGTGCGCATTGTTGCCATACAGCACGTCATTGCCGTCGCCACCGATCAGCAGGTCTCCGTTGAGGGCTCCTTCCAGCGTGTCGTCACCATCGCCACCATTGATCGTATCGGCACCGTTGCCGCCATAGACGGAATCATTGCCACCACCCGCATTGATGCTGTCATTGGCAGAGGCGCCCATCATTCTATCGGCATCGGCCGTACCGGTCAGCGTCTGGCCCGCGACAACACCCTGCAGGGTGATCACGCCCGTACCGCCATCATTGCCGATGGTCAACTGCGATGGGGTGACGGATGCCGACAGGGTGATCGTGACCACCCCGGCGGCGGCACCGGTATGGATATAGAGTTTGGTAGCGCTGCCAGTGGTCGCGCCCAGCATCACCTGCCCTGCCGTCAGGCTGCCGGGCGTGTCGCCGGTCAGGATGGTCGTGGAAAGCGTTACACTACCGTTGGCGCCATTGTAGAACAGGATGCGGTCACCGCCCTGTGGGTCGAGGATCGTATCGGTGCCGGTCAGCGCCTTGGTGACGTCGTAGGCGAAGATGTCAGCCTTGTCCCCGCCGGACAGGAAGTTAGAACCGCCATTGCCTTCGATGAAATCCACCCGCGAGCCACCCCGCAGCCAGTCGCTGCCCGTGCCGCCAATGATTTCCAGCGCCTCGATGCTGATCAACGCATCATAAGTGCCAAGCCCGTCGGATTGTGAGGTTGAGTCGTAAGGAATATTGGTGGTGAAATCGATACCGCCGGCGGCATTGCTGAAATCGTAACGAACCGTGTCGAAGCCGGCCCCGCCATCCAGGCTGTCCCTGCCCGATCCGCCCACCAGCGTGTCATTGCCCAATCCGCCCAGCAAACGGTCGTCGCCGTTCATGCCGAGAATCAGGTCGTTGCCGGCCATGCCATCGATCGTGTCGTCCCAGATATTGCCGGTCAGGATGTCGGCACCGCTGGTCGCGGGGATGGAGATGATGCCAGAGGGAACGGCGGCCGGGTTGAAATTGGCCGCGACCAGATCGGTCGCAGTGACATTCTGCAAGTGGATCAACGTGAAAGGCGTGTATCCCGTTCCCGACCCGTCCCGGTCATAGAGGACCATTGTATCAACGCCGACCTGGGCCAACAGCAAATGACCGGAGGTGAAGGGGTTTCCACCGCCCAAGCCCGAAGCAATATTCAACGGTAAGGACAGATCCAGCTTGTCCCCACCGCTGCCGACGGTGAAGTCCGTTATCAATGTCGGCGAGCCGTAGGAATAGCTCGTGTTGTAGATGAACTGGTCCTGCCCGCTCCCCCCTGTCACCGTCGCAGCGCCATACACCCTGATCGTGTCGTCGCCACTGCCGGCATCGATGGTTTCGGCGCTGGAAAAGCCATAGATCGTATCGTTGCCGGCGCCCCCTTCCAGCACCTTGCCCCCGGCCAGCAGGTCGTTGCCGTCACCACCACGCAGCGTATCCCTGCCGCCATTGTAATAGTCGGGATTGGAGCTGTTATAGCCATAGAGGCTGTCATTGCCGGCCCCGCCTTCCAGCAGGTCGTTACCCAAACCACCCAGCAACCGGTCGTCATCGTCCCCGCCGGTCAGCGTATCATTGCCGTCGCTGCCGAACAGACTGTCGTTGCCGCTGCCGCCCTCCAGGCTGCCCCGGCCGGAAAGGGTATCGGCACCCGCCCCGCCCTGTAGAAGGTTGCGGCCATAACCGTCGCTCAGGCTGTCATTTCCCGGCCCACCCGCCAGCGTGTCGTCGCCGAAGCTGCCCTCCAGCGTGTCATTGCCGTCAACACCCGCCAGCGTGTCGTTGCCCAACCCTCCGGTCAAACTGTCGGCCCCCGTCGTGCCCGTCAGGGCCACGCCTTGGGGCACGGCCCCGGTGGGGTCGAAACCAGGGGTAAAGTTGGCGGTAGTCAGGCTGGTGGCCGTGACATTCAGCAGCCGCAGGATCGTCTGCGGCCCATAGCTGCCGCCCGATGCGTCCGGGTCGTGCACGACCAGCGTATCGCTGCCGCTTTGTATCAGTTTCAGGTTGCCCGCGGTGAAGGGGCTGCTGCCGTCATAGCCCGATGACTGGAACAGGAGCTGGTTGATATCGATCACATCCCCGCCGGTACCGGTCGTGAAATCCGTGACCACGGCGGGGACGTTACTGGCGCTGAAAAGCTTGAAGATATCCTGACCGGTGCCGCCCGTAACCGTCATGGGGCCAAGCCCGTAGAACCAGATCTCATCATTGCCGGCGCCGGCATCGATCGTTTCCGACACGCCGTTGCCTACGATCGTGTCATTGCCGGCCCCGCCTTCCAGCACCCCGCGCGGGCCGGTACCGGCATCCAGGAAATCGTCGCCATCGCCACCGCGCAGGGTGTTGGCTCCATCGTAGGAGGTCGATGAGCCGTAACTATAACCATAGAGGCTGTCATTGCCGGCCCCACCCTCCAGCAGGTCATTGCCGGAGCCGCCGGACAACCTGTCATCGCCGGCATCGCCGATCAGCGTATCGTTCTGTGCGTTGCCGCGCAGCGTGTCGTTTCCGTCGCCGCCCTGCAGCGTTCCACTGCCGTCGAGGCTGTCGGCGCCGCTGCCGCCCTGCAGAAGATTGATGCCGTTGTCATCCGACAGCAGATCATTGCCATCGCCGCCAATCAGGGTATCGTTGCCGATACCACCGCTTAGCGTATCATTGGCGGTACCACCATCCAGGACGTCGTTGCCCAGGCTTCCCGACAGGCTGTCATTGCCGGCACCGCCCGACAAACTGTCATCGCCCACGTCACCGATCAGGGTATCGTTGCCGCTGCTGCCCGTCAGGGTAATGCCGGTACCGGCGGCACCGGTCGGGTCGACGCCTGGCGAGAAATTGGCGGCGACGAGATTGCTTGCCGTGACATTCAACAACCTGAGCAGCGTATGGGACGCATAGCTGGTGTTGGAGCCATCCGGGTCGAAGACCACCAGCGTGTCGCTGCCGCTCTGCGTCAGCCTCAGATAACCGAAGCTGAACGGATTGCCGCCGGTATAGCCTAGCGCATAGCTCAATATCCCATTGATATCCAGCACATCCCCGCCGGCGCCGGCGGTGAAGTCCGTGATCACGGCGACCGCGGCTTCGTAGAATGCACCCTTGGCCGCGAACCGGTCCTGGCCGGCGCCGCCGGTGATGGTGGCCGGTCCGTGTATGTCCATGATGATCGTATCGTTGCCGTCTCCGGCGTCGATCGTGTCGGAAACACCATGGCTGTGGATCGTGTCGTTGCCGGTGCCACCTTCCGCGACCCCACCACCCAGCCCCAGTGTCAGCAGGTCGTCGCCATCGCCGCCGCGCAGGGTATTGATCCCCTCACCGCCCCCCGAACCACTGATATCCTGGCCATACAGGCTGTCATTGCCGGCACCGCCCTCCAGCAGGTCATTGCCGGAGCCGCCGGACAAGGTATCGGCCCCGTCTCCGCCGATCAGCGTGTCGTTGCCGCTATAAGCATAAAGAGTATCATTTCCGACCCCACCTTCCATCGAACCGGTGCCGGAAAGGCTGTCATTTCCCTCCCCGCCCTGAAGTGTGCCGGTGCCGAAAAGGCTGTCATTTCCGGTGCCGCCCTGCATCAGCGTCGCACCGCCGCTGTCGCTCAATGTGTCGTTGCCGTCGCCACCGATCACAGTGTCGTCGCCAGTGCCACCCTGGATCGTGTCACTGCCGGCCCCGCCATCGATCTGGTCGTTCCCCGCGCTGCCTGTCAGGCTGTCATGACCACCACCACCCTGGATCGTGTCGTTGCCGTCCAGGGCGTCGATCGTGTCGGCACCGTCGGTGCCGACCAGGCTGTCATTGCCGGCGGTGATGTTGTTGCCGGCTGGCAGTGACAGGCTGGCCGACAGCGCGCCATTATCCACGTTGAACTGCGCAGCGGTGAAACTGCCCGCCAGATCGATGATGACGATGCCGGCGCTGCCGCCGGTATGGACATGCAGCTTCGTCACCCCGCCGCTGGTAGTGCCCACCATCACCTGGCCCGCCGTCAGGCCGCCGGGATTGTCGCCCGACAGGATGGTGGTGGACAGGTTCACGTCGCTGCCCTGCGCGTTGTAGAAGACGATGGTGTCGCCGGGGCCGAAATCGGTGATGCGATCCGTGGCTTGGGTCTTGTTGATGTCATAGGCGAAGGTATCGTTGCCCGCCCCGCCGGTCAGTGTATCGGCCCCTTCATTGCCGTCCAGGTAGTTGCGCCGCGCATCGCCCACCAGCGTGTCGGCCCCCTGGCCGCCCGTGACCTGCACCTCCTCGATGCCCGTCAGCGTATCGGTGCCGCCCTGCCCGTCGGCTTGCGTGCTATTGCCGCTGGCATCGGCGGCGGCCACGGTGAAACTCACGGCGCTGGTGGCGCTGGAGAATGTGTAGTGGACAATGTCATGCCCGTCGCCGCCGGCCAGCGTATCGTTGCCGGCATCGCCCTGCAGCGCGTCGTTCCCCGCACCACCGGACAAGCTGTCATTGCCGGCCAGGCCGGAAATCAGGTCGTTGCCAGTCAAGCCGTCGATCGTGTCGGCGCCGGCAGTGCCGGTCAGAACGTCGGGTCCGGCAGTGGGGCCGCCATTGGCGCTTCCGTCCGGATTGTATCCCTGGGTGAAGGCGACAGCGGTGAGGGAGGAGGCGGTGACATTCTGCAACCGGAACAGGGTGGCCCATGTGGAACCACCGGTGCTGCCGTTCAGATCATATTGCAGCAGCGCGTCGCTGCCATCCTGGGTCAGGCGCAGGTGTCCAGATCCGAACGGGTTGCCACCATTATAGGAGGTCAGGTTGCTCATCAGCAGGGCATAGTCGATCCGATCACCCTCGCCCTGGTTGAAATCGGTGATCACCTGCGCTTTTGGAAAACCATTGATATAATTACTAACGATATATTTGTCCGCACCCGTGCCGCCGGTGACAGTTGAATCATAGGCATTATAAAGATTGACCGTGTCATCACCGGCTCCCATGTCCGCGGTCAACGAACCGTAATGGCTCAGAAGAATGTCGTTGCCGTCGCCCCCTAGGACCGTATCCGACCCAGAATAAGGGCTGAGCACATCGTTTCCCGCTCCGCCATCCAGCAGGTCGTTGCCATCGTAGCCACCATCAAGGCTGTCGTCGCCATCCCCGCCCCGCAGCGTGTCATTGTTGTCACCTCCGCGCAGCGTGTCATTCCCGG
>JAIXTS010000404.1 GCA_027483805.1 Azospirillum sp. | reverse complement strand
TCGCCCATCATCTCCCCGCCCAGCGCTTCCAGGCGGGCAGCCGTATTCACCGTGTCACCGACGATGGTGTAGTTGATGCGCGTGGCGGCACCGATATTGCCAACGATCACGGGGCCAGAATGCACGCCCACACGCAGGCAGACGGGTGGCAGCCCCGCGGCGCGGGCTTCTTCGGCTTCTTCCTCCACCACCGCGGCGATGGCGTGGGCAGCGCGCAGCGCGCGGGCGGCATGGTCGGGCTGCTCGTCGGGGGCGCCCCAGAAGGCCATGACGGCATCGCCGATGAACTTATCCACGGTGCCGCCCTCGGCCTCGATACAGGCGGCGATGCGGGTGAAATGCCGGTTCAGCCAGTCGGCCGTATCCTGCGGCGACATCTTTTCCGCCATGGCGGAGAAACCCTTGATATCGGTGAACAGGACCGTCACCGCCCGTTCCTCCGACGGGATTTCGGCGTGGGCGCCGTCGCGCCGGATCAGGCGCAGCACCAGCGATTTCGGCACATAGGTTTCAAACCAGCGCAGACCGCTGACCATGGCGTTAAAGGCGGCGGCGGCATCCGCCACCTCCCGGAACCGGCTGTCGGGCAGGCGCGGCACATTCTGGAAATCCAGGTCGCGCAGGGCGACGGCGGCCCCGGACAGCAGGCGGATGCGCCGACTGATCATCCTGCCCACAACCATGGCGGCCAGGACCGACCCGATCAGGATGCTGAACCCGACGACCAGCAGATGCTGGAACCGTTCAATCTCCCGGTCCACATCTTCTTCCCGCATCACCGCCACCAGGGTGAAGGGATGTTCGCCATAGTCGGAGATGGAGCGCAGCAGATAGAAATAGGAGATGCCATCCACCTCGGCCTGCCGGAACTGCACATCGCTGCGCCGTTCATGCACGCGGGTGTCGATCTTCTGGCCCTCGTTCCATTTGGCGAGCTTGGTGCCCACCCCATCCGGCCCGATCACGGACCAGATGGCCGCCGCCACGGGGTCGCCCACTTCCTCTAAGGTTGGCAGGGGCGGGCGGCCCGTGACCTTGGAGAAGTCGAACTTGCGTTCGGCCAGCGCCGGATGGGCCAGGACGTAATGATTATCGAACAGGATGAAGGCGGAGATGTTGTTGTCCATGCCCTTGTCCGCATCGCGCAGGAAGCGCGACAGGCCGTTGAAGCCCACGACGGAAGCGACGGCGCCCAGGAACTGCCCATCCTTGCGCAGCGGCCCCTGCACCGGCATCACGGTCGTGTCGATCTCATCAGCCCAGATGGGATCCAGCCAATGGGCCGATCCGGTGCGCAGCACGTCGGCCAGGATCTCCGCCGCGTCCGCCGGCTTGTCCATGGAAAAGGCCGATTCGGTATTGGCCATGCGCGTGGCGCCCAGCAGACGCCCGTCGGATGCCCGCACCACCCCGATACCGGCCACCTGCGGTGTGGCGGCCAGGGCGCCGCGGGCCAGGGTTTCGATCCGGTCCTGATCGTGAATCGAAACTTCGCCCGTGGAGAGCAGGCCTGTCAGGTAATCCACCTGGTTACGGGCGGGGTCCAGTTGGGCGCGCACCCGCGCCTCCACCATGTTCATGGCCAGCTCGGCCTTGTCGGCCAGCAGGTTGTAGGTGTTACGGCCCGATGTCTGCACGCCCAGCCAGAAGACGCTGGCCACTGCCACCAGCATCAATCCGCCAAAGCCCAGCGTCAGGACAAGGGTGATGGGCACGCGCCAGCGGCCTTTTTGCGCTGTCGTCTCTTCACATCCCGGCAGGGTCAGCATGGTCTTCATAGGCGCGGACGGTACAGGAGACAGGGTGGGGCCGGCAATAAGCGGCCCCGTCTCAGCCTTCGATAATGGTCTTAATCCAGACGCCGGGGCGGGGCTCGGTACCCGGCGGGATATTGTTCAGCACACGGAACCGTTCCTCCGCGTAATCCTTAAGGGGCAGGGTCGCAACAAAATCGGCCACCTTCTGGCGAGGCTTCACCTGCGCCACTTTGATGCGATAAGGCTTCAACCCTGCCTTCTCCGCAGCGCTCAGTCGACGGAAACCCTGTACTGACGATACAAAAGCCCCATCCAGCCGTCCCGCCTGCTCCAGCGGGGACGTCAACAGGAAACGGTAATAGAGGCCGGTTTTCCCGGCGATGGCCACCAGCCGGGCATGGACGGGGCCGTTCTGACCCGACAGCCGGGTCACGGCGGTGGCGGCGGGCACCCCGTCGATGGTCAGCGGGCGCAGATCACCCAGCGGCGCGCCCTTGGCCCAGACATTGGTGATATAGTCGCCGGCGCTATAGGCGCCTTGCCCCTGCGCTTCGCTGAACACGATCTGCGACCCGCCCGGCCCCAGGCCGATCACCGCCTGGTCACTGTTCAGCAACCGGAAACCGTCCGGCACTTCGAACCGGATACCCAGTCCGGCATGGGCAAAGACCCGGCCCCGGACAAAGCCATGATCTGGGCTGTCACCATAGATCATGCCATCGATGGCCCGCATATACTCATCCTGCCGGATCAGATAGGTCGCCCCCGGCGTCAGGGATGCGGCGGCCGCCGCCCGTTCCGCGCGATCACCGGTGGGCGGATGGGTCTGGAGATAGCTGAACTGGTCGGCCTTGCCCGGCTGCCCGGCCAGAAGCGCCTCCAGCTGCGCATGACGGCCCATGGAGGACAGGAAACCCGCCATTTCCCGCGGATCATACCCGGCCGCCGTCATGTAGCGGATACCCAGATTGTCGGCCTGCAGCTCCTGCCCCCGGGAGAAACTGGCCAGGGCCGCCTGTGCGCCCTGCTGTGCCAACTGCCCGGCACCCTGGCCCAGGAAAATGCCGGCCAGGACCGCCCCGCCCTGGGCCAGCACGCCCCTGCCATAGCGGTCCGCCGAATGGCGGGCCGTGACATGGCCGATCTCATGCCCCACAACGCCGGCCAGTTCCGCCTCGCTGTTGGCCAGTGCCATCAGCCCCCGGCTGACATAGACATAGCCGCCGGGCAGGGCAAAGGCGTTGATGATGGGACTGTCCAGCACCGTGAAAGTGTAGCGGGTGCCGGGCACTTCCGTCTTGGCGGCCAGTTGCTGACCCAACCGGTCGACATAGGCCTGCAGCTTCGCATCCTCATACCGCCCGCCGAATTCCTTCAGCATTTCGGGATGCTGCTGGGCGCCGATGGCCGCTTCCTGTTCCGGCGGCATCAGGCCCGTCATCTGCCGGTCCCCCGTCACCGGGTTGGTCGAACAGGCAGCCAGGAACAGCGGCAGGGCCAGGGGCAACAGGATCTTGTGTGCGAAGCGGGCCATGGGTTCCCTTCCCTTTCATCAATATCCGCTGTCCTTATGCCAAAGTCGGGCAGGTAAGCGGAAGTCGTCCGGTCGGGTTAGGCACCCTGCATCAGGGCCGGGTCAAGCGCGGGCGCGACTCAGTTCCAGCGTCATGAATTCAAGCCGCCGCGCCACGTCGCGCAGCATGGGCAGGGCGATGCGGGGAAATTCCTCCATCAGCCGAAAAAACCCATCACGGCCGATCCGCAGCGTGCCGACATCCCCCACGGCGAAAGCCGTGGCCATGCGCGGCCGGTCGCACAGGATGGACACTTCCCCGATGATGCCGCTGCCCGCAAAAGTGCCCAGATCGATGGGGCCGGACGGTGTGTCGATGACCATGTCGACACGTCCCTCCAGGATGACATAGGCCGCATCTGACGGCTCATCCTGGCAGAACAGGGCCTGTCCATCCTTGAAACAGGCGGTTTCGCTGGTAAAGGCCAGCAGCTTCAGCTGGGCGGTCTCCACATCCTTGAACAGGGGCAGGCGCCGCAGCGCCTCGACCTGCGCGGCCAGGCTGGTGATCATTCTACCCTCCCTGCGGCGCCGATTTTGTGTCGGTGGCACCTTGTTGTCATAGTGGTGCAGCAACCGACCCTTTCTGTCCAGCCCTCGCCGGTCCCGATGTCCCTGCCCCGCCATCCGCACAGCATTCTGATCCGTGCCCAGCCCATGCGGGCCGAACAGGACGCGACCCGCCTGGATGTCGCCGCCCGACTGGCGTCAGAGGGGGAAAGCGTGATGCTGGCCTGGGGCGGGCTGTTGCCCAGGGCACCGCTGCCGGACGGGGTGACCTTGTGGCCTTTGCCGCCGACCTGGGAGCGGGCGGCTGCGGCGGGATTGATCCTGGACGCGGACGGGCGGCCGGTGGATCATGCCTGGAAGAAGCGGCGCGCGGCGGCCCTGCTGCGTCTGTTCGCCGGCATGTCACCCCGGATCGTCATCCTTGACGCAGCAGCCCCGGGCTTTCGCTTCGAACTGGAACCGCTGACAGAAATCGCCCGGCGCCGCCTTCCGGCGCCGGATATCATCGACCGCCTCTGACTCAGTGGCTCAGTACCTGACCCAGGAAGGCGCGGGTACGGTCGCTCTGGGGATTGTCAAAGAACTGGTCCGGCGGGGCCACTTCCACCACCTCTCCCTTGTCCATGAACACCACCCGGTCCGCCATGCGGCGGGCAAAGCCCATTTCATGGGTCACGACCAGCATGGTCATGCCCGAGGCGGCCAGATCACTCATCACATCCAGCACTTCCTTGACCATCTCGGGATCCAGGGCGCTGGTCGGCTCGTCGAACAGCATGATGGACGGGTCCATGCACAAGGCGCGGGCAATGGCCACGCGCTGCTGCTGCCCGCCCGACAGTTGCCCCGGATATTTCAAGGCCTGATCGGGGATGCGCACACGCTCCAGCAACTGCCGCGCCTTGGCCTCGGCCTCGGCGCGCGGCATCTTTTTTACCCACATGGGCGCCAGTACACAATTTTCCAGCACCGTCAGGTGCGGGAACAGGTTGAACTGCTGGAACACCATGCCGACGTCACGGCGGATGCTTTCCACATGGCGCACATCATCATCCAGCGGCACGCCCTTGACGATGATGTCGCCGGCCTGATGTTCCTCCAGCCGGTTGATGCAGCGGATGGTGGTGGATTTGCCGGACCCGGACGGCCCGCAGATCACAATCCGTTCCCCCTTGGCGACCGACAGGTTCACGTCGCGCAGCACATGGAAGGCGCCGTACCATTTATTGACGCCGCGCAATTCGATGATGGCTTCGGTGGTCATTCAGAAAACTCCGTGTCGATATCGCGCGCGGCGTGGAGGATGCGGCTGATAAGGATACCGTTGGGCATGGGC
>JAIXTS010000182.1 GCA_027483805.1 Azospirillum sp. | reverse complement strand
GAGTTGGCCGAGGATGCGTTTCCCGGCGACATTATCGGTATTCCCAACCATGGCACCCTGCGTATTGGCGACACGCTGACCGAAGGGGAAGAACTGCGCTATACCGGCGTGCCCAGCTTCGCGCCGGAACTATTGCAGCGCGTGCGCCTGGATGACCCGATGAAGGTGAAGCATCTGCGCAAGGCGCTGGAGCATTTTGCCGAGGAAGGCGCATCACAGGTGTTCAAGCCTGTGGTCGGCGCCGACTGGGTGGTGGGCGTGGTCGGACAGTTGCAGTTCGAGGTGCTGGCCGCCCGGATCGAGGCTGAATATGGCATGAAGGCCCGGTTTGAAACCGCCGGCTATGATGCCGCCCGCTGGGTGGAAAGCGACGATCCCATCGCCTTGAAGAACTTCATCGACAGCCGCCGCGCCGACATTGCCGAGGATCATGACGGCGCCCTGGTCTATCTGGCCCGCAATGGCTGGCAGTTGAACCGCGCGCAGGAGGATTTTCCCGAACTGCGCTTCCTGAAGACCCGTGAGCAGAATAAGAGTGTGACGACGGCCGCGGCCTGATCGGGCATTGTTCCGCTGACGGTGCTCCTGTACTCTTCCATCCAGGGTGGATGAAAGAGGCGAGCATAATGCGCAAATGGTTGTATGGCGCGGTGTTGTCGACCACTGGGGTTCTGATGGTCGCCTATCCCGCCCTAGCAGAATGCGATGCCCCGGTTGATGAGGCCGAGCAATTGCGGTGCGCCAGTGCCGAACTGCGCGCATCGGATCAGCGTATAAACCGGCTTTATGGCGAACTGCGCGCGAAACTGGACCAGGAAAGTCAGAAGCAGTTGCTGAATGAGCAGCGCGCATGGCTGCGCAGCCGCGATGATGCCTGTAATCTGGATCGGCGGATCAGTGATCGCGAAGAGTGGTTCCGCGCGCTGGAGGCGACGCCGGCCAAGATGACCTGTGTTATCCGCTTCACCACCGGGCGCAACAAACGCCTGTCGGACTGGGAGGAAGCGTTGACGGTGGAAAGAACGGAGGAGCCTACCTCTTCCGTCCCCCCTGCACCGCCTCCACCGGAATCAGCGCCGGAACCACCGGCACTTCATCCACCGCCGCCCCCTGTTACCACCAGAATGGCGTCAACCCATGCCAACTGCCCGAACTTCACTCCAGAAGACGGCGATGCCATCTATTCCTGCAGTACGATCATCACCCGGCGATCAGGCAAATGGTATTTCGAACTGGATGTGAAGGCCGGATTGATCGCCCAACAGCGCGAGATAGCGCTGGATTATGGGTTGGCACAAAGCGAAGCCCCCGGTGGCGGCGGCTGGCTGATGCACATCAGGCACCCCTTGGCCGCGCGAAGCGACCTTGTTTACTACATTGGCGTGGCGATCGATCTCGACGAGGGGTTCATCTATACAAGTTTCCAGGGGGAATGGCGTGCAAGGCCGGGCCAGGTCGGCGGATTTCCGATCAAACCTCGGATTTATAGTATTGGTCGCATCGGGGGCAGCAGCGATCTGCGTCCGTTGCTGGAGCAAGGACTTGTCCGGATGAATTCCGGAGAGCAGCCGTTCCGGTACGCAATGCCGGACGGCTACCGGCCCTTCGACATCCCCTGAACGGCCTCAAGTCACACCGACCAGATACAGAATGATGATGACGGGGATGGGGATACCCAGGCCCCAAATCAGAATGCCGCGCATGTTGGTTCTCCTTCCAGGATGGCGATGCCTGATGGAGGGAGAACGGCGACAGGCGGGCGGATGTTCGCCGGACCGTCAGCGGGCGGCGATGGAAATGGTGATCGTGTCGGCATAGCTGCCGGCGACGGCATCGGCCTTTGCCGGGACGGTCACGGTGAAGTTCCTGGTGGTGCCGATGAGGGCAGGGCTCGTGCGTGTCAGCACAACGTCAGCAGACAGGGATCTGACGCCTGAATTGTCATAGCTGACGGTGTAGGGAACCTTGTTGCCCGCCGCATCCACCAGTGAACCGGCATTTGCCGATGTAATGCTGATCTTGAACCCATTTCCCAGATTGCAGAGCTCGCGCACCCGCGCCACGTTCAGCCTGCTGGTGCCTTTGACAAGATCGATGCTGGCCGTGCTGCTTTGGCTGACCTGGACAGTGCAGTTGGTCTCCACCTTTCCCTTGATCGGAACGCTGTTGACGGCATTGGCAGGGCTGACAGCGCCCAGAATGGCCAAAACCGCCAGGAAGGGGCGGAGCAGGTAGGACATGGATAACAACCTCGGTTCGATGGCCTTTTGGCCTTTTGGGTGGATGGTACCGCCCATAACGAACTAAGCAATGTTTGTGCCGCCGGAGTGGGTTCCGAAAATTGGCCAAAACCCGGCCTTGGCGAGAGCGTTTTTGCCAAAAGAATTGCATATAGCAAGGGGGTTGAACTGCATTATGCAATGATCAATGCATCAGGCAGCGCTGCGCGACGCCTTCCAGGCCTTAGCCAGCGCAACAAAGCCTGCCACATCAATTTCCTCCGCCCGTGCGGTCGGGGTGATTCCGACGGAGAGCAGCAGAGGTTCCGGTTCCTTGATCAGCGATTTCAGGCTGGCACGCAGCATCTTGCGCCGCTGACCAAAGGCGGCACCCACCACCGCCTCCATGCTGGCGAAGTCGGGATCGTCGGTTGGGCGCTCGCGCGGGGTCAGGTGGACAACGGCGCTGTCCACCTTGGGCGGCGGGGTGAAGGCGCGGGCCGGCAGGTCATAGAGGTTCCGGCAATGGGCCAGCCATTGCGCCATGACGGCCAGTCTTCCATAGGCATCGGTGCGGGTGCCGGCCACGATCCGGTCGGCTACTTCTTTCTGGAACATCAAAGTCAGCGACCGGTATTCACCGATGCGCTTCAACCAGCCGATCAGCAGCGGGGTGCCGACATTGTAGGGCAGGTTGGAGACAACGGCACGCGGGGCTGGTACCAGATCGACCGGGTCCAATGTCAGGGCGTCCGCCTCAATCAGCCGCAGGCGGCCTGCCGATGCCTCCACCACATCGGCCAGGGCAGTCGCAAAGCGCGGGTCACGCTCTACCGCCGTGATGCTGGCGGCGGGGCTTTCCACCAGGGCGCGGGTCAGGCCGCCGGGACCGGGCCCGACCTCCACAATGTTGACGCCGGTAAAGTCGCCCGCCTCCCGCACGATGCGGCGGGTGACGTTCAGGTCGAGCAGGAAATGCTGCCCGAAGGCCTTCTTGGCGGCCAGATCATGGGTGGCGATGACGTCGCGCAGGGGCGGCAGGTGGGACAGGTCGCGACCGTCACTCATGGGGCATACTCTGTTGCCGGCGGGCGGCGATGCGGGAAGCGGCGTTCAGGGCGGCAATCAGGCTGCTGGCATTGGCTTGGCCCGTGCCGGCCAGGGACAGGGCCGTGCCATGGTCGGGTGAGGTGCGCACGAAGGGCAGGCCCAGGGTGATGTTCACACCCGTGTCGAAATCCAGCGTCTTCAGCGGGATCAGCCCCTGGTCATGATACATGCAGACCACGGCGTCATAGCGCGCGCGGGCACCGGCATGGAACAGGGTGTCGGCGGGAAAGGGGCCGGCGGCGTCAATGCCATCGGCGCGCAGCCGGGCCACGGCCGGAGCGATCACGTCGATCTCCTCCCGCCCCATGGCGCCGTTTTCGCCGGCATGGGGGTTCAGGGCGGCTACGGCCAGACGCGGCTGGGCAATGCCGAAATCGGATTTCAGCGCGGCATGGGTGACGCGGGCGACATGCAGGATGGCATCCGACGTCAGATACTGTGCCACGTCCTTGACCGCGACATGGATGGTGGCCAGCACAACCCGCAACCCGCCCCCTTCCAGCAACATGACAGTGCCGTCATCGGGCAGCCCCGCCAGATGCGCCAGATATTCGGTATGGCCCGGCCAGCGGAAGCCACAGGCATACAGCGCGCTTTTCTGGATCGGGTTGGTGACCACACCCGACAGGTGCCCGCGGCGTGCCAGGGCGACGGCCCGGTCAATGGCGGCGATCACCGCCGGTCCGTTGGCGGGATCAGGCTTGCCATAGGTGATGGGCGCGGGCAGGGGGACAGGCAGAACGGGCAGCCGGTCGGCAAACCGATCCCCGACCCCGTCCAGTTCCCCCTCATCCACCACCGCCAGCGGCACATCCAGGCCCAGCCGACCAGCCAGGGCGGCGATACGGTCGGGGTCGTCCAGCAAGACGAAGGGCGGCACAGAAGCCGCCCCGCGTTCCATCCAGGCCTTCAGGGCGATATCGCCACCGATGCCTGCCGGTTCCCCCATGGTCAGGCCCAGCGGCGCCGCCATGATTTACATCCTGGTCTCAATGGTGGCATTGCGGCGCAGGTCGCGCAGATAGCGGCGCTGCTGCAAATCCATGCGTTCCTGAAACAGCATGTTGCGCACCTGATCGGGCGGCGGCAGGCTGCCTTCCGGTACGACACGGTCGCAGACCATCAGCAGCATGGCCCCACGGTCGGTCATCAACGGTGCCGTCGCCTGCCCCACACCCAGGGCGCCGACCAGATCGGCAATCTGTTGCGGAACATCGCCCAGCTTGGTCAGCGGCTGGGTGAAGACCTGGGCGCCGGGCACCTGCTGCGTGGCCTGTTCCAACGCCTCGCAGCCGCGCGCCTGTTCGCTGACCCGCTTGGCAATGTCGAAGGCGGCGTCCTGCTGTGCCTGGGCCGTCCCGGCCACCGGCACAACGAACTGGCGGATGGAGACCTGGATATTCTTGGGGTCACCGGCGGCCACGATACGCTGATCGCGCAGCCACAGGATGTGATAGCCGGCAGAGCCGCGGATGGGGCGGGAGAACTGGCCCTTCTGCATCTGCTGCAGGGCGCGGTCGAGATTCTCTTCCAGCTGTCCCTGCTGAATCCAGCCGAGATCACCGCCGCTGGCGGCACCGGCCGATTGCGAGAACTGGCGCGCCACGGCGCTGAAATTTGCCCCCCGGCCGATCTGATCGACCAGACGCTCTCCCAGACGCTGAACTTCGGGCTCGTTGGTGGCGCTATCGATGGCCAGGAAAATCTCCGCGACCTGATATTCCGGCTTGCCGGCATTGGCGCGGACACGCTCGATATAGGAATTGACCTCACTGTCGGGCACGGTCACCTGCTGACGCACCACGCGCTGCACGACCTTGCTCCAGGCGATCTGGGCCAGCATCTGCTGGCGCATGGTGGCCCAGGGGACACCCGCCTGGGCCAGGGCGGCCTTCAGCTGCTCCAGATCCATGCGGTTGCGCTGTGCTGCGGCCTCCAGATCCTCGGTCAGCTCATCCTCGGTCACCGTCAGATTGCGCTCGCGCGCTTCCTGGATCTGCAATGCCTCATCCGTCAGCAGGCGGATGACCTGCGGCAGCAGGCGCTGGCGTGTGTCGGCATTGTCGGGCAGACCGGACGAAACGATGGCCAGCTGCAGACGGCCTTCGACGTCAGCAACCGTGATCGGCTCCTCATTCACGATGGCTGCGATACGGCCAAGCTGGCCCTGCGCCCCGTTGGCCCCCTGTGCGTAGCCGGGCATCGGGCCGGACAGAAGGGCAATGGACAGGGCTGTCGCCCCCAGGAGGGCGTTGCGCGCAAGGCTTTTCATGGTCGGTCGGGTCACATTCTGCGTCATGGGGCGATCTTATAGAGGCTTGCAGGCTTAAACGCAAAGCGTACCGCTGCTCATCCATCCTCGGTGTGCAACAAGGCCGCGACGGAGAGCAGCACCGTGACCCCGGCGGGCGCCCAGGCGGCCAGCAGGACCGGCACCGAACCGGACATACCCAGCGCCATGATCACATCCTTGACGATGAACAGCAGCAGGGCGCTGACAATCCCCGCCCCTACCAGGGTGAGCGTGCCGCCGCCACGCATCTGCCGGAGCGAGAAGGCGGCCGCCAGCAACACCATGGCGGCATAAAGGATGGGCTGGGCCAGCAAACTATGCCAATGCAACCGGTGCCTTACGGGAGAAAGTCCCGTCAGTTCCAGGGTACGGATGAAGGTTGGCAATTCCCAGAAGGACAGGGTGTCCGGGCTGGCGAAACTGTCCTGGATGCGCTGTTCGGTCAGGTCGGTGGGCAGCCGGTATCGGGCCAGGAACTGGGCCGGCTCTCCCGGCTTGTTGTACCAGACTTCCGACAGGTTCCAGTACCCAGGCACCAGTTCCGCCGAATTGGCATCCAGCCGTGCCGACAGGCGCTGCCCCGGCACTGACAGCAGAACCATCACGCGGCGCAGTTCCAGCGTACCGGGCACCACCGACTCCGCATGGATGCGATAGGCGCCTTCCGGGGTCAGTTGCGTCAGCCAGATGCCGGAACGGCCCACATCCAGCGACGATGTCTGACCGCGCAGATACCGGTTCTCCATCCGCTCATACCGGGTCAGCATGGCGGCGAAGATGGGGTTCAGGACCGTGACCAGTACCACGCCGATGATGGTGGCCCAGGCCAGGACCGGGGCGGTGAACTGCCAGACGCTGATGCCGCTGGCCCGCGCCACCACCAGTTCATGCGTGCGGGTCAGGCGCCAGAATGTATACATGGCGGCGAACAGCATCACGAAGGGGAACACTTCCTGCCCGATCTCCGGCAGTTTCAGCAGGCCCATGGTGACGATGACATCGAACGTCGCTTCCGGCCGGTTGGCGGCACGGCGCAGTAGTTCTACCGTATCCAGCAGATAGACCAGGGCCAGCAGGGAGGAGAGGCCTGCTGCAAACCAGATCAGGAACTGCCGGCCGATATAGATGGCAAGGGTGGAGGACAGGCGCATGGGTCACACCCCGCCAATCACGGGCCGGCGGCGCACCACCGTTTCCCGGCGCAGATACCAGAGGCCCAGCGGCACTGGCGCCAGCACGAAGATATAGAGAAGCCAGGCCAGCACCGGCACCTTGCCGATCAGGCTGACAATACCCAGAAAGGCGGCCTGCAGCACCAGGGCACCGATGGCCGCGATGGTGATGCGCCGCCCATGGCCCCGACGGGAAAACTCCCCCGGCAACAGGGCCGCCAGCGCGATCACGGCAAAGGACAGAACCAGGAAGGGGGATGCCAGCCGGTTATGCAGTTCAGCCCGCAGACGGCCGGCAAAGCGCCGGTCGGTCGGATCATCGGCATTGGGGGTCCACAGATCCGCCAGGGGCCGTTCGCGCGGTTCCACCCAGCGGGGCGGCAATTCCCGGCGCAGCGACTGCAAGTCGACCGCATAGCGTTCAAATTCCAGCCATTCGGTGCGGCCGGTTGCCGTGGTGAATTTGCTCTGTACCCCGTCATGGACCAGCACGCGTGGCACACCATCGGCATCGGTCAGGGTACCACTGGCCGCCGCAATGGTGGTGGTCAGACCGTCGGTCCGTGCATCATGGATCAGGATATCCTGCAAGGTGCCATCGGCCAGCCGGTCACGCACATAGATGGTCAGCCCGTCGGACAATTCGTTGAACGTACCCTCTCGCAGCAGGGCGGCGGACATGTCGCTGCGCACCGATTGTCGCATGCTCACCAGACTGCGCTGCGCCGCCGGTCCCAGATAGACCGACAGGACAAAACAGAACAGGGTTGCCAGCCCGGCCAGAATCAGGACCGGCCTGGCCAGCGCCATCGGTCCCAGACCGGCGGCCCGCATCACCACCAGTTCGCTGTCCTGCGTCAGGCGGTTATAGGTGAACAGCACCGCCGTCAGCACGCCGAAGGGCAGGACCACGGGCAGAAAGGTGGGAAAGGACAGGACGGCCAGATGGGCAAAGGCACCAAGGCCAGCCCCGCCTTCCACCACCAGTTCCACCAGACGCAGCGACTGCGTCAGCCAGATGGCGGCCGACAGCGCACCCGTCACCACCAGGGTGGCCAGGAACAGGTTGCGCAGTAGGTAGCGGTTGATCTGTGACATCTTTTCCCAAAAGGGGCGGCGCCTTGCCGCCCGGCATCTTCACCAAGCACGTAGCGCGTGATTGCGTCCTGTTCGTGGCGAACCGACAGATTTTGACCCAGGGTGACCTTGACATGGATACGTGGCTGTTCTTTATCGACTCCTTGCCATGCACACAACCGCCGGCGCCATGGTGACGCCGGTTCATGACAATAAGAGAGCCCCGGAATGAAAAT
>JAIXTS010000196.1 GCA_027483805.1 Azospirillum sp. | reverse complement strand
ATTTCGATCCCTCACCGCTGCCCGTCATGCTCAATCTCATTGTCGATGACCTTGACGGGATGCTGGACCGGGCACGGGCGGAGGGGGTGGAACCATTGGGGCGGGATGATAGCGACCCGAATGGCCGGTTCGGCTGGCTGATTGACCCGTGGGGGTTGAAGATCGAACTGTGGGAACCGCCGGCCTCCACAGATTAACGACCGGCCGGCATCAAATCCGTTTGCCGCCGGGGCGCGGGGTCGGCCGCGGGTCGCTGTAGGCCTTGGTCGCCACCTCGGGCTTTTTCAGGTTTTCCATCAGAGCGGTAGCAAACCGCCCGCCATCATTGCGGGCACGCAGAAAGGCCGACACCACATCACGCGCCGCCTCCTTGTCATAGGGAACATGGTCGGGCGGCAATGTCCGGGCGGCCTCGACCGCCTCCGCCGCCTTTTGGGCGCGGGCCAGGACACCAGGGTCGATGCGCCGCCGGATGGCACGGATCTGTTGCAGCAACTCGTCTTTCGGGTCCTTGCTCATCAATATGGTCCCGGAATTTAGCCCCACCAAGGATGCGCGTAACCCGTTCCGGGGGCAAGCGGCAATCAAATCAGGGCAATGGCCGATTGTTGGGTTGCAGATGGCCGGGGTTGACCTATCTTGGCGCCCATCCCCAAGGGACGAACACGGGAGGAAACCCCATGGATCGCGTTGACGCCGAGGCCCAGTGCCTGCTCTCGCCCATCAATCCGACATTATCACGACGGATGTTTGCCATGACAACGCTGGCCGGTGGCTTTGCCCTGTCGACGTTGCCGGTCTCCGCCCAAACCATTACCACCCCGACCGAGGGATTGGTCGCCGGTGAGGTATCGATCCCGGTGGCGGGCGGCAGCCTGCCGGCCTATCGCGCCAAGCCCGCTGGTAACGGCCCCTTCGCCATCGTGCTGGTGGTACAGGAGATCTTCGGTGTGCATGAGCATATCAAGGATGTCTGCCGGCGCTTCGCCAAGGAAGGTTACTTGGCCGTCGCGACGGAACTGTTCGCCCGCCAGGGAAATGCCGCATCCTTCACCGACACAGGTACCCTGATCCGCGATCTGGTGAGCAAGGTGCCGGACGCGCAGGTCATGGCCGACCTGGATGCCACCGCCGCCTGGGCGGCCCAGGATGGGGGCGATGCCGACCGGCTGGGCATCACCGGTTTCTGCTGGGGTGGCCGTACCACGTGGCTTTATGCTGCCCATAACCCGAAACTGAAGGCGGGCGTCGCCTGGTATGGCCGCGTGACCAGTGCGCCCACGGCGCTACAGCCCCTTGTGCCGGTCAACCTCGTCCAGAAGATGAATGCCCCGGTCCTGGGCCTTTATGGCGGCAAGGATGGCGGCATCCCCATGGCTGATGTGGAGCGCATGCAAAAGGCGCTGCAAGCCGTGAATTCACGCAGCACCTTCCATGTCTATCCCGACGCCCCGCACGCCTTCCACGCCGATTACCGGCCCAGCTACCGTCCGGATGATGCGAAGGATGGCTGGAAACGCTGCCTGGAATGGTTCCGGGCGAACGGGGTAGGCTGACCCCTGCGGCATTCATGCCGGCCCGGTCTTTCTGACGCTTGCAGCATAAGGGGCGGGACAGCATAGTCCCGCCCCGCCGATCCACGCCGTCAGCCGAAAGCCCGCTCCATGGCCGCTCATCCGCATGATATCGACGCCCGTGCCGAGACGTTCAACCATCGTCACCTGCTGGGAATCGAGGGGCTGTCAGCGCCGGAGATCAACCTGCTGCTGGATACGGCCGACCGCTATGTGGAGCAGAATCGCGGCGAGAACCGGGTGACAAACCGGCTGGCCGGCAAAACCATCGTGAACCTGTTCTTCGAGAATTCAACCCGCACGCGCACCAGCTTTGAACTGGCCGCCCGGCGCTTGGGCGCCGATGCCATCAACATGTCGGTGGATGGCAGTTCGGTGAAAAAGGGGGAGACCCTGATCGATACGGCCCTGACGCTGAATGCCATGCATCTGGACGCCCTGGTGGTGCGGCATCAGGAATCGGGCGCGCCGAAACTGTTGGCCAGCAAGGTGAACTGCGCCGTCATCAATGCAGGTGACGGGCAGCATGAACATCCGACCCAGGCGCTGCTGGACGCGCTGACCATCCGCCGCCGGCTGGGCACACTGAAGGGGCTGACGGTCGCCATCTGCGGCGACATCCTGCACAGCCGCGTGGCCCGGTCCAACATTCACCTGCTGAACATCATGGGCGCCCATGTCCGCGTGGTCGCCCCGCCCACCCTGCTGCCCGGCGGGATCGACCGGATGGGGGCGGAGGTGCATCATTCGATGGCCACGGGCCTGAAGGATGCCGACATCGTCATGATGCTGCGCCTGCAGCTGGAGCGCATGCAGGGCCAGTTCCTGCCCAGCCAGCGGGAGTATTTCCGCTTCTTCGGCCTGGATTATGACAAGCTGGCCGTTGCCAAGCCCGGCGCCCTGATCATGCATCCGGGCCCCATGAACCGGGGCGTGGAGATCGACAGTCTGGTGGCCGACGATATCCACCGGTCGGTCATCCTGCAGCAGGTGGAACTGGGCGTGGCGGTGCGCATGGCCTGCCTGGACCTGCTGACCAGCACGCCCAAGGCAGCCTGACCGGTCAGCCCCAGTCCCAGATACCGGGCCCAGCCTGCTGACTCTGCCGGTTCGCCGGTGTCGGGCCTTTGGGAGCATTCACGGCCGGACGCGTCGGCCGGTACATTTTATCGCCGATCCGGGGCAACATCCGGAACGGACTGCCGACAAAATCGGCCGCCGTTGGAACCGGCACTTCATGCAGGCATTGATCGTCCATGGCACCCCTCCCTCAATGAACTGCAAAATAGAACATTTAGCGAACATACGCAAGTTACCCTGAAAACAGACACAGGTATGTTTGTCGATAGCGGGACCGCAAGGATCGGAATGCGCCGGGCCTTCCCATGATCCATGCTGTCAACTGTCACATTGGCAACGGATGGGTGGGCGATGTCACGCCTGGATGCATATGACTGGCCGTTGATCACAGAAGAACTGGACAACCAGGGCAGTGCTGTCCTGCCAGGCCTGCTGACGGCGGCGGAATGCGCACAGATTGCCGGTATCTACCCCGATGAAGGCCAATTCCGCAGCCATGTGATCATGGCCCGGCATGGATTCGGGCGGGGGGAGTACCGGTATTTCCGCTATCCGCTGCCGGACCAGGTGCAGGCCATGCGCACGGCGCTCTATCCGTGTCTGGCCGCGATTGCCAATGACTGGAACGCGAGGCTGGGCCGGGGGCGGCATTATCCGGCCGCGCATGGCGAGTATCTGGCGCAATGCCATGCCGCAGAACAGAAACGGCCGACACCGCTGCTACTGCGCTATGGTCCCGGCGACTATAATTGCCTGCATCAGGACCTTTATGGCGATCTGGTCTTTCCGCTACAGGTCGCGGTGCTGTTGTCGGAACCCGACCGCGATTTCACAGGCGGCGAATTTGTTCTCGCCGAGCAGCGCCCCCGCATGCAGAGCCGGGTAGAGGTCATCCCCCTGCGCCAAGGTGACGCCGTCATCTTCGCCGTCAATGAACGGCCCGTGCAGGGAGCCCGCGGCCCCTACCGTGTTGCGATGCGCCACGGGGTCAGCCGACTACGATCCGGCCAGCGGCACACGCTGGGCATCATTTTCCACGATGCGCGGTAGCGAGGGCCGTATTGTAGTTGTCAATCAAAGAGTCTCGCAGTGCAATTTACTTACGGTGGGGCATTGCTTGGAAAGATCCAACGAGATGGCAAGTCGGGAAAGTGTCCCCAATTCACCCACTTAGCTTCTTTTTCTCCGGTTACACGTGAAGCCAAACCCCATTCAGGCGGATCAGGAAACCCATGCCACGTATTCCGTATAAGAATTAGCTCCTCGTCCGCATGTTTGGCGATGTAAGCTACATCGTTGGACATGAACCATTCTCGTTGTTTCCCGATTAGTCCCTCTTTCGGAAAATCCCCGTAGGGTACCTGACACCATTGAATTGGGATGTTGGATCGTTTGCGATATCCCTGCTTTTGCTTAATCGACGCAACAAAAGACAGGTCCCACGGCACCGGCTCCCAAGAAGGGTCAAATGCACCCCTCCCTCCTGACATAAACCAGAGGAGAAGTCGGGCCAGTGGTACGAGAAGACGATTTAAGAGCAGTTGCTCTGAGAAAACCGCCCAACACCTGAAAAGGAATTTTTTCATGTCCGCTCCAACGACCTGTCGGGGGTCCGGACAGCACAAAGCGAAGACTAAGGTGTATGGCGGAAGCGGTGGGATTCGAACCCACGGTGAGTTGCCCCACGGCGGTTTTCAAGACCGCTGCCTTAAACCACTCGGCCACACTTCCGTCCTGCACACGCCTAGCCGAAACGCGCGGCAGGGGCAAGTCCCCTGTCGTATGCATTCGGAAAATGGACACAGGGCTTTGATATGCTTACGCTGTATTGAGGGCCGGTGCATTGCAGCAAAGATTTTGGTTAACGTCACCTTTACGGTTGGGTCCGCATAGTGCCCGTTTAGGGTGATCGACAAGGAAGGTTGTGCATTCATGGGTGGGGATGACGCGGATGATCTGTTCGCCCCGGAAGAGGACGAGGCACCGGCCGGTGCCGCGGCCGGGCTGAACGCCGCCGGTACAGAACCGCCGCCGCCCCTGCCCTGGCCGGTTCTGGTCGTTGATGACGACGAGGAAGTCCACATCATGACCCGGCTGGTCCTGTCAAAGCTGCGTTACAAGGACCGTCCACTGGAATTGCTGACGGCGCGGTCGGGGATCGAGGCGGACAAGGTCTTCCGCCAGCGCGACGACATTGCCGTAGCCCTGCTCGACATCGTGATGGAAACGGATGATGCCGGTCTGCGTCTGGCCCGCCGCATTCGCGAAGAATTTGCCAACAGCGATACACGCCTGATCCTGCGTACCGGCCAGCCGGGCCAGGCGCCCGTGCGCGATGTCATCGTCAATTACGACATCAATGACTACAAATCCAAAACCGAACTGACATCGGAAAAGCTGTTTATCACCATCATCACGGGCCTGCGCTCCTACGACAATATCCGCAGTGCACGCATGGCCGAAAGCGCGTCAAAACTGAAATCCAGTTTCCTGGCCGCCATGAGCCATGAGATCCGCACCCCCATGAACGGGGTTCTGGGCATGCTGGAGCTGCTTGGCCATACTTCGCTGGACAGCGACCAGCGGGAGATGTTGCTGACCGCACAGGAGTCGGCCAGCGCCTTGCTGCGGATCATCGACGATATCCTTGATTTCTCTAAAATCGAGGCGGGACGTATGGATATCGACCGGCACCCGGTTGATATCGGCACCGTCATTGAAGGGGTGGCCGATACGCTGGCCCCGGCAGCGCGTAAGAAGGGCTTGTCCTTCGACATCCATGTCGATCCCGCCCTTCCCATCGCCCTGTTGGGGGACCCGGTACGTCTGCGACAGATCCTGTTCAACCTGACCGGCAATGCCATCAAGTTTACCGAACAGGGCGGTGTGAGCGTCCGGGCGGAGCGCCACCCCGATCCTGCCGACGGTATTGTCCGCGTGCGCATCGCCATCACCGATACGGGTATAGGCATCGCGCCCAACCATCAGGCCAAGCTGTTCGAACCCTTCACCCAGGCGGAGATTTCCACCAGCCGCCGTTTCGGCGGAACGGGTCTGGGCCTGTCCATCAGCCGTCGTCTGGTGGACCTGATGAAGGGACATATCGGGCTGGACAGTGTCGCGGGCCATGGCTCCACCTTCTGGTTCACGTTGGACATGGAGCAGGCGGAAGCAACCCCTGTCGATTCGGGTCCGGCCAGTGATATTGCCGGTCTGGGCGTGGCGCTGGATGTCACCGAGCCGGACCTGGCCGCAACGGTCGCGGCATATCTCGGACAAGCGGGTGTGAAGATTGTCGCCTTGGAGGACCCGGCAGCCAGCGTGCTGGTATGTGCGGGACGCAATGGTGCCAGTTGGCCGGTTCCGGAGAGCACACTTCCGGCCGTTCTGATCGCCGATGCCGATTCACGTCGTCCGCCGGATATGCCGCCCGGCACGCAACTGGTCGCCCGGCCACTGCGCCGGGCCGCCCTGACTCGCGCTGTTGCCCTGGCTGCTGGCCGGGCCGCCGGACAAAGCACCCCTCCCCCGACACGAAGCACCACCATCCAGGCCCCGACACCCGAAGAAGCAGCGGCCCAGGGCCGGCTCATCCTGGTGGCGGAGGATCAGGGGGTGAACCAGATGGTTATCCGTCGGCAATTGGCCATCCTGGGCTTTGCCGCCGACATCCATGCCGATGGTGCGGCCGCGCTTGCGGCCTGGCGTCCAGGGGCGCATGGCTTGCTGCTGACAGACTGCAACATGCCGGTGATGGACGGGTACGAACTGACCGCCGCCATCCGGGCAGAGGAAGAGGCTCAGGGGCTGCACCGGCTGCCCATCGTGGCGCTGACGGCCAACGCCATGGCGGGTGAAGACCAGCGCTGCATCAATGCCGGCATGGATGATTTCTTGTCCAAACCACTGGACCTTGCACAGTTGGACCGTTGTCTGAGCCGGTGGCTGGGCGTTGCGGGCATGTTGGCTTCTCCCACCGTGGCAGCGGCAGAGGCGGAGCTGTTCGATCCCTCAATGACGATCGACCTGTTCGGCGGCCTGGACGGTGAGGCGCGTGGGTTTCTGGAGGAGTTCACCGGATCGCTGCGCTCACTCTGGACGGAGGCGGAAGCCGCCTTTGCCAGGCACGACATGGAGATCGCCCGTGCCCGGGTGCATGCGCTGGCCGGCGTGGCCAAGAACGGGGGTGCGCCGGCCCTGGGGACCTTGGCCGACGGAGTCGAACGGTCCCTCAAGGCCGGTGAGCATGATGTCGCGCGCATGAGTGCCCTGAAAATACCCGGCATGATTGATCGGGTGGTTGCCGCCATCGACGCTCTGTAGTCAACTAGACCGGGACAGGGTCGCAATACCCCGTCGGCATGCGCGTCCATGGGGAAATCGCAGATGGCGGTCTTCAGCAACTTCAGCCGGATGAACGCCCTGATCGTTGAAGATCAGGCCTTTATCCGGACCGTCGTGTCCCGCATCCTGAAACAGTTGGAGTTCAGCCAGATCTGGGAGGCGGATGACGGCACCGGCGGCCTGTCGCTGGCATTGGAACGCAAGCCCGATATCATCATCTGCGATATTGAAATGGCCCCCATGGATGGGCTGACCTTCCTGCAGCAACTGCGGCAGAAGGAAGATCTGGGCCGGCGTACCCCGGTGATTTTTCTGACCAATCACGCGCAGAAGGACATGGTGCTGAAAGCCCGCGACCTGGGTGTGAATGCCTTCATCGCCAAGCCGGTAACCGTGGTGGGTCTACGGGAGAAACTGTCCGTTCTGCTGGGAAACAAGCGGTGACCGGGGCGCTGCGCTTTACCTGGCTGGACTTCGATGCCTTCACCACCGCCAGCCTCTATGCGATGCTGCGATTCCGCCAGGATGTGTTCATCGTGGAACAGCAATCGCCTTATCCCGACCTGGATGGTCTGGACCCTGCCTGCCACCACCTTCTGGTGAGCGACGTCCAGGGACGCCTTGCCGCCTATCTGCGGGCCTGCGGCCCGGACGGTTACAATCCGGCCTTTATCGGGCGTATTGTCGTCGGGCCGGATTGGCGCGGCACCGGCCTTGGCCGCCGGCTGGTTCAGGCTGGCCTGGACTTCATGGATCGCGCCTTTCCCGGCCAGCCCATTGAAATCGGCGCGCAGCACCATCTTGTCGATTTCTATGCCGGGTTTGGCTTCATCGCGGAAGGCGAACCTTATGATGATGGCGGCATTCAACATTTGACCATGTGGCGACGTTAAGGGATCAGCCGGTTGAAATTCCGCGATGATTGTGGTCCGTTCACTATCCAAGATAGAGAATGAGGCGTGGATCATGCGGATACCGGTGCGGCATCTCCTGTTCTACGTGGCGGCCATCACGGCTGTGGTCACCTTTCTCTGGCTGCAGGTTGCAGAAGCCAACCGGCGCCTGGAAGAACAGCGTCAGACAGCACGCACGGACGTGACGCGGCGCGTGGAGCAATCCATCGGCACCGCGATGGACTTCCTGGAACTGATGCATGCGCAGATGGAAGAGGGGCTCGTCAAGGCCGTTCCGGGCGCCCCGCCATCGCCGCTGCGCCAGGCGCTACGGGTGGATGTTTCCGGCGCTTACAACCTGGATCACCCACCGCTGCCTTATGAACGGGAACTCGTTGGCAACCTGACCGGCCTTGGCGGCCTGTCCCGACGCGGCGCAGATTTCGAGGCGGAGATCGAAGCCGCCCTGTCGCTGCATATTGCCTTTGCCCAGACGCAACGGCGGCTGCCCAATATTCCGTGGGTCTATTACATCTCTGCCAGCCGGTTCGGGTTCGTATACCCGTGGGTGCCGTCCGGCGAGTTGACCTTCGCCGATAAGGACCTGGAGATGGAATATTTCCAGGCATCCTTGCCTGCCAATAATCCATCGGGTGATTTGTTTTTTTCCAAGCTTTATGAGGACGATGGCGGCAAGGGCATGATGGCAACCATCGGCATGCCCGTCTATCAGGGGGAACGGCACCTGGGCGTCGTGGCTCTGGACATGACTGTCGGTTATCTGTCGTCACTGTTGGACGGGTTCCCCTCCGCCTTCGGTACGCTGGCCCTGGTGGCTCCTGACGGACAGGTTCTGGGCATCTCCCAGGGCGAGGGGCGCCGCCAAGCGCCGGAGGCAGCCCTGCGGGCCGCTATCCGCGAAACGATCAGCCGCGATGGCCCCATGCGTATGGAACAGGATGGCTGGACCTTCACCAGCCATATCCTGCGCAAATCGCCCTGGCGCATGGTGATGGCCCAGGATGGTACCGGGCATCTGCACGCCGTGGCCAAGGAGAGCACACCGCCAATCCTTGTGGCGCTGCTGCTGCTGGGCCTGATCGGTGGCATGGAGTTCCGGCGGCGCACTGACGCCCGCATCCGCAAGCAATCCGACATTCTGGCGGCCACAAACCTGGATCTGGCCCGCGCCCGTGACGAGGCCGAACAGGCGACGCGCGCCAAATCAACCTTCCTGGCCACCATGAGCCACGAGATACGTACGCCGATGAACGGCGTGCTGGCGATGGCCGAAATGCTGGCTGACACGCCCATGAACGAGGATCAGCAGGGTATGGTGAAGGTGGTGCGCGACAGCGGTGGCGCCCTGCTGACCATCATCAACGACATCCTGGATTTCTCGAAGATCGAGGCCGGAAAGCTCGACATCGAATGGATCGACACCGACATCCTCAATCTGGCGGAAGGCGTGGGCGATCTGCTGGCCCGAAGGGCAGAGGAAAAGGGTCTGGCCCTGACCATCGATGTCGATCCTGCCCTCCCCCGCCATTTGGTTGCCGATCCGACCCGCCTGCGTCAGGTCCTGCTGAACCTGACTGGCAATGCCATCAAATTCACCGAACATGGCGGCGTCACGGTACGGCTGAACCGGCTGGCGCACAGTGCTGACGGCAAGGTCGGGCTGCGTGCGGAGATCGTCGACACAGGCATTGGCCTGTCACCTGAGCAACAGGCCAAACTGTTCCAGCCCTTCGCCCAGGCCGATGGGTCCACCGCCCGCCGGTTCGGCGGAACCGGGCTGGGCTTGTCGATCTGTCGGCGGCTGGTCGAACTGATGGGCGGGCTGATCGGCGTCACATCGGTCGCCGGCGATGGCTCCACCTTCTGGTTCGAACTGCACCTCGGTGAGGGTGCAGCGGATGAAAAGATCGCCGAGGAACCCTCGCTCTGGGGTCTGCGCGTCGCGGTCCTGGGCGGACTGCCGGCAGAACGGATGGCCCTGACCCGCACGCTGACCGCACGGGAGGCCGAGGTGGTGGAAGTGGCGGATGAGGCAGCGGCCCTTGAGGCACTGCGGGTGGCCGCAACCGATGGCATGCCTTTCCATGCCATCCTGATCGATGCCTATCCCGGCGATGCCGTTGGTCTCGATATCGCCCGACGGTTGGGCGCGGCGGAGGGGACCGGCGGCGCCCGCACCGTCCTGCTGGCCCCCGTTTCCCTGGTATCGACCTTGTCGGAAGCCGGGCGGTCGAAGGGCATATTCGCTGCGATCCCGAAGCCGGTGCGGCAGGCCCGGCTGATCAAGGTGGTGGCTGCTGCCGATGGTCGCGCCTCACTGGACGTTACGGCCACAATTGGCCACAGCGAAACCGTCTGGCAGGCGCCGGAAACGGTGGAGGCCGAGGCCAACGGCGCCTTGGTTCTGGTCGTCGAAGATAATGCCACCAACCAGATCGTCATCCGGCAGGCGATGCGCAAACTGGGCTTCGCCGCGGAGATCGCCGGAAACGGACTGGAAGGATTGGACGCGTGGCGGACCGGCCGGTTCGGCATCGTCGTCACCGATTGCCACATGCCGGAAATGGACGGGTACGACATGACGCGCGCCATCCGCGCGGATGAGGGCGCAGCAGCCGATGGTCGCCACGTTCCGGTCGTTGCCCTGTCTGCCGACGCTGTCAGCGATGCGGCCCAGAAATGTCGGGATGCCGGCATGGATGACTATCTGACCAAACCTATTGAACTGACGAAACTGGAGGCAGCCATCCTTCGCTGGGCGCCCGCCACCGCCGGCCTGCGGCGCCGGGTGTCCGCCAGACATGCCCCGCCCGTCATTGCCCCCGCCCTTTTGGCGCCACAGAAGCCGACTGAATCCATTGATCCCGCTATTTTTGATGCCAACCGGCTGAAGGAAATGTTCGGGCATCTGGATGCGGAGGCTATTGCCCTTCTGGATGAATTCCTGATCCAGGCCGAGGCGCGGGCATCGGCGGTGGAGGAGGCGTTGAACAATGGCGACCTGAAGGCCGCCAAGGATGGTTCACATTCCCTGAAGGGTTCCGCCAATGGCGTGGGCGCCGTTGCTCTGGGCGACCTGTTCGCCGGGATCGAAGCAGCCCTGAAACGGGGAGACGAGGACACGGCGCAGAATCTGCGCTGGAACATCGCCCAATCCTTCGAGGATTTGCGGCATCAGATCAAGATCGTGAAGGGGTAATGGCGCCATGGCCGACATTGATTTCGCCAAACTGAAGGTCCTGATCGTCGATGATGACCAGTTCTATCGCGGTATCCTGAAACGCCTGCTCTTCCAGGCCGGCGTGCGCATGATTGCCGAGGCGGAGAATGGTGAGGCGGCCATCACCTCCATCACCCGGCTGAAACCCGACGCGGTCCTGTGCGATATCGAGATGGAACCCGTGGACGGGATCGAGGTGCTGCGCCGCATCCGGTCGATCGATATCAAGCAGATCGCCACCACACCCATCGTTATGGTCACCAGCCACGCGACCAGCGACCTGGTGAAACAGGCGGTCCAGTATCAGGCATCCGGCTATCTGGTGAAACCGGTGTCACTGACAGACATCCAAAAGCGACTGACCTTAGCCATCCAGACGCGTCCAGAGATGTGAAGGGCCTTGTTTGGAACGAACAAAATCCCCACATTGGCAGCAAATCAATGTTTTGACGGGAGATTTGCCCCTATGTCCCTGACCAGGAAGGCCCTGGCCGCCCTTGCGGTTACGCTTCTGGCCGGCACCGCCGCCATCGCCGCGCCAAAGGAATTCACCACCTTCCCCGCCCCCAAGGCACAACATGAGGTGAAGGTGACGGTGGTGGCCGAGGGGCTGGACACGCCCTGGGCCATCGCGTTCATGCCCGACGGGCGCATCCTGGTCACCGAACGCATCGGCAATGTCCGCGTCATCAAGGATGGCAAGCTTCTGCCGGAACCGATCTCCGGCCTTCCGAAGATTGAGGAAGTCAGGCAGGGCGGGCTTTTGGATATCGCGCTGGATCCCGACTACAGCCAGAACCGTTTCGTCTATCTCTCCTTCATTGAGAAAGCGGAGAAGGGTCCCGACGCCAAGCCACGGGACCAGGACAAGGGCATCCGTACCGTCATCGCCCGCTTTACCGATGACGGCACTGCCTTCAAGGATATGAAGGTCCTGTTCAAGGGGTCCCTGGTCGATAGCGGCCTGCATTTCGGCAGCCGCTTTGCCTTCGACAAGGAAGGCCACATCTATTTCGGGATCGGTGAGCGGGGGTCGCAGAACCGGGCCCAGGACCTGATGGATGCCGCCGGCAAGGTATTCCGCCTGAACCGGGATGGAACCGTGCCCACCAGCAACCCGTTTGTCGGCCGCTCCGACGCGCTGCCCGAAACATTCACCTATGGCAACCGCAACCCCCAGGGTCTGGCCACCCAACCGGATACCGGCCTGATCTGGGAAAGCGAGCATGGGCCGCAAGGGGGGGATGAGATCAATATCCTCCGCCCCGGTACCAATTATGGCTGGCCCGTCATCACTTATGGCAAGACCTACGGCCTGGGCCGGAAGATTGGTGAAGGCACTGAAAAAGAAGGCATGGCGCAGCCTGAACTTTATTTCGTACCGTCCCTGGCCCTGGCCGGCATGACCTTTTATGAAGGCGGCGCGCTGCCCTTCTGGCGGGGGGACTTGATTGTCGGCCTGTTGGCTGGCGGCATCGCGCGACTGGATGTGGAGGGCGACAAGGTCGTGGCCACGGAACGCCTGCTGACCGACGAACTGCACCGCACCCGCGACGTGGCGGTAGGCCCGGACGGTCGCCTTTATGCCTTGATCGAAGCTGGCGCGCCGGACGGCAAGCTGGTGCGCATCGACCGCAAGTGATGTTGTTGACGCGTCGGGCGGGGCCGGATAATTTCGGCCCCGCAGTGGCGCTGCTTTCCGGTCACCGGATCTAAATCTACGCCCCTTTGCGTACAGGTGAACGCAAGATGGGGAGATTTATGTGCCATGACCAATCACGACCAGACCATTACCACCAACAAAGCCGGGTATGACCGCTGGTCACATTTTTATGACCGATACCCGAACCCAACGGTGGCGGCGGATGAATTGGCTTTCCCGCCGCTCTGGTCACATCTGTGCAATGTGGACATTCTGGAAATAGGCTGCGGCACGGGGCGCCATACGCTGCGGCTGGCGCGGGCCGGCAATCGGGTGGTTGGCGTGGACCTGTCGGCGGGGATGCTGGTGCAGGCACGGGCAAAGCTGAGGCACCTCCCGGTCACTCTGGTCCAAGGCGACATGATGGCCGGGATCGATATTCCCGGTGGCCCCTTCGATGCGGCCCTGACGGCGTTGGTCATCGAACATATCGGCGATCTTGCCGGATTCTTTATGCGGATTCATGCTCTGCTGAAACCCGGTGGCGCCTTCTATATCTCCGAAATCCACCCCGATCGCACGGCATCCGGCACCTTTGCCCATTTCAAGGAAGAAGACGGCACAGAGATCGCCCTGGCCGGCTATCCCCACAAGATGGCCGACGTCGAAGCGGCTGCCCGTACCGCTGGCCTGATTATATCAGACAGCCGGGACATCCGGGGCGATGACGCTTTGACCGCGCTGAACCCGAAATGGGCGCGCCACCTGGGCCGGAACATGCTGAAGATATGGGTCCTGCACCGCCCCGTTCAGACCGCGATGGAAGCGGAAGGTACCACGGGCCGGGGCTTTCCATCCTTGCCCAGCGCAACATAGGTGAACACACCTTCCGTCACCTTATAGGCCGTGCCGTCATAACGGCGCACCCAGACATCAACGCGCACCCGAACAGAGGTGTTGCCGATCCGCTCGACCTCCGTATAGCAGTTGACCTCATCCCCGACGGCAATGGGGCGGTGGAACTTCATCGCCTCTACCCCGACGGTCGCGACCGGCCCGCAGGCAATACGAATGGCGGGGGCGGCCCCAGCCAGGTCCATCTGCGACATGACCCAGCCGCCAAAAACCTGACCATTGCCGTTCAGATCGGCCGGCATGGCAAAGGTGCGCATGGAGGGTGCATCACGGTCGAAATCCGGCATCCGTTCCTGGCTCATCGGCTGAAACTCCCTGTGTCATCAAAATGTAGGGGTCTATATCGTCGGGAGATACCGCATCTCCTTGAACAAGACCCCGACCCATTCCTATAATGGCGCATGAGCGACCTCTTCCAGAACTCCGCCGCCAAGCAAGACAGCTATTCCGCCCAGGACATTGAGGTCCTGGAGGGGCTGGAACCCGTCCGCCGCCGTCCTGGCATGTATATTGGCGGAACCGATGACCGTGCCCTGCACCATCTGGTGGCCGAAATCCTGGACAATGCCATGGACGAGGCGGTGGCCGGTCATGCCAGCCGCATCGACCTGGACCTGTCCGCCGATGGAACGGTCACGGTGCGCGACAATGGCCGCGGCATCCCGACCGACGAACATCCAAAATATCCCGGCAAATCGGCGCTGGAAGTGATCTTTACCACATTGCATTCCGGCGGCAAATTCTCCGGCAAGGTCTATGCGACCTCGGGCGGTCTGCATGGCGTTGGCTCGGCTGTCGTGAACGCTCTGTCTGACCGCCTGCATGTGGAAGTCGCGCGCGACCGGCAATTATACACGCAGACCTTCTCACGGGGATTGCCGCTCGGTCCGTTGACCCCGGCCGGTGCCGTACAGAACCGGCGCGGGACCACCGTCAGTTTCCACCCCGATGCCGAGATTTTTGGCCCCGACGCGCATTTCAAGCCGGAAAGGCTTTACCGGCTGTGCCGGTCCAAGGCCTATCTCTATCGCGGTGTCGAGATCCGTTGGTCGTGCGACACGGCCCTGATCAATGCTGATAGCGGTGTGCCGGCGGCAGAAGTATTGCACTTCCCCAACGGTCTGCTGGATTATCTGAACGGCACCTTGAAGAGCCGGACCACTGTCACCCCCCTGCCCTTCGCTGGTCAGGCCGACTTCCCCGGCGATGCCGGGCGGGTGGAATGGGCCATCGCCTGGCCGGAAGATGATGAGGGTTTCAGCCACACCTATTGCAACACCATCCCCACGCCCCTGGGCGGCACGCACGAGGTGGGACTGCGCGGTGCCTTGACCCGCGGCATCAAATCCTATGGCGACATGCTGGGCAACAAGCGGGCCGCCAGCATAACGGCGGAAGACGTGATGGAAGGCGCCACCATCCTGCTTTCCGTCTTTATCCGCGACCCGCATTTCCAGGGCCAGACCAAGGAACGTCTGGTCAGCGCCGATGCACAGAAGCTGACCGAAAGCGCCATCAAGGACCGGTTCGACCATTGGCTGTCCGGATCACCCGACGCGGCCAAGGCCCTGATCGAACGGCTGATCGAAAAGGCGGAAGAGCGGGCGCGGAAAAAGGCGCAGAAGGAGATGGCGCGAAAGACGCCCACCCGCCGCCTGCGCCTGCCGGGCAAACTGGCCGATTGTTCGCGCCAGAGTGCCGAGGATACCGAGATTTTCATCGTCGAGGGCGATTCGGCCGGTGGCTCCGCCAAACAGGCCCGGTCACGCGATACCCAGGCCATCCTGCCGCTGCGCGGCAAAATCCTCAACGTGGCTTCTGCCAGTGTCGACAAGTTGCGCGGCAACCAGGAACTGGCCGATCTGGCCCAGGCGCTGGGCTGTGGTACGGGCAAGGAATTCAGCGTCGATAAGCTGCGTTATGAACGCGTCATCATCATGACCGACGCCGACGTGGACGGCGCCCACATCGCCTCACTCTTGATGACCTTTTTCTATCGCGAGATGCCGGGCCTGATCCAGCAGGGGCACCTGTATCTCGCCCTGCCGCCCCTCTATAGACTGGCTGGTGGCGGCAATACCCGATATGCGCGTGACGATGCGCATAAGGACGAGTTGATGAAAACCATCTTCAAGTCGGTCAAGGGCAAGGTGGAGATCAGCCGCTTCAAGGGCCTGGGCGAAATGCCGCCGGCGCAATTGAAGGAAACCACCATGGATCCGAAAAAGCGTACCCTGCTGCGCGTCGTGGTGCCCGACCAGCGCGACCCGGACCAGAAGGATGATGTCGAAGAGACAAAGGCCCTGGTGGAGAGCCTGATGGGCCGCAAGCCGGAGCTGCGTTTCAAATTTATCACTGAGAATGCGAAGTTTGCGCAGGATCTGGATGTGTGATCGGTTAGGGTCCGGACCCGATCAGGTCCGGTGCACCACGATGGCGGCAATGGCGGGGGCGTATAAGAGAAATCTGGCGAACCTGTCGCGTCAAGGGACGACAAGGCGGAATCCCTGAACCCGGCTGGCGATCGGTCGCGGTTAGAGGGCCGGGGTATCGATCATCGGCGATATCCGCATGACCTCCAGAACCAGCGCGGATTGCGGGTGAAGGCGCGGGAGTTGAAGCCCGGCCAGCACCAGCGCCGAGCCGGCGAAAGACACACCGCCCCTCAATACGCTGAACAGGGGTGATTTGAGGTTTGCCGAAGCCGGCCAGACCAGACGCACATGATAGAGGGCATCGGGGTCCAGCCCTGCCAGACGCAGGCGCCCGGGGAAATAGCCCGCCTGTTCGCTGATCAATGTATAGCTGAACAGGGCGCGGGAACCGTCAGGGGCGATGACGCCAAAGGCCTCCTCGTTCGACGCGCGGTCCAGGCGAAGCAACCGGCCCTCATGCAGAAGCGACCGATATTCCTTGTGCAGGGCAATGCCCGTCGCCAGTTCCGACCATTCGGCACCGGTCAGGCCCAGCAGGTCGACCTCCAGCCCCATATGGAAGAACAGGGCCGTCGCCACGCGGGTGGCCATGGCGACGCGACGACCCGTGATATGGCAATCGGTGGGGCCGACATGTGATCCCATCAGTTCCGGCGGCAGGAAGGTGGACAGGCCGCGCTGGATATGGAGCCTATCCAGGGCGTCATTGGTGTCTGACGTCCAGACCCGGTCGGTCAAAGCCAGAACACCCAGGTCGGCACGCCCACCGCCCGCCGAACAGCTTTCAATTTCAACGCCCGGATAGGCTTCGCGCAGCCGGGCCAGCAGCCGGTAAAGCCCCTGAACATGCGCATGCGCCGCTGCCCGGCCATCGGCCCCGCCGGGATGGCTGATATCGCGGTTCATATCCCATTTCAGATATGAAATGGGATATTCGCGCAGCAGCGCGTCAATCCGCCTGAAAAGATAGTCCTGAACATCCCCGCGGCCGGCATCCAGGACCAGCTGGTTGCGGAACCCCAGCTGCGGCGCCGGCGGCGTGCCCAGCACCCAGTCGGGATGGGCACGGTACAGGTCACTGTCGGGATTGACCATTTCCGGTTCGACCCAGAGGCCGAATTCCATGCCCCGCTCGCGCACCTTCTGCACGATCGGATGCAGACCCTCGGGATAGATACCCTCATCAACGAACCAGTCCCCCAGCCCGGCGCGGTCATTGCGACGGCCACGGAACCAGCCATCATCCAGAACGAACCGTTCGACCCCGATATCGGCGGCCGCATCGACCAGCTTCAGAAGCAGGGCCGGATTATGGTCGAAATAGACCGCTTCCCAGGTGTTGTAATGCACCGGCCGCGGCTTGGACCGCACACGGGCATGTTCCTGCCTGTCGCGAACATGGGCATGGAAACAGGCGGAAATGCCATTCCTCCCTGCACCAGAACAGGCGGCATAAAGCAGGGGCGTGCGATAGGTTTCGCCGGCCGCAAGGCGCATCTCGCCAGGCATGAACAATTCGCCCATCTGCACATAGGCGCGGCCGTCGGACAATGTGTCGGCATGGATGCGGTGATTGCCGCTCCACCCCAGATGCAAACCATAGACCTCTCCCGCCTGCTCCCCTGCCCCCACGCCTTGGGCCAGAATACCGGGATAGGCGTCGTGGGAGGTGCGGCCGCGGCGGTTCTCCTTCACCACGGCACCCATGACGCGGCGCTGCGTCTGCATACGGTATTCACCCGCCCATCGCCCCTCGAACAGGACCCAGTCTTCGATGTCCGGAGGCAGCGGCAGGGTCGGTGCGGCCAGCCATTCCAGGTCAAGCGTGCCCTCGCCGTCATTGCGGAGCTGGGTCCAGCCGGTCAGCATGCCATGCCGGTCCAGCCGCAGATGGTGGGTCAGGGCGATGGCGTTGGTGTCATCGACACTGTCAATCTCCACGCAGGCCGTGTCAGGCTGCCGCACCTGTACAATCCGCGTATAGGTCGCCCACCGAAGCCCATCACCATGGGCCAGCAGACCCGGCCGCCCCGGAAAGGCCTGACCGGCCAGCGGGGTCAGGGCCAGGGGGGCAGCAACCAGCGGCGAACAGGGCGCATCCTCCCGTGCCGCCAGCAGGTCCAGCATTGTACCGTCGGCCCCGCTGCCCAATGCCGGACCCCAATAGAGCGCCAGCGGCGCCGCGCCCCGGCAGTCCAGGATCAGCGAGACGGCACCGCCATCCAGGCGTATGAAATCGGGGGGGCTGACGGGCGACATGCGCGGAACCTTTCAGGACGGTTTGTTCTCCGTTGACGCGCCTCTTTTATAGTATAAATATTATCAGGACAAGAGACCCTGCCACAAATGCGACGGCATGGGCGACGAGGAGACGGACCTTATCATGCTGGGCGTTTGCTACTATCCTGAACATTGGCCCGAGGAATGGTGGGCCGACGATGCGCGGCGCATGAAGGACCTGGGCCTGACCTATGTCCGCGTCGGCGAATTCGCCTGGTCGCGGTACGAGCCGGAGCCGGGCCGCTATGATTTCGGCTGGTACGACCGCGCGCTGGACACGTTGGGCGCGGCCGGACTGAAGATCGTGGCCTGTACGCCGACCGCAACACCGCCTAAATGGCTGATCGACCGTTATCCGGACATCCTGCCTGTGGATCCCATAACGGGCCAAGTGCGCGGATTCGGGTCGCGCCGGCATTATGATTTCTCGTCAGAGACCTATCTGCGTGAAAGTATCCGCATCACCACAGCCTTGGCTGAACGCTATGGCAAGCATGATGCCATCGTCGGCTGGCAGACGGATAACGAGATCGCCTGTCACGACACAGCCCTGTCTGCCTCTCCCAACGCGCGTCGCGCGTACCAGGATTGGTGCCGGGACAAGTATGGCGACATCGCTGCGCTGAACAAGGCCTGGGGCAACATCTTCTGGTCCATGGAATACCGGTCGTTCGAGGAAATCGAGGTACCGTTCCTGGCAGTGACGGAGACCAGCCCGGCTCACCGCATGGCCTTCCGCCGGTTCACATCGGACCGGGTGGCGCTGTACCACAAGGCACAGGTCGATATCCTGCGCGCCCATTCGCCGGGCCGGTTCAT
>JAIXTS010000108.1 GCA_027483805.1 Azospirillum sp. | reverse complement strand
CAGGACAATAGTGAATTCAGTATCGGCTGGCTTGTCCGGCAGATCGCAAAAGATAAGGCCATATTTCGGGATGTCGGCCTGTCCGCCATCATGATGTCTATTTTTGCTCTGGTGCCGCCGCTCCTGTATTTTTTGGTTGTCAACCGCGTTCTTGTCCATCAACGGCTGTCCACACTATTCGTTTTGGCTGTCGGGATCATATTTGTTATTATCTTTGATACGGCCTTTGGGTATCTGCGGCGCCGCTTGGTGGCCGAAGGAACCGCCCGCGTGGATGCGCGTATCGGTACTTACATTTTCGATCGTGTCATCGGCCTCCCGTTGGATGTATTTGAGCAACAGAGCACCGGTGTCATCAGCTATAAAGTCGGCGAAGCAAATAGAATCCGCGTATTCTTGACAGGCCAGGCGTTCTCGACGTTGCTGGACAGCTCGGTTCTGATCGTGCTTCTGCCCGTCATGTTCTATATGCACGCGCCATTGACATTCTTTGTCTTGGGGCTGGCATTTCTGATGTTTGTTGCCATCGTTGCTTTCATGCCGGCGGTTGGGCGCGCCTACAGCCGATTGGTTCGTGCAGAGCAGCGCAAAGGCTCGTTGCTGATCGAAACCATCCATGGCATGCGGACGATCAAGACGCTGGCCCTGGAGGGTCGGCGTCGGCAGCAATGGGATGACGCGGCATCGGAGGCGGTGAAGGCATTCCGGGATATGAGTTTCCTGACCAACCTTCCACAGACGATCCTGCAACCGCTTGAAAAGCTGATCACGTCGGGGGCGTTGCTGCTTGGCTGCTATCTGGCCCTGACCACCAAGGAAGGTGCTGTCGCGGTCGGCAGCTTGGTGGCCTTCACCATGCTGGCCGGACGTGTGACACAGCCTTTTGTGCAGATTGCCAGCCTGCTGCAAACGCTGCAGGAAATCCGCGGCGCCTTGGACCAGGTCGCGTCCCTGGTCAACGTTCCCGCCGAGGAAACAAGAGCAACACATGGTCTGCGGCCGCGGTTTGTCGGGCAGATCATGTTTGACAGCGTGCGGTTCCGCTACCCTGGTTCGCAAGCCTATGCATTGGATCAGGTCACCTTTCACTTGCCCGCGGGCAGCGTCACCGGGATCATGGGGCGCAGCGGATCAGGAAAGACGACGGTCACCCGGATGCTGCAGGGTCTGCATCAGGATTATGACGGTTTGATCAAGATTGATGGCACGGACTTGCGTCAGATGGACCTTCTGCATCTCCGCGCCAATCTTGGGGTCGTGCTTCAGGAAAATTTCCTGTTTACCGGCACAATCCGTGAAAATATCGGGATCGTCCGTCCCGATGCCAGTTTTGAAGAAATCATCGAGGCCGCTCGGATGGCTGGTGCGGAGGAGTTCATTGAACGTCTTCCGGCCGGTTATGATACGGTATTGTCAGAGGGGGCGACAAACCTGTCCGGTGGACAAAGGCAGCGTATTGCCATCGCCCGCGCGCTTCTTGTCGACCCGCCGATCATTATTCTGGACGAAGCGACAAGCGCGCTGGACCCGGACAGCGAAGCCATCGTGAACAACAATCTTCGGCATATCGCCGAGGGTCGGACCATGGTTGTAATCTCACACCGGCTGGCATCGCTGGTGGGGTGTGATCAGATCATCGTGATGGAACGCGGCAAGGTATTGGATGTCGGCACGCATGAAGAACTGCTGAGCCGATGCGCAATCTACCGTCACCTGTGGTACCAGCAGAACCGCCACCAGTCCCCGCCCCACGGAGCGAGCCATGAACGGTCAATCACTGGCCCTGCGTCCTGATCGTCGGGACAAGGCCGCTGAGCAAACGCTGAACGATTTCCAGTCGCACATGGCGGAAATCACTGGCGCGCCCTATCCGCGCAGCACACGTATCACCGTTCACGTGATGGTGCTGATGGTGGTGGTTGCCATCGTGCTCAGCGCTGTTATCCATCTTGATCGGGTGGTGACGTCGGCGGGACGGCTGGTTTCACGCACCCCCACATTGCTTGTGCAGCCCCTGGAATCATCTGTCCTTCGGGAAATCATGGTGCGGCCGGGGGATCAGGTTCAGAAAGGCGACGTTCTGGTCACGCTGGACCCCACATTTTCCAGTGCCGACGTATCCACCTTGAAGTCCAATCTGGCAGCGCTTCAGGCCCAGGTAGCCCGGTTGGAGGCGGAGCAGGATGAACGGCCGTTGGCCTTCCCGGATGGGCGCGACCAGGTTGCCATGACCGAGTATTCCATATGGAAGTCGCGAATGGCCGAACGCGAAGCGCGTCTGTCGGTCTTTGAACAGAAAATCCTGGCGACCAATGGCCTGATCACCAGTGGCCTGCGCGACGCCGAGCATTATCGCGCCCGTCTTAAGGTCAGTGAAGAAATTGAGGGCATGCGGTCGGAACTGGCGCGCAAGGAGGTCGGCAGTCGGCTGAATGTCCTGATCGCACAGGACACCAAGTCTGAAATTGCGCGCAATTTGTCCAACAGCGAGCAACAGGTCCTTACGTCCCGTAACGAACTGGAATCGATCCGTGCGGAACGGGAGGCGTTCCTGCAGCAATGGCGATCGGAACTGACGACCCAGTTGGGGGCCAAGCGGACCGAATTGTCGCAGGTGGAAGACAGCTTGTCGAAGGCTGAGTACATCCGCGACCTTGTGGAACTGCGCGCTGCGGCCGATGCGACAGTGGTCAGCGTTGCTGATGTTGGCGCTGGCTCCGTCGTACCCTCGGGTGAGGTCCTTGTGTCGCTGATGCCTGCAAATGCGACTTTGGAAGTGGAAGCCGAGGTGGCGGGCATGGATCAGGGCTTCGTCAAGGTGGGCGATGAGGTTCAGGTCAAGCTGAATGCCTATGAGTTTACGCGGTATGGGTTGGTCAGGGCCGAGGTGAGGTCGATCAGCGAGAACAGCTTCTCGCAACGTGATGACGGTACAATGGCGTCAGAGCGTTTCTACAAGGTCAGGGCGGAAATCAAGGCGATCGAATTGCGCAACGTCCCGGAAAGCCTGCGTCTGGTGCCCGGGATGCCCCTTCAGGCGGACATTGTGGTCGGCAGCCGCCCGATCATTTCCAGTCTGCTTGATCGTGTGATCACCAATGCCCAGGAGGGGCTGCGTGAGCCATGATCGCCCTTCTCTCCCGCTCGATCAGGTCTGTCGCGTATCGCGAATATCGCGGTGCCAACATGTTTTGGCTTTAGCTGCGTGAACGGAGTTCGTATGATGATCCGTGGACAAGCCGCTTTTTCCTGTGATTTCCCCGCACTTGTACCGGATATTTTTACGGCAGCACATTGGTTGGTTCGTATCCACTGCTATAATAATGAAGATAGACAATAATCATGGCCATCAAACATAAAATTGAACGACTCTGGAGCGAATCTCTGGATTACATCGATTTCGCGCGCGCCTATGCAATTTTGCCGATCCGTCCGAACTATATTCGGCGGAAATGGGAAGGGGCCGATGATATCAGCCGCGCGCGTCGGGTGGCAGTATTCAATCATTTCGATAAGAAAGGGCTGATCCACGACTACGTCCTTTTCTACGTCAAGGAGCTGAAGCGCGCCGGCTTCACTGTTGTCTTCACAAGCAATTCGCCCAAATTCCCGCAAGCAAGCGTGGATAAGCTGACCCCCTTTGTGGGTCGTATCCTGTGGCGTCGGAATGTCGGATATGATTTCGGGGCCTTTAAGGATGGCATTGCCCAAGTGCCCGATATCTCCGCTCTCGACATGCTGCTTGTCACGAATGACAGCATCTACGGCCCCCTGCAGGACCTGCGGGAGGTGATCGAAAAGGCCGACCCCGAGGAGGCCGATATTTGGGGTATCACGGATTGCTGGTCGCATTACTATCATCTGCAGAGCTATTTTGTGCTTTTCCACCCCCAGGCCCTGCAATCTGCGGCGTTCAAGCGGTTCTGGCGCTACCTGCCATACTATCGGAATAAACACTGGGTCATCAAATATGGGGAGATCGGGCTGACGCAGTTTTTCTTGCGTCGCGGCCTGCGCTGCCAGGCACTGTTCCCCTATCGTGCGATGATCGCCAATGTTGCTCCTCGGATTGAAGCCTATCTGGAGGAAACGGACCCGGAGAAGGATGCCGTTCGGTACCGTTATCTGGAAATGATTGCTCGCTTTCTGCGGGAAGGTGTGGCGTTAAATCAGACCCATTTCTTTTGGGATGAACTGCTGGTCACCGCACGCTGTCCCTTCATCAAGCGGGACCTTTTACAGCGAAATCCAATTGCCATCCCGTATTTGCACCATTGGGAACAGCTTATGAAGGACGTTTCTTCTTATGACGGCAAGTTGATCGTCAATCATCTTGAGCATTCAATGCGTAACCGTGTGTACTGAAATCAATCAGTATTTTTTGAAGCTGATCTTTGGCTGATCAGTACCATCCCTGGCAATTTCCTGCGGGGGCCGCGCGCACCCTACCTGCTGTGATCGCGGTCCCCCCCTGCTGCCCGAATGATCCGTTCTGCGGGTGGGTGACTGGTGTGGAGATCACATTCTGCGGACGCCGCCAACGGTCCGGCAATGGCTGGCCTCGGTCGTCTGACGCGATGAGCCCCGGTGCCCGGATGTTCGCTTGTCCGAAATTCCGCACAGGCCCCACTAGCTTTGTCCGGAAATCCAGACAAAAACCACCATCACCTTCCGCCAAACTATTGATTCTACGTCAACTCAGCCCCTGGCACGGCGCATGCCTATAGGTTCGGCGAAGGCGGGACGGGGCCAGGCGGCCTCCCAACCCGGCGGACACGGATCATTTGGGAGAAGCGACATGGCCCAAGGTGCCAGCATCGCCGCCAGCCCGGCGGCGCCAACAAAATTCTATCAGAGCCTTTATGTGCAGGTGCTGGTGGCCATCGCGGTCGGCATTGCGCTGGGGCATTTCTACCCGTCGGTGGGTGAAAGCATGAAGCCGCTGGGCGATGCCTTCATCAAGATGATCAAGATGCTGATCGCGCCGATCATCTTCCTGACGGTGGTGCATGGCATTGCCGGCATGGAGGATATGAAGAAGGTGGGGCGTGTCGGGTTCAAGGCCCTGATTTACTTTGAGGTTCTGACGACCATCGCCCTGGTCCTGGGCATGGTAATCGTCAATGTCTGGCAACCGGGCGCCGGCATGAATGTTGATCCCGCCACGCTGGACACCAAATCCATTGCCTCTTATGCCGCCAAGGCGCAGGAGCAGGGGACCGTCGCCTTTCTGATGCATATCATCCCCACCACGGTGGTCGGTGCCTTTGCCGAGGGCGAGATTTTGCAGGTGCTGTTCATTGCCATCCTGTTCGCCTTTGGCCTGCAAAGCCTGGGCGACAAGGGCCGGCCCATGCTGCACCTGATCGATCAGGCGTCGGGCATCTTTTTCAAGATCGTCGGCATCCTGATGAAGGTGGCGCCCATTGGTGCCTTTGGTGCCATGGCTTTCACCATCGGCAAATACGGCGTCGGCACGCTGCTGTCGCTGGGCCAACTGATGGCCGCCTTCTATGCCACCTGCCTCTTGTTCATCTTCGGCGTTCTGGGTGTGGTGGCGCGGGTCTGTGGTTTCTCCATCACCCGTTTCATCCGCTATATCCGTGAAGAACTGCTGATCGTGCTGGGCACCTCGTCGTCGGAAAGCGCCCTGCCGCGTCTGATGGTCAAGCTGAACAAGCTGGGTGTGGAAAAGTCGGTCGTGGGTCTGGTCGTTCCGACCGGCTATTCCTTCAACCTGGACGGCACTTGTATCTATCTGACCATGGCCGCCATCTTCCTGGCCCAGGCCACCAATACTGATCTGACCATCTGGCAGGAACTGGGGATTCTGGCCGTACTGCTGCTGACGTCCAAAGGTGCGGCCGGGGTCACCGGGTCGGGCTTCATTGTGCTGGCGGCCACGCTGGCGACCGTCGGCCACATCCCGGTGGCCTCCATCGCCCTGATTTTGGGGGTTGACCGCTTCATGTCGGAAGCCCGCGCGCTGACCAACCTGATCGGCAATGGTGTCGCCACGCTGGTGGTGGCCAAGTGGGAAGGGGCGCTGGATACCAACAAGCTGCGGGCCGAACTGGCGAACCCGACCGGGAT
>JAIXTS010000448.1 GCA_027483805.1 Azospirillum sp. | reverse complement strand
GGTCTTCGGCCAGAACCCGGCCATCGAGGCGCTGGTCTCGGCCATCAAGCTGGCCCGTGCGGGCCTGCGCGAACCGGAAAAGCCCATCGGCAATTACCTGTTCTCCGGCCCCACCGGTGTCGGCAAGACGGAAGTGGCCAAACAGCTTTCCCGCACGCTGGGCATCGAACTGGTCCGCTTTGATATGTCGGAATATATGGAGCGGCACACGATCAGCCGCCTGATCGGCGCGCCGCCGGGCTATGTCGGGTTTGACCAGGGTGGCATGCTGACAGATGCCATCGACCAGCATCCGCATTGTGTGCTGCTGCTGGATGAGATCGAGAAGGCGCATCCCGACATCTACAACATCCTGTTGCAGGTGATGGATCATGGCAAGCTGACCGACCATAACGGCAAGATCGTCGATTTCCGCAACGTCATCCTGATCCTGACCACCAATGCCGGTGCCGCCGACATGGCCAAGCATGCTATTGGTTTCGGCAGCGGGGTGCGCACAGGCGACGATCAGGAAGCCATCAACAAGACCTTCACGCCGGAATTCCGCAACCGTCTGGATGCGATCATCCCGTTCGGCAATCTGGGGCCGGACGTGGTGGCGCGCGTGGTGGACAAGTTCGTGATGGAACTGGAGGCGCAACTGACCGATCGGGGCGTGACCATCGAACTGACCGATGGGGCGCGTGCCTGGCTGGCCAAGAAGGGCTACGACCCCGTCATGGGCGCCCGTCCCCTGGCCCGCACCATCCAGGAGTTCGTGAAGAAGCCGCTGGCCGAGGAACTGCTGTTCGGCAAACTGGCGAAGGGCGGTGCCGTTCGCGTCATCCTGAACAAGGAAGGCGACGGCCTGGACTTCGACTATGCCGAGCCGAAAAGCCAGAAGCGCGAGGAGAAGGTCGAGGAACTGGCCTGAAGGCGCTGCAAATCGGTGCTGTGATCAATGCGCCCGGCAGGGGAACCTGTCGGGCGTTTTTCTTGCGCGCAGAAATGTTGCGAGCTACAACTTTCACCTTGATTGAACGTCGTTCATGAGGGTGATGCAAATGCGACGTGTCCTCACTCTTCTGATTGGGTCCGCTGCTGTGGCGCTGACCCTGCTGCGGCCCGTGCCGGCGATGGCGGGCGAGGCGGAAAGGCAGGCCATATTGCGCGCCGCCTTGCAGCCCAATGAAGAATCGCTGTTTGCCCGCCTGTTGGAACGGCGGCGCAAGGGGTTCATCACCCTGTTCACCATCAAAAACCCCGGCAAGGAACAGGCGGTCACCCACCTGTTCGACAGCGATGTGGGTCCGCGCATCCGGTTGCAGTGGGAAGCATGGTTTGAGGCCCATGTGGCCTTCCTGGCCTCCCGTCTCAGTGATGAGGATGTGGCCGCTTATATTGCCTTTCGTAACTCACCGGCGGGCAAGGCCTATTCCGACCTGAATGTCCGTGATGACATCCAGGAATCGGCCGGGAAGCAGTTGCTGGGCGAACTTGGCATGGTCGACGCTGTCCGCATGGGGTCCGCTTTGGGACGGCTGGATGATGTGGCGAAAGAAGCAGGCATTCGCAGGGTAGAGGGGAAATGATCATGCGGAAATTGGCTATTGGTACCCTGTTGGCCGCCATCACGCTGGTGCCAACGCTACCCACATCGGCCAAAGACCCAAAGCCGGAACTGCTGGCCAAGGCCATGCAGGTGGTGCAGGCGGAAAAGGGCTATAGCCGCTGGGTGCGGTTCACGCCCGAGGGCTATGCCGCATCCTGGGGGCGGCCGTTCCCCACGGGGCTGGACCCGGCGCTGCGGGCGCGCATGGATGAGGCGTCGGTACAGGTGCGGGATATTGTCGGGCCAGCGTCCGACAGGGTCTATGCCAAAATCCTGGCCGAACACATTGCGGAGAGTGACCTGGATGCGGTGCTGGCGTTCGTTGCGTCTCCGGCGGGACAGGCACGGCGTGCGGCATTGGAGGCAGCGGAATATCGTCCCGACCTCAACCGAACCGGGGCAATGCGCACGTCGCCCGAGATGCGGGCTGCCATTGCCGACAAGGCAGCGTCAGCCGGGCTGGTGGTGCCCAAGGAATGGCCAGGTGTGCGCGAATAGCCACGGCGCGGGCATTCCTGCCTAATGATTGGGCGGTTTGCTCTCGCAAAACCAAGATAGTCCCGCTTCGGCCCTATTTTCGCATCTGCGAGCGACTCGCAATGGTCATTATGCGGAAATGCAAGGGAAGTATGCGATGAGAAAAGGTCAGTCATACTGACCAATCGTGCAAAAACTGCTGGATGGGGTGGATTTTCCGCTTTATATGATCCTGGACGGTGCCATTCGGGAAAGGGGATTACCCACCAGTTGGCGCCACATCCAACGGTGCGGGGCCTTTCTGCTTCGCGCTGCGGCAGGAAAGGGGCCCCCGCCCCGGTTGATGCAAGGATTGGTTTCATGGCGACGCAGAAGATGCTCGGGTTTGTCCATACCGAACAGCGCATGCCCGAAAAGCGCGAGGCCGGTCTGCGCCGTCAGGATTTCAACGAGATCTATGCCCGATTCACCGATGCCGGCGCCGTGGAACAGTCCAATCGCTGCTCCCAGTGCGGTGTGCCCTTCTGCCAGGTGCATTGCCCCGTCTCCAACAACATCCCCGACTGGCTGAAGCTGACGGCCGAGGGGCGGTTGGAAGAGGCGTATGAACTGTCACAGGCCACCAACAACCTGCCGGAAATCTGTGGCCGCATCTGCCCGCAGGACCGGCTGTGCGAAGGCAATTGCACCATCGAACAATCGACCCATGGCACGGTGACCATCGGCGCGGTGGAGAAATACATCACCGACACGGCCTTTGATAATGGCTGGGTCAAGCCCATCGTGCCGCGTGTGGAGCGCCAACAGTCGGTTGCCATCATCGGCGCCGGCCCGGCCGGTCTGGCCGCCGCCGACCAGTTGCGCAAGAAGGGCTATCAGGTTCATGTCTATGACCGGTATGACCGGGTCGGCGGCCTGCTGATGTATGGCATTCCGGGCTTCAAGCTGGAAAAGGATGTGGTCATCCGCCGCTGGAAGCTGCTGGAGGAAGGTGGCGTCAAGTTCCATCTGGGCGTGGAGATCGGTCGTAACACCGACATGCGGACCCTGCGGGCCCAGCATGATGCCGTGCTGATCGCCACCGGCGTCTATAAGGCGCGTGACCTGGGCGGGCCGGGTGCCGGGCTGGACGGCATTGTCCCGGCGCTGGACTACCTGACGGCCAGCAACCGCAAGAGCCTGGGCGACACCGTCCTGGATTTCGAGACGGGCAAGCTGAACGCCAAGGGCAAGAAGGTCGTGGTCATCGGCGGCGGCGACACCGCCATGGATTGCGTGCGCACCGCCATCCGCCAGGGGGCGATGTCGGTGAAGTGTGTCTATCGCCGCGACCGCAAGAACATGCCCGGTTCACAGCGCGAAACCGCCAATGCCGAGGAAGAGGGCGTGGAATTCGTCTGGCAGACGGCGCCCGAAGGTTTTACCGGTGACGCGCATGTCACGGGCGTGAAGGCCTATAAGATGCATATGGGCGTGGCCGACGCGACCGGCCGTCAGACGCCGCTGCCCATTGAAGGCTCCAACTTCACCATGGAAGCCGATCTGGTGATCAAGGCTCTGGGTTTCGACCCGGAAGAGATTCCCAGCCTGTTCGGTGTGCCGGAACTGAAGGTCAGCCGCTGGGGTACCGTCCAGGTGAAATATGCCACCATGATGACCAACCTGGACGGCGTCTTCGCCGCCGGCGACATCGTGCGCGGCGCCTCCCTGGTGGTCTGGGGCATCAAGGATGGCCGCGACGCGGCCGCCGGCATCCACAACTACATCCAGGCGAAGATCGCCCAGGGCGTGGCGGTGGCGGCGGAGTGAGGAATGCTGGCGCCGCTTCCGCATATTGTATCGGCAGCGGCTCGCGCTGACTTCAAGGTACATATTGGCTGGAGCGACGGTTCGGCCCACATCTTCGATTTCTCGGCAGTCCCGGAAGTTAGGCCTGCCTGCTCCCAAATGAAAGACATCGCCTTCTTTGAGGAAGCCCTGCGCATCGGGATGAGGGGGCGGAGTATTAGTTGGGGAGGAGAGATCGAATATTGCGCTGACTCCCTCTGGTACCGTGCTCACCCGGAAGCGTACCGCCGCGATTTTCCAGCTTATGCCGATCAATGGCCCCCATCCGACGATCCTATCTTTTTCGAGCAAGCTTAGAATCAGGATTTGTAATCGATGCTCCGCCTCTACGATCATCTCTCCTCCGGGAACGGTTATAAGTGCCGCTGGCTGCTGACGCAGCTGGACCTGCCGTTTGAGCGGGTGGAGATGGATATTGATGCGGCGGAGACGCGGACGGATGCCTTTCTGGCGCTGAACCCCAATGGGCGTATTCCGCTGCTGCGGCTGGCGCCCGGTGATTTCCTGGCCGAAAGCAATGCCATCCTGCGCTGGCTGGCGGAGGAAACGACCTTCTGGCCGGATAACCGCCGCGACAAGGCGGCCGTCCTGCAATGGCTGTTCTGGGAACAGTATAGCCATGAGCCCAACATCGCGACGGCGCGTTTCTGGATCACCCACAAGGTGGCGATGGACCCCGAACGCATCCATGCGCTGATCGTAAAGCGTGAGCAGGGGCATGCCGCCTTGCGGCTGATGGAACGCCACCTGACAGGCCGCGACTGGTTCGTCGGGCAGAAGGCCACCATCGCCGACATCGCCTTGTACGCTTACACCCATGTGGCGGAGGAGGGTGGGTTCGACCTTGCCCCCTATCCCGCCATTCGCGACTGGCTGGACCGGTTTGCCGCCCAGCCGAACCACATCAAGATCACAGACGCCGTGGGCACGCCCGTGTCCCTGGCCGATGCGCTGACTTCTGAACAGAGGGCCTGACCATGACCGACGCCTCCATCCACGCCGGTGAGATTTTCGCGGCTGAATACACAGCCAACAAGGCCCTGCTGGACACTACTGCCTTTGTCGATACCGAGCAGCATGACGCCTGCGGCGTGGGCTTCGTGGCGGCCATTGATGGCAAGCCGCGGCGCGAGGTAGTTGAAAAGGCTGTGGAGGCGCTGAAGGCGCTCTGGCACCGCGGTGCGGTCGATGCCGATGGCAAGACGGGTGACGGGGCCGGCATCCATGTGCAGCTGCCCCAGGCCTTTTTCCGCGAACATGTGGTGCGCACCGGCCATCCGCAGCCCAAGGGCCTGATTGCCGTCGGCCAGGTCTTCCTGCCGCGCACCGACCTGTCGGCCCAGGAACGCTGCCGCGCCATTGTGGAGACGGAGGTCCTGAACTGGGGCTACACGATCTATGGCTGGCGCCAGGTGCCGATCGATATTTCGATCATTGGTGAGAAGGCCAACGCCACCCGGCCCGAGATCGAGCAGATCATGGTCGGCAATAATGGCAATGTCTCGGACGAGCAGTTTGAGCGCGACCTGTACATCATCCGCCGCCGCATCGAGAAGGCGGTGGCCGGCGAGCAGATCGGCGGCTTCTATATCTGCACCCTGTCCGCCCGGTCCATCATCTATAAGGGCATGTTCCTGGCAGAACAGCTGACCGCCTTCTATCCTGACCTGCTGGATGCGCGGTTTGAAAGCAATTTCGCCGTCTATCATCAGCGTTATTCGACCAACACCTTCCCGACCTGGCAGCTGGCCCAGCCCTTCCGCACACTGGCCCATAATGGCGAGATCAATACCCTGCGCGGCAATGTCAACTGGATGAAGGCGCATGAGACGCGCATGTATTCCGAGGCGTTCGGCGCGCATGTGGAGGATCTGAAGCCCGTCATCCAGGTCGGTTCCTCGGATTCGGGCGCGCTGGATGCCGTGTTCGAACTGATGCTGATGTCCGGCCGGTCGGCCCCCATGGTGAAGACCATGCTGGTGCCGGAAGCCTGGTCGAACAAGGAAGTGATGCCGCAGGCCCACCGCGACCTGTATTCCTATGCCAACGCGGTCATGGAGCCGTGGGACGGTCCGGCGGCGCTGGCCATCTATGACGGCCGCTGGGTTGTGGGTGGTGTCGACCGCAACGGCCTGCGTCCGCTGCGCTATGTCATCACCGGCGACGGGTTGATCATCGGCGGGTCGGAAACCGGCATGGTCAAGATCAACGAACAGGCCGTGGTGGAGAAGGGCCGCCTGGGTCCGGGGCAGATGATTGCCGTCGACCTGAAGGAAGGCCGCCTGTTCCATGACCGCGAGATCAAGGACAATCTGGCCGCCCAGCGCCCTTATGGTGACTGGATCGGTGAGATCACGGTGCTGGACGATCTGGTCAAGAAAGCCCCGGTGGAGCCGGCGGAGCTGTCCAAGGACGAGCTGCGCCGCCGTCAACTGGCTTATGGCATCACCATGGAGGATCTGGAACTGATCCTGCAGCCCATGGTGGACGATGCCAAGGAAGCCGTCGGTTCCATGGGTGATGACAGCCCCATCGCGGTGCTGTCGGACAAGTATCGCGGCCTGCACCATTATTTCCGCCAGAACTTTGCCCAGGTTACCAACCCGCCCATCGACAGCCTGCGCGAAACCCGTGTCATGTCGTTGAAGACACGGCTGGGCAATCTCGGCAACATCCTGGACGAGGATTCGACCCAGTGCCGCCTGTTGCAGCTGGAAAGCCACGTGCTGACCAGCGCGGAATTCCGCGCAATGCGCAAATATATGGGCTCCACGGCGGCGGAGATCGACTGCACCTTCGATCCTTCAGCGGGGTCCAACGCCCTGCGCGACGGTCTGCGCCGGGTGCGGCAGGAGGCGGAGGATGCCGTGCGTGGCGGTGCCACCCATGTCATCCTGACCGATGAGGCGATGAGTGCAAACCGCGCGCCCATGCCGATGATCCTGGCCACCGGTGCCGTCCACACCCATCTGATCCGTCAGCAGCTGCGTACCTTCACCAGCCTGAATGTGCGGTCGGGCGAATGCCTGGATGTCCATTATTTTGCGGTCCTGATCGGCGTCGGTGCCACCACCGTCAACGCCTATATCGCCCAGGAAGCCATCGCCGACCGCCACCGGCGTGGCCTGTTCGGTGCGATGAGCCTGGAGGACTGTCTGAAGCGCTATAAGAAGGCCATCAATGACGGTCTGCTGAAGGTCATGTCCAAGATGGGCATCTCCATCATCAGCAGCTACCGTGGCGGTCTGAATTTTGAGGCCATCGGCCTGTCGCGTTCCCTGGCCGCCGAATATTTCCCCGGCTTGCCGTCCCGCATCTCCGGCCTGGGCCTGCTGGGTATCCAGGAGGAAGTGCTGGGCCAGCACAAGATCGCCTATGACGAGGATGTGGTGGCCCTGCCGGTCGGCGGTTTCTACCGCTTCCGCAAGGGTGGCGACCGCCATGCCTGGGAAGGCGGCCTGATCCATATGATGCAGACGGCCGTTTCGACCGACAGCTTCTCCACCTTCAAGAAATATTCCGAGGCGCTGCACAAGCGTCCGCCCATCAACCTGCGCGACCTGCTGGATTTCAAGCCGGCTGACAAGACCGTGCCGGTGGATGAGGTGGAAAGCATCACCAGCTTGCGCAAGCGCTTCATCACGCCGGGCATGTCACTGGGCGCCCTGTCACCGGAAGCGCATGGCACCCTGAACGTCGCCATGAACCGTATCGGCGCCCGCTCGGTCAGCGGGGAGGGCGGGGAAGATCCGGCGCGTTTCAAGCCCGACGCCAATGGCGACAACTGGAACAGCGCCATCAAGCAGGTGGCCTCTGGCCGCTTTGGCGTGACGGCCGAATATCTGAACCAGTGCCGTGAGATCGAGATCAAGGTGGCCCAGGGTGCCAAGCCCGGTGAGGGTGGGCAGCTGCCCGGCTTCAAGGTCACCGAACTGATCGCCAAGCTGCGCCACTCCACCCCCGGTGTGATGCTGATCAGCCCGCCGCCGCACCATGACATCTATTCCATCGAAGACCTGGCGCAGCTGATCTATGACCTGAAGCAGATCAACCCGACCGCCAAGGTCTGCGTGAAGCTGGTGTCGCGGTCGGGCATCGGCACCATTGCCGCCGGTGTGGCCAAGGCGGGTGCCGACATCATTCTGGTCGCCGGTCATAATGGCGGCACCGGTGCCTCGCCGCAAACGTCCGTCAAATATGCCGGCGTGCCTTGGGAAATGGGCCTGTCGGAGGTGCAGCAGGTGCTGACGCTGAACCGTCTGCGCCACCGCGTGACCCTGCGCACGGATGGCGGCCTGAAGACCGGCCGCGACATCGTGATGGCCGCCATGTTGGGGGCGGAGGAGTTCGGCATCGGTACGGCGGCCCTGGTCGCCATGGGCTGTATCATGGTCCGCCAGTGCCATTCCAATACCTGCCCCGTCGGTGTCTGCGTGCAGGACGAGGACCTGCGCCGGAAATTCACCGGCACGCCGGAAAAGGTGGTCAACCTGTTCAGCTTCATCGCTGAAGAAGTGCGTGAAATCCTGGCGAACCTCGGCTTCCGTGAACTGCGCGAAGTGGTGGGTCGTGCCGACCTGCTGCATCAGGTCAGCCGTGGGGCCGCCCATCTGGACGATCTGGACCTCAACCCCCTGCTGGCCGTGGCTGATCCGGGCGAATATGCCCGCTACTGCACGCTGATCGGCCGCAATGAGGTGCCGGATACGCTGGATGCCCAGATGATCAAGGACGCCCGCGCCTTGTTCGAGGATGGCGAAAAGACCCAGATGCAGTATCACGCCCAGAACACACACCGCGCCATCGGCACGGCGCTGTCGGGCAAGATCACCCGCCAGTTCGGGATGAAGGGTCTGCAGCCCGGCCACGCCACGGTCCGTCTGCGCGGTTCCGCCGGTCAGTCGCTGGGTGCCTTCGCGGTGCAGGGTCTGAAGCTGGAAGTGTTCGGCGATGCCAACGACTATGTCGGCAAGGGTCTGTCGGGTGGCACCATCGTGGTGCGGCCGCTGACGGCCAGCCCGCTGAAGACCAACGAGAATACGATCATCGGCAACACCGTGCTGTACGGCGCCACGGCGGGCAAGCTGTTCGCGGCGGGTCAGGCCGGTGAACGGTTCGCGGTGCGCAATTCCGGCGCTACCGTGGTGGTCGAAGGCTGCGGTTCCAACGGCTGTGAGTACATGACCGGCGGTCTGGCGGTGATCCTGGGCAAGGTCGGCGACAATTTCGGCGCCGGCATGACGGGGGGCATGGCCTATGTCTATGACGAGGAAGGCGCATTCCCGCTCTGCGTGAATCCGGAAAGCGTCATCTGGCAGCGCCTGGAAGTGCCGCATTACGAGGACCAGTTGAAGGCGCTGATCCAGGAACATATCGACGAGACGGGCAGCCGCTGGGCCGCCCAGCTTCTCAATGATTGGGAACTGGTGCGCGACAAGTTCTGGCAGGTGGTGCCGAAGGAGATGTTGAAGCGGCTTCCGGTAGCCGTTACGGCACCGGAACGGCTGAGCGCCGAGTAAGGTCAAGTAAGGATAGGGGGCTGAAAGGCCCCCTTTTCTTTTTCCTGCGCGACTCGGGAAGCAAGGCTTTCTGCGGCTTGGCTGGTCGTAACCCCGACTCGCCAAGTCGACCCTATCCTTACTTGCAGTTCGGGAGGAGTCGGTAAGGGAAGGGGCGGGTGCCGAGGCTGGCCGCATTGTCGATGGCGACCTGAGGGGGGCCGATATCAGGGGCTTGGAAAGCCGAGGGGTCGGCATTTCAAGCGTCGGCGGCACCGAAACTCAGCCGGTTTGCTCCCGTGCAAAGGCCTGGCGCAGGTGATGCGTGGCCAAAGCTGTGTCGATATCGGGATCATGGTTCAGCAGCATGCCGGCCAGACCGTCCCGCAGCGCCTCCAGCCGAATGGCCGTGGCGTTGGGCTGCGGCAAGGTCCAGCAGCCCTGGCTGTTGCCTGCCAGCAGCAGGGCGGCAAGGCGTTGGCGCAGAGCGGTGCGTATGCGGGAAAGGGCAGCCTGGATGGCCGTGTCGGTTGCCGACAAGGCCTCTGCCTGTATCCAAAGGGCCCAATAGGGGCGCGCCCCCTCGTCAAACGCCTCTGCGATGAAGCGATCCAAGGCCGCCGCAGGGGCCTCGGCCGGGTGCCACAGGTCGGCCACGACCTCCTCGAAGATCGCCTCCCAGGCCCGCGCCCGCAGTTCCGGCCACCGGAAATGATGGTTCAGGAGGCCGGTGCCCACACCGGCCCGTTCCGTGACGGCCCGCGTTTGCGCTGCCAGCAGACCCATCTCCAGCAACACCGCCATCGTTGCCATCAGGATCCGCTCGCGTCCCCCCCGATCCCGTCTGTCCAAGCGCATTCTCCTATGGTCGCCGGATGGCCATTGACATGCTGAGCGATTGATCAGTATTAAAGCTGAGCAATTGCTCAGTCCAGGGGGGATCATGTCTTCGCGAGAACGCAGTACCGCTGTCGATATGGTGCGCCTTATGGCGCTGTTGGGCATCTGTGTCGTCAACATGCCGTTCATCGCACTGCCTGTGGAGGCTGTGCTCAGTCTCCCGCCGGACCTGGCCGACAGGTTGGCCCTGATGCTGGTGGAGTTGCTGTTTCAAGCCAAGTTCTTCCTCCTGTTCTCCTTCATTTTCGGCTGGGGCATGGAGGTACAGTCTCAATCAGCGCTGCGGGCCGGGGCATCCTTCAACCGCCGATTCGCGCGGCGGCTGGCCATGCTGGCACTGCTGGGCGTGCTGCATGTCACGCTGGTCTTCGTGGGCGATATCCTGTTGCTCTATGCGATTTTGGGCCTGATTGCCTGGCCGCTGCGCCACGTGTCGCCGCGACGGCTGTTGTGCCTGTCGGCCGTCCTGGTGCTGCTGGGCATACCCGTCTTCCTTGGCCTTCTGGTGCTTGTGGGCGCGGAGATGGGGGCGATGGCGTCGCCTGACCTGGGTGGCAGCTATATCGACACTGTGAAGGCCCGCTTGCAGGAGTGGCCGCAGGCCTTTGTGTTTCTGGTGCTTTTTCAGGGACCGCTGGCCCTTGCCGCGTTTCTGGCGGGCATTGCAGGCGCGCGCAGTGGATTTTTTGAGCCGGACAACACGCTGCGCAACCGGCTGGTCCGCCTGCTGCCCGGTCTGTGGCTCGGGGGACTGGCGTTGAACATCACCTATGTCATCGGATCGACCGTCAGCAACCAGCTTGAGTCCGAATTATGGGTTCTTGTCGGCATTTGCACGGTTGTGGTGGGCGCCCCGCTGCTGGCAACGGCGTATCTGGTGACCATCACCTTGCTGGCGGAGCGTTGGCGGCTGCCCGACCTGCTGTTATTGGCGGGACGTAACTCCCTCTCCTGCTATGTCCTGCAAGGCATCATTGCCGGCGCCCTGTTCGGCGGATATGGGCTTGGCTGGTACAACAGCGTGGGACTGGCGGCGCTGCTGCCCCTGTCGCTGCTGGTGGCGACGGTTTCCATCCTCATCGTCGGGGTCTATGCACGGCGATATGGTATGGGGCCGCTGGAAGCGTTGCTGCGGCGCGTTACCTATGGATGATCGGCAAACGCAAAACCGGCGCCCCGTTGCCAGGACGCCGGTTTCACAATTCTCAGACCAAGCCCAAAACCTTACGCGGCATTCACCTGTTCAGTCTGGGCCAGCAGCGCGTACAGGGCATCGCCCGTTTCCGCACCGCGCAGCTTGTCACAGAGCACCGGGTCCCGCAGGGCGCGTGACACGCGTGCCAGAGCCTTCAGGTGATCGGCGCCGGCCCCTTCAGGGGCCAGCAGCATGCAGATCAGGTCCACAGGCTGCTCGTCGATCGCCTCAAAATCGACCGGCTTTTCCAGCCGGGCGAAGATGGCCATGACACCGGACAGGCCCGGCAGTTTGCCGTGCGGGATACCGATGCCGCGCCCCACGCCTGTTGTGCCCAGGCGCTCACGCTCCACCAGCACATCAAAAATAGCCCGTTCATGCTGGCCGGTCAGATCGGCCGCCTTCCTGGCCAGTTCCTGAAGGACCTGCTTCTTGGAGCCGGCCTTCAGGTTGGGGAGGATCGCCTCCGGCGTCAAAAGATCATTCATCGCTGCCGAAGGTGTCTGGACGGAAGGGGATACGGAACGCAGGGATACAGCCATGGGGTACGCATCACCTTACTGTTTCACCGACCCTGCCACCCCGGCAGGGTCAACCCAGCCGATGTTACCATCGGGCCGGCGATAGATCATGTTCAGGCCACCATGGGCGCGGTTCCGGAACATCAGCGCAGGCAAATCCGCAAGATCCAGGCGCATCACAGCCTCACTGACCGTCAGCATTTCGATGGAGGTTTCCATCTCCGCGACGACCATGCCGTGATGCCCGTTCACTTCCGGTGCCGGCACTTCATCCGCTGCATAATCGTCGGAATCAGCCTCGGCTTCAAGGATGTACTTTCGGGCTGCCTGAACCGGCAACTGGGCAATGGTCGTTCGTTCGTGATGGTCCTTCAGTCGGCGCTTGTAGCGGCGCAGACGCTTGGCCACGCGGTCGGCGGCCTCGTCGAAGGCGGGATAGGGTTCCGTGGCTTCGGCGTTCGACTGCAACAGAATCCCACGGCCGACATGGACCTGGATATCGGCCTTGTAGAGATGCGCATCCTTGGAAAGGATGACGGTCGCCTCCATGGGGTTACCGAAATATTTTCCGACCATCGACGCCAGCTGATCCTTCACATGGGTCCGCAGCGCATCGCCCACATCCAGTTGCTTGCCTTTGACGGTAACTTGCATATTCGACCTGTCGTTTCAGGGCGCATGGCCTGACCCGAAGGAACCAACTTCCTGGAACCGGCATCCAGACCGGGAGTCCCAGAACGGTCTTCCTTCAGCGGCCAGCGCAGGGGTTACAACCCAAGGGCCTTTTCCCGACGGCGCTGGACTGAAGAGGGGATCTTCATACCTTCACGATACTTCGCCACCGTCCTGCGTGCAATGTCGATCCCGTCGGCACGCAGGATTTCGACAATTTTATCATCGGACAGGGTGTCGTCGGCCTTTTCGGCGTCGATCAGGGCCTTGATCCGATACCGCACCGCCTCTGCCGAATGGGCGGCCTGGCCGTCGGCACCCTGGATGGCGGAGGTGAAGAAGTATTTAAGTTCGAAGACTCCACGCGGGGAGGACAGGAACTTATTGGTGGTCACCCGGCTGACGGTGCTTTCATGCATGCTGATCGCTTCTGCGATGTCGCGCAGAATCAGAGGCTTCATGAATTGCAGCCCGTGCAGGAAAAAGGCGTCCTGCTGGCGGACGATCTCGGTCGCCACCTTCAGGATGGTATTGGCCCGCTGATGCAGGCTTTTGACCAGCCAGCTCGCCGACTGGAACTGCTCGGCGATATATTCTTTGTCCTGCTTGCCGCGCGCACCGGTGCTGATCTTGCTGTGGTAGCGCTGATTGACCAGCACGCGGGGCAGGGTTTCCGTGTTCAACTCCACGATCCAGCCGCCGCCGGGGCTGGCGCGCATCAGGATGTCCGGGACCACCGTCTGCACAGGCTCGAAATCAAAGGCCAGCGCCGGCTTGGGGTTCAGCGCCTTGATCTCCGCCACCATATCCGACATGTCTTCGGCGTCGCAGCCGCAGACCTTCAGCAATTGCTGAAGATTACGCGCCGCCAGCAGGGGCAGATTGTTCAGAAGTGTCTGCATGCACGGGTCCAGGCGGTTCTTTTCCCGCAACTGGTTGGCCAGACATTCGGCCAGCGTGCGCGCAAAGATGCCGGCGGGGTCGAAGCGCTGCATGCGCAGCAGCACATTTTCCACCTGGTCCAGCCCGCAGCCCAGTTGGGCCGCAATTTCCTCCAGCCTGCCGGTGAAGTACCCGGCTTCGTCCAGGTGATCCAGCAGGGCATAGCCGACCATGCGGTCCAGCCGGTCCGTCAGATCCATCACAATCTGCTCTTCCAGATGGTCGCGCAGCTTCGGCCGCTCGGTCAGGGTTGCCTCGAACCCCTCCCCATCATCATCAAAGCCGCCGGACCGCGACGACCAGTCGCCGAACTGTTCACCAGAACCGAGGCCGGCGCTGTCCATGTCGGCGGCGGAGCTGTTGGTGTAGACATTCTCATAGTCGGTATCGAGCGGGGCATCGTTGGACCCGGCCATCCTGTCGGATGTGGCCAGTTCAACGGTATCGGCCACACGGGCCTCATTGACCGCAACCGGTGCTTCCTCCCGGTCCACGCCGGTGGTGGGCGCGTCGTTCCAGCCGGTGCCGTCGTCGCGCTCCAGCAGCGGGTTGCGCTCCAGCTCCTGATCCACATATTCGGCCAGTTCCAGGTTCGACAGCTGCAGCAGCTTAATCGCCTGCTGAAGCTGGGGCGTCATCACCAGCGACTGTGACTGGCGTATATCAAGCCGTTGCTGGAGCGCCATTCTAGCGGGAAAACCTGTTCTGACGGGCGTTTATCGGCCGGTTGCAAAAATGCCGCGGCACAAGCCCGACCCTGGTCATCCCTGGAAAGCCGCCGCCGTTTCCTTCAACGGCCACTCGGCTGGCATACCCCTGTCGGCTGTCCCCCAGCGAGGCTCAAGGTACGTTGCAAGAGGCGTGCCCGCAACAGTTAGGCCCCATGGGGCCAAAAATTATTCCATTGCTTTCTGTTGCAGATTCACTTTGGGGCGGCGCCAGCGGAACAGCACCCGGCCCAGCGGGGCCAGCAGGGCACCGACGGTGACGACCGCCACGATCTGGATGGCAATCAGCAGCGGCGCGTCCAGATCGTCATGGATCAGGCGTTCGCCGAACATGGCCATGCCGCCCCCGGCGATCAGCAGCAGCGCCATCATCCGCACCGGCGCCACCGGGGCCGCCCGGCGCATGTCGGCACCCAGGAACAGCGCGGAACCGATGCTGATCACCGGAAAGCAGTAGGGGCAGAACAGATGGGCCATTTCCGGGATGGCCTGTGTCTCCATCGTGGGCCGCGCGCTTTCCCACATGACCAGCAGCCAGAAGGCCGCCATCGGCAGCCAGACCAGCCGTTCCCAGCCCCGGCGGCCGGGCACGGAGAAGGAAATGGCGGCGAATCCGGCCAGCAGGGCTGTAACCAGGGCCAGTACCTGTTCGGCCAGCCAGGCGGGATCACCGGCCACCGCCCCCAGGTCCGACCGGATGCCATGCCAGGTGGTGGCCAGCGCCATCAGGGCCAACGACGCCACGGCCCAGCGCAACAACCGCAGAACCGGCGGGGGCAGGCGGCGGGCGGGAACGGCCTCGCTGCTCAACCGGTCGATCAGGTGGCTTGTGTCAGCCATGGTCATTGTCCTTCCGCAATAAGTGCCGCAGGCCCGCGATGCCGCGATGTACGGCCACCTTCAAGGCGCCGATGCTGACGCCGCTGGCGTCCGACGCTTCCTTCAAACTCATGCCCCGCAGCTTCAGCATGTCGATTGCCAGCCGTTGCCGTTCCGGCAGTTGGGATAGAAGCGGTCCCAGGGCGATGCTGGGCGGGGTGTCGGCTTCCGGCTGGGCCACCGTATCGGCCAGCCCATCGTCGAATTCCGTCTCCACCGCCCGACGGCGATAGGTGCGGCGCAGGGCATCGGACAGGCGGTTGCGCGCGATGGTGCCCAGCCAGGGGCCGACGGGCCGCCCCGGCTGAAATGTCGGCAGGGACTGATGGATGGCCAGCAGCGTATCCTGGACAAAATCCTCCAGATCGGCGGGTCGGGCCAGCTTGCCCCGGCCCACCGCCCGGATCAGCGGCAGGACCGCGCGCAGAAAGGCCGCGTAGGATGCACGATCCCCGTCCTGCGCCGCGACCAGCAGCAGGCCCAGATCCTGACCATCCACCCCCTGTACGCTCACGGCTTCTCCGTCGGCGACCGGCTTTCCGTCACTTCGCCGGCTTTGTCGGCTTGACGATGCCGTTCTGTTCCAGGAAGGCCTTGAACTTTCCGGCATCCAGGAAATAGAGGTCCAGGCATTCATTGAACTTGTCCGGGTCCTTGATGGCCTTGCACAGTTGTTCGGCCTCTTCGTTCGCGGTCTGCTTCTGCGTCTTTTCGCTGGCGCTCATCGACGGGACGTCCTGCTGCGCCATGGCAGGCGCGGCCAGGGCCAGGGCGCACAGAAGCAGGGGAAAGCGGAAGCCTGACATGCGTCACCTCAGGGGCGTGGGGGAAGGAACGGCGCCGCGCCGGCGGAGGGAGTGCCACGCCGCGTCAACTGACAGCATACCCGGACCCAGCACAAAAAGCGCGCCGCCAGCGAGCATCCAGGGAACTTGTTCAGCCGCAATCGCGATGCCGTTTTCCAGGCCCTCCGGGGTGCGCCCGATCACCAGGAACAGGGTGGCGGCCATCAATGCGAGACCTGCCGCACCGACGCGGCCGGCCAGCCCCAGGATCAGAAGCAGGCTCAAACTAATCTCCGCCCCCGTGGTCAGCGGAGCGGCAATCGTGGCCGGCAGCAACGGCACCGGATGCACCTGCGTGAACAGGAATTCCTGTGCATCCCAGGTGAAGACCCTGTGCCAGCCGGCAGTGGCGAAGGGCCATGCCAGCCAGACCCGGACCAGGGCCAGGCCCACACCCGCAGCCAAACGCTGGCGCAGGCCGGTCCGAAGGGTGGGGCCGGGATCGGTCAGGAAGGATGCAAGGTCGCGGATCAGCATGGCGGCACCTCGTCTTCGGTGGCGGCAACCAGCCCATGGCTCAGCAGCAGCGCCAGGATGGGGGGCAGGAACCCCCCATCGGTCAGGTGGCCTGCCGCGGTCAGCAGATCGGCCCCCGCCGTCAGGGCGGCGATGAAGGTTCCCGCATCGACGGGCAGCAGCGTGGCCACCACCAGCAGGTCGGGGCCACGCCAGATCAGGGCTGTGGCGTTCGGCCCGTCCACAGGCAGCGGGCCCGGTATGGCCGTGATGTCGGGGCGGCCCGCCAGCCATGCCGACAAGCCGTCCACCGGCCCGACCAGCAGCGACGCCGATGGCACCGGGCGGAGATGCAGTCCCGCCACGGCATCCGGCGGCACGTGGCTGAGCCCTTCCGCGGTCAGGATGGACACGTCGGCGGCGAAATAGGCCCGGTGTGCAGCCCAATCCAGGGAAGCCAGCAGCGGCAGGGGGGCTGGCAAGTCCGCGCCGAACCCCGCGCCATAGGCCGACAGCATCGGCGGACCCGGCGGGTGCGTTCGCAGATGCCGGCGGGCGGCATCGGCGAACGCACCCGCCCCCAGTGCCACCTTCACGCTGGGATAGGCCTCCGCCAGCACCTGGGTCAGGGCGGCAGTGACCGTGGCCGTGTGAATGTACAGGGCCTTGTCGGCCGCCACGCTGGCCGAAGCCAGATGCGGCAGCGTGGCGGCAAATCCCGCCGCATCGCCGTAGCAGGCGGCCAGCATGTCGCGCTGCAGGTCGATCAGCATGTCGCCACCTCCCGCACCGCATCGGCCTTGGCGGCCTGTGCCAGCAGCAAGGGCAGCGGCGGCAGGGCCGTATCCCATTCCACCAGGGTGGGTCGCGGGCCGAACCGGCGCAGCGCAATGTCATACAGAGCCCAGACCGGGTCCGGCACGGCACTGCCATGGTCGTCGATCAACAGGCTGCTGCCATCGATCTGCACCCTGGCATGGCCGGCCAGATGGATTTCAGCGATGGCCCGGCCGGGGAACTGGGTCAGCAGCCGCACGGCATCCAGCCCCCGGTTGCTGGCGCTGACATAAAGATTGTTCAGGTCCAGCAGCAGACCGCAGCCGGTGCGAACCGCCAGGGCCGCCAGAAATTCACCCTCGTCCATCTGATCGGCCGTGAAGCGCAGATAAAGCGAGGGATTTTCCACCAGCAGGCGCCGGCCCAGCGCATCCTGGGCGCGGGACACATTGGTGGCCACGATGTCCAGCGTCTCCCCTGTCAGCGGCAGGGGCAGAAGGTCGGGGATATGGGTCCCCGCCAGACCGGTCCAGGCCAGATGGTCGGAAACCATTGCCGGCTGGAACCGGTCATAAAGGGCGCGCAACCGGGCCAGATGGTCCTTGTCCACCCCGTCGGCGGCCCCCAGCGAGAGGGCAACCGAATGGAAGGACACCGGATAATCCTGGCGCAGCTTTTCCAACTGCGCCAGACGCGGCCCGCCCGCGACCAGGTAATTCTCCGCATGCACCTCCAGCCACCCGGTCTTCTGCGGCCCGGCCAGGAAGTCCGGCATATGGGCGTGGCGCAGGCCGATACCGGCCTTGACCAGATCAGGCGATGGGGGGGATGGTGCGTGCATGCGGCGTGACCGGTACGGACAGAAGCGGAACAATACCATCGGCAGGAAATCCTGACCGTTGGTCACTCTTTCCCGGCCCTCAATCGCCGGCGCCTGCCTCCGCAGGCTTGGGCGCGCCGCATGGGCGGCGCTGCGGCAGTCGCCGTCAGGATTACTTCTTGGCCTTGGCCGGGTTGGTGCCGTCATAGGCCGTTTCGGCCCCACCGGCGGCCATGCAGGCTTGCTTGGTCATGGCCTTGAAATCCTGGCCGCTGTAATCGACCTTCGACTGGGTGGCGCAGGAATGGCCGGCCGCCTTGTTGGCGCAGTCATTTTCACCGGCCTTGGACACGCCATAGCACTTGACCTTTTCGCCTTCGGCGGCATGGGCGGGCGCGGCGATGGCGGCCAGCGACAGCGCACCGGCGAAAGCGGCACCAAGGGTCAGGGCGGTGATGCGGGTGTTGGACATGGGACAGATCCTCTGGGCTTCGGGTGTATCGGCGCTCATCGGCGTCCGTACCCTGCTATTCGACCGATCCCAGAGAAGGTTACGCAGCGAGGTGAAAAAATTTTCGGCGAGCTGAAAATTTATCCAAGCGTGTGGAAGTGTATGAGTATTCTATTTAAGTGACACACGCTCTGCCGCATATGGAAACGGCGGGTCGCAATAGGCCTGCCCGCCGTTCATGGCGGTAAAGAGGCATGAAGAAGACGCCCTTTATCCTTGTGCTTCGGGTTCCGCTCTGGCGGGGCGTGTCCTGTTTACAGGCTGAACCGCTCACCCAGATAGACGCGGCGCACATCCTTGTGGGCGACGATTTCCGATGGGGCCCCCTCCATCAGGACCACGCCATCATGCAGGATGTAGGCGCGGTCCACGATGTCCAGCGTCTCGCGCACATTATGGTCGGTGATCAGCACGCCAATGCCGCGTTCCCGGAGGTGGGCCACCAGTTCGCGGATTTCGTTCACCGCGATCGGGTCCACGCCGGCGAACGGTTCGTCCAGCAGGATAAAATGCGGCTGGCTGGCCAGCGCGCGGGCGATTTCGGCGCGGCGGCGCTCACCGCCCGACAGGGCCAGGGCGGGGGTGCGGCGCAGGTGCGTGATGGAGAATTCGGCCAGAAGCTCGTCCAGGCGCTGTTCGCGCACATCACGGTCGGGCTCCACAACCTCCAGAACGGCGCGGATATTGTTCTCTACGCTGAGGCCCCGGAAGATGCTGGCTTCCTGCGGCAGATAGCCGATACCCAGCCGCGCGCGCCGATACATGGGCAGGGAGGTCACATCCATCCCGTCCAGGGTGATGCTGCCATGGTCGGGCAGGATCAGGCCGGTGATGATGTAGAAACAGGTGGTCTTGCCGGCACCGTTGGGGCCCAGCAGCCCCACCGCCTCGCCCCGGTTGACCGAAAGCGAGATGTCGCGCAGGACCGGCCGTCCCTTGTAGGCCTTGCCGATGCGGGACGCCACAAGGCCCGTATTGTCGGTGACCAGGCGGGGACCGGTCGCGGACGTGTCCTGGGTCGGCTGCGTCATGGCTTCTCGCTCCCCTTGGGGCTTTCGGGTTGACCGGGGGCCTGCGGCACGCCGCCCTCCCCCTGCCGGTTGGGAATGAACAGGCCCTTCACCCGCTCTCCCGTCGCCGGGGTGGCGGGTTGCGTGGTGGCGGGACCGTTGCCCGGTACACGGGATAGAATACGGCTGACACCCGACTTCAGGTCAACAGCCGCGGCGGGTCCGTTCAACTGATTCTGTCCACGGGTGACGCGGACATTGCCCGTCAGCAGCGCCTGGTCGCTGTCCAGGTCATAGGTACCCTTGTCGCCGCGCGCCGTTTCCGACTTGGTGGTGATCACCACGCCGCCATCGGCATCGACGCGCGACAGGCCCAGCTTGTCCTGCGCATCGCGGGCCAGCAGCGCCACCAGCCGGTCGGCACGGATTCGGTCCTGCGGCCGTGCGGCCATGGCATCGCCGCGCGCGACGGCCAGTTCCTGCTCGCGCCAATATTCCAGGCTGTCGCGCGCCGTCACCGTTTCATTCGGGGTTGTCAGGCGCAGGCCGTCGCCGGTCAGCACCGCAACCGACTTGTCCAGATCATAGATGGCGCGCGAGCCATAGGCGGTGCGGTCGCCATTCTTCAGCTGCACATTGCCCTCGGCCAGCAGGCGATAGACCTCGTTCCCGCCATCGCCGGTCTTGCGGAAATAGGCGGCCAGGGTGTCGGCCGTCAGCACCATGTCGCCCTGTGTGGCGGTGGCACCACCACGGGCGATGGCGACCTGCAACTTGTCATGATATTCGAAACCCGCGGGGGCATCGACCTCGATCGGTTTCGATCCGCCGATTTCCAGCGATGGAGTGGTGGCCGGCGCCACGGGTGCCGCGACCTGTTGCGCCAGGCCCGTGCCGGCGGCCAGTGTCAGGCCCAGCGCCATCGGCGCCAGCAACCCGCCCCACCCGAACATCGCCCTCTTCACCGCACTCATGGCGCCGTTACCCCCGGCTTGTCATTGCCCCGATTGGCCGTCGTGTCGCCAGCGCCGAACGCGCGCAGCCTTGCGTGGCCGGTGAAGACCAGCACATCGCCATCATTCAGCACCCGGAAGCCCCCAGCCTCCACGGTACCCATCGGCCCCTGGCCTTCCACGGGCTTGTTGCCCCAGGCGATGCCCTTTTTCACGTCCAGCACCGCTTCCTGTGTCCGCAGCTCATACCCCGAACCGTGGAAGAAGGAGACGGTACCGTTCAGCGACAGGATCTGATTGTCCTGGTCGTAATCGCCCTTCTGCGCCGCCATGGACAGCCAGGTGCCGCGCTTCAGGGTGATATCGGCTTCCGGCACCGCCAGTTCCACGGCAGATTTACCGCCCCCCTGTTGTGCGGCGCGGGCGGCGCGGATTTCAAAGGGCTGGTCGCCCTTGTCCGTCCCCAGATACCGGGCCTGGGTCAGTTCCAGATCCCCCTGGGCCGGACCGGGCCGCGATTTGTCAGCGGTTCCACCGAACAGCGGCCAGATGAAGATGGTCATCAGCACCAAGGCGGCCACCGCCGGCAGGGCCACCCGCGCCACCCGGACCGCCTTGCTGTGGGCATAGGGGTCCCGTCCGCCACCTGCCGGCAGGCGCGCCGAATTCGGCCGGTTGGACGGGGTGGGGGCGTCGGTCATCGGCGGACGGGGTTCCTCGGCGGGTAGGGGGATTATAAGACAGACCGCAGCAAATGACAGAACAGCGCGGCATTTCTGTGACGGGCCGCACAGGGACGGGCGGCCATGTCCTGAGCACCGGGCTCAGTGCGCGAAGATATCGGGCTCTTCCCAGCCCAGCAGGTCCAGCTTGCCCCGCGCCGGCAGGAAGGCAAAGCAGGCCTCCGCCAGTTCGCGCCGGCCTTCCCGTTCCAGCAGCGCGTCCAGCTTTTCCTTGATCTGGTGCAGGTAGAGCACGTCGGAAGCGGCATATTTCAGCTGGTCCTCGTTGAGTTCCGACGCGCCCCAGTCGCTGGACTGCTGCTGCTTGGACAGTTCGATGCCCGTCATCTCCTTGCACAGATCCTTCAACCCGTGGCGGTCGGTGGAGGTGCGGACCAGCTTCGACGTGATCTTGGTGCAGTAGATGGGTGCGCAAGTGATGCCCAGCGCCTTGTACAGCACCGCCACGTCGAAACGCGCGAAATGGAACAGCTTCAGGACCGCCGGGTCCTCCATCAGCCGCTTCAGGTTGGGTGCGTCGGTCTGGCCCTTGCTGATCTGCACCAGATGGGCGTTGCCGTCACCCGACGACAGCTGCACCAGGCACAGCCGATCGCGATGGGGGTTCAGGCCCATGGTCTCCGTATCGACGGCGACCACCGACCCCAGGTCAAGACCATCAGGCAGGTCACCAACGTAAAAGGAGATCTGGGACATGAGGCGTGTTCCTTGCTGGCGTGCCGTTGCGGGCGTGCCGTTGATTGTCACATCCCTTATCGGTTGCCGGCCCGCGCGCCGCAAGGGGCGATGCCGCAAGGGTCCGATGCCGGGGCAGGGGGCCAAGGGAGGACGGGGCCAGAAACGCTTAGGGCCGCCGGAACGAACCGGCGGCCCTAAGAGCGTTTTTTGCGGATGGTGCCCAGAAGAAGACTCGAACTTCCACACCTTGCGGTACAGGTACCTGAAACCTGCGCGTCTACCAATTCCGCCATCTGGGCGTCTCCGACCCGCGCTGTCCATTGTTGCCGCTGGGCAGTGCGTCGTGGGGCGGGTGTATAATGGGGCCGGATGCGGGCGTCAACAGCTTTGTTTGGTGATTTTCCAGGAGCGCTGGCCAGGCCCAGAAACGCTTAAGGCCGCCGGAGTGAACCGGCGGCCTTAAGTGCGTTACATCGGAATGGTGCCCAGAAGAAGACTCGAACTTCCACACCTTGCGGTACAGGTACCTGAAACCT